>JAKBLB010000040.1 GCA_021832305.1 Pseudomonadota bacterium | reverse complement strand
TATCGTGGCGACCTATCTGGGCGCCTCGCTGCTGGAAGTCCATCTCACGTTGCATGAACGCATGTTCGGACCGGATGTTCCGGCTTCCCTCACGCCCGCTGGGCTCAAAGCACTGGTGGACGGTGCAGTCTTTGCGTGGAGCATGCGTACCTCGCCCGTTTCGAAGTCGGTGCAGTTGGAACGATTGGGCTTTGACCCTGCCATTTTTGGCAGGTCCTGGGTGACTACCCGGAATCTGCCGGCCGGACATTCCTTGATACCTCCAGATCTGGCGTTCAAGAAACCGGGAGGCGGATTGGGTTACGAAAAACTACCTCATCTTCTCGGTCAGGTTCTGACCCGTGCCCTTCCCAAAGATCATCTCATGGAAATCAATGATGTCCGTTGCCCGTAAAATCCTTGTCGCCATCACCGCTCGTCCCAGTTATTCCCGTATCCGCAGCACCTTGCAAGCCTTGAATCAGTTGGAAGGTATCGATTTGCACTGTCTTTGCTCCGGTTCCGCTCTTTCGGACCGGCATGGCCGGGTGGCCGACCTGATCCGTGAAGACGGATTCCATGTGGCAGCGGAAGGGGAGACCCTGGTTCTGGGGAATGAGCCTGGACGCATGGCAGAAACTACGGCACAGACCATTTTGTTTACGACGCGCCATCTGGAGACCCACCGTCCGGATTGGGTCATCACCATCGCCGATCGTTATGAAACTCTGGGTACGGCGGTGGCCACTTCCTATTTGGGGATTCCTCTGATCCATGTGCAAGGTGGAGAAATCACCGGAAATATCGATGAGCGGGTACGACATGCCGTGACCAAGTTGTCCGACATCCATCTGGTGGCCAATGCCCAGGCGGCAGCGCGTCTCATGCGTATGGGAGAACATCCGGACAGCATCTATGTGACCGGGTGTCCTTCCATCGATCTGGCACGGGAAGCTTGCCAGATCTCTCTGGATGATCTGGCGCTGGCGTTGGTCGGACAGGAGGGGCTGGATCATTTCGATCTCGAGGGCGAATTCATCATGGTATTGCAGCATGCGGATACCACGGAGCATGAGTCCAGTTATCGTCACATGATGATGACCCTGCACGTGGTCAATGCCAGCGGTTTGCCTTTCGTGGTCTTCAATCCCAACAGTGACGCGGGATCGGAAGCCACCTCCCGGGCGGTGACCGATTTTCGGCGCGATCACCCTCATGCGCCCATGGGAATGATCACCAATCTGGAGGGGCGTCTGTTCTTGCGTCTATTGCGTCAAGCGCGTTGTTTGATCGGTAATTCCAGTGTAGGGATTCGGGAATGCGCCTTTCTGGGTACGCCGGTGGTGAATCTGGGCGAGCGTCAAAATGGGCGGGAACGTGCCAGTAATGTGCGCGACAGCCCCTGGAAACCTCAAGCCATGACACAGGCCCTGACCTACCAGTTGCAACAGAGTTATGCCGGGAGCCAGATCTATGGTTCAGGCCATTCGGGAGAGTTGATGGCCGATATCGTCGCCCATCTGCCTCTCCCGCGTAAAAAGCGCTTTCACGACCCCGCCTGATGGGGGCGCGACAGTTCAGTCGTTCAGATGCCAGATATCCCTGGCATATTCCTGAATACACCGGTCGCTGGAGAAAACGCCCATGTGGGCGACATTGAGAATGGAACGCCGCGTCCATTCCGCAGGATTGCGGTAGACGTCATCCACCCGTTCCTGGGCAGCAATGTAGGCTTCGTAATCCGCCAGCAGGAAGAAGCGGTCGCGGGTGGTGAGCTCTTCCACGATGGGGGCGAAGCGGTGGGGCTGATCCGGCGAAAAATACCCCTGGGCGATCATGTCCAGTACCTGACGCAACTCCTCGTGGGTATGGATCAGTTCCTGCGGGTGGTAACCGCTTTCTTGAAGTTGGGCGATCTGCTCGGCAGTTTCACCGAATACGAAGAAGTTGTCCCATCCCACGGCTTGTCCAATCTCGATGTTGGCCCCGTCCAGGGTCCCCAGGGTGAGCGCGCCATTGAGGGCCAGTTTCATGTTGCCCGTTCCCGAAGCTTCGGTACCGGCGGTGGAAATCTGTTCCGACAGTTCGGCCGCAGGAATGAGACGCAGGGCGATGGTGACGTTGTAGTTGGGAATGAAGACGACCTTGAGCCGGTCATGGACCAGAGGATCGTTATTGACGACTTCGGCCACGGCATGGATCAGGGCGATGATGCGTTTGGCTGCGACATAACCGGGGGCTGCCTTGCCGCTGAAGATGACGGTGCGGGGAACCATGTGTTCGCCCTGTCCCGAACGCAGGCGGTTGTAGCGGGTGATGACCCCCAGCACATTGAGCAGTTGTCGTTTGTATTCGTGAATTCGTTTGACCTGTACATCAAACAGGGTATCCGGATCGAGTGCCATACCCTGGCTCCGGAGCAGGTACGCGGCCAGGGCCTGCTTGTTGGCCTGTTTCACCGTGCGAAAACGATGCTGGAATGTTTCGTCGTCGGCCCGGTGGGCCAGTGCCGAAAGTTTGGACAGATCGTTTTTCCAGGCTTCTCCCAGAGTTTCCGAAAGCAGGGCAGAAAGACGGAAATTGGCTTCATTGAGCCAGCGCCGTGGGGTGATCCCATTGGTGACATTGAGAATCTTGCCCGGATAGAGGGCATCGAATTCGGCAAAGGTCGTGGTCCTGAGCAACTGGGTATGTAATTGGGCGACTCCGTTGACATGATGGCTTCCGACGATGGAGAGGTGGGCCATGCGTATACGCCGTCCGCCGGTTTCGTCGATGAGCGAGAGACGTTGCAGCACACTGGGGTCGCCGGGGTGACGGTGGCGTACCTCTTCGAGCAGCCGGTGGTTGATTTCGTAAACCAGTTGCAGATGGCGGGGCAGTAACTTTTCCATCAGGTCGACGCTCCATGTTTCCAGCGCTTCGGGCATGATGGTATGGTTGGTATAGGAAAACAGGCGGGTCGTGAGGTCCCAGGCCGAATCCCAATCCCAGTGATGCACGTCCAGCAACAGGCGCATCAGTTCCGGAATGCACAGGCTGGGGTGGGTATCGTTGAGTTGGATGGCCACCTTGTCGGCCAGTCCGCTCAGGTCGGGATGATGGTTCAAATGACGCTGCACGATGTCCTGCAGGGAGGCGCTGACAAAAAAGTATTGTTGCTTGAGACGCAACATCCGTCCTTCCATGCTGGAATCATCGGGATACAAGACCATCGAAAGATTTTCGGAGTCGTTTTTGTTGGCGACGGCCTCCATGTAATCGCCTTCATTGAAATAGCGCAGATCGAATTCATGGGTGCCTTTGGCTGACCATAAGCGCAAACTGTTGGTGGTCGGGGTGGCGTGTCCGGGTACGGGAAGATCATAGGCCAGGGCGAGGACGACCTCGGTGTCTACCCAATGATAGCGGGCGATGCCGTCTTCTTCGCGGTAATGGGTGACCTTTCCGCCGAAGTGAATTTCGTAACTCACTTCGGGGCGGCGGAATTCCCAGGGATTGCCAAAACGCAACCAACTGTCCGGACGCTCGACCTGCTCACCATTTTCGATGTCCTGATGGAACATGCCATATTCATAGCGAATGCCATAACCACAGGCCGAGTAGTTCAGAGTGGCCAGGGAATCCATGAAACAGGCGGCCAGTCGTCCCAACCCCCCATTGCCCAGGCCCGCGTCCTCTTCCACGGCGCGGATCGATTCGAAGTCCACCCCCAGATCGGACAGGCATTCCCGACAGGTGTCGAGCAGCCCAAGATTGTAGAGGCTATTGACCAACATCCGACCGAGGAGAAACTCGAGGGAGAGATAGTAGACCCGCTTCCCTTCATGCCGGTGAAACCGCTCCTGGGTTTGAATCCAGTTTTCTGTCATGCAGTCGCGAACGGCGTGAGCAACGGCCATGAACCAATCATGGTGAGAGGCTTTGTCCCGGGTTTTGCCGACGGTAAAGAGCAAGTGATTGGAAATGCTGCGCTGGAGCGATACTCTGTCCAGTCCGGGGCGATCATGGGGGAGGGGCGGAGTCGAAGCACGTTTTGCCATGGAACACCTCTTGTCGTAGGGGGAGCGGCCCCCATGGTAATCCTGGCACTTTACTAGAAGTGTTTCATTCTGTGACAGATTTGACGGACTTCCTCGCCGCTCGGGAAGGCGGTTCCGGGTGCGTGATGCTCAGGAGCCCCGGAACAGGAGGGTCGGGTCGAGCACCAGCATGAAGTTGAGGATCATGATGGTCAGAATCGAAAACAGAAAATGACCCCGAGCCCAGGATTTCAGGTGGGGGTGATGACGGGTCTTCCAGGTGAAGCACAGCCAGCCTCCCCCTGCCGTCAGCACCACGAGCAGATAGGAGAGTCCGGTCAGGTCATAGAAAAAGGGCAGCAGGGAAGCCAGCAGGAAGGCGCTGATGTAGTAGGGCATGCGTTGACGCACTACTTTTTCCCCATGCGTGAGGGGCAAGAGATGGAGCCCGGCCCGACGATAATCTTCGAGGTGCAGGAGAGCGATGGCATGGGCGTGGGGAATTTGCCACAGGCAGAAGATCAGAAACAGGCACCAGGCCCCCGGCCCCAGGTGGTGGGTGACCGCCGTGTAGCCCATCAGGGGCGGAATGGCGCCAGCGATGCTGCCGACCCAGACCCCCAGCCAGGAACGACGTTTGAAATACAGGCTGTACAAACCGACGTAGACGAAAATGCCGGTCAGAGAAACGGCCAGGGTCAGAAGGTTGGTATGGCATCCCAGCACCCAGGCGCCGCTACCCAGCAACAGGGTGCCCCATGTCAGGGCTTGGGGGGAGGTGATTCTCCCCTGCGCCAGAGGACGCTGTCGGGTGCGTTGCATGAAGGAGTCGATGTCCCGGTCGACGAGGTTGTTGAAGACACAGCCAGCGCTGAGGATCAGGGCAGCACCCCAGAGGGTGGCATCGAGCAGGGACCAGACGACTTGTCCTCGAGCGGCCAAACCAAATCCCCCGGTTACGGAAACCAGGTTGGCCAGGACGATGCCCGGTTTGATCAGGGACAGGAGATCCCGGCTGGATGGGGAAACTTTGAACGCGAGGGTGTTCATCCCTAGGGGTCCATCCCGGACATCATGTGCAGGTTGGCGTTATGCATGATCCACAGCGTGCCGCCCACCAACAGGATGACGATGAGGAGGGTATAGAGGAGGGGAAGCAGGTGCCAGAGTTGTTCGGAGGAAGTATCGACATGCAGGAAAAAATAAATCTGCACGATGATCTGGAGAATGGCCAGGAGCGCGAGCGTTCCGAACAGGAGCGAAGGTTCCAGGGGGGGGCCATAGAGAACCAGCCCGAAAGAGGCCAGGGTCAGGAGCAGGGAGGCGGAAAATCCCCCCAGATAGGAGCGCAGGGAGCCGTGATGGGCGGCGGAGGATTTCATGAGCGGACTCCCATGAGATAAACGAGGGTGAAGACACCGATCCAGATCAGGTCAAGAAAATGCCAGAACAGACTGAGGCGGATCAGGCGTGACCGGATTGGAAGAGTGATTCCCCGGCGCCCTATTTGCAGGATCATGTTGGTCATCCAGATCAGACCGACGGTGACGTGCAGTCCATGGGTCCCCACCAGAGTGAAGAAAGCAGACAGAAAGGCGCTGCGCTGGGGGCCATTCCCTGCGTCTACGAGGCGGATGAATTCATGGATTTCCATTCCGATGAAACCCATGCCCAACAGAACGGTCAACCCCAACCAGTAGAGCAGACGAGCACGGTCCCCCCGTTGCATGGCCAACAGGGCCAAGCCGGCGGAAGTGCTGGACAGAAGCAGGCATAGGGTTTCGACGAAGACATAGGGAATATCGAAAAGATCCTTGCCGGTCGGCCCACCGGCAAAATTTTGATGGAGCACGGCATAGGTGGCAAAGAGTGCGGCAAAGAGCACGCAGTCCGTCATCAGATAAAGCCAAAAGCCGAAGGTCGCAAGACCTGCCGGATCATGGTCATGTCCCAGCTCGGCGTTTGCGAGTCCAAGAGGGGGCTGGGCAGTGGTCATGGCAGGGGAGATCTCTCAAAAGTGAGGTTTTGGATGGGCAGAGGTTTTTCTGCGAAGGAGACGGAGGTGCCGGGACGATGCAAAGCCGTCTCGATGGCAAGGACCTCCTGCGCGGAGAGTTCCTCCTCGGTATGCTCGTCCCAGGAGCGGGCAATGACGCAGCCAATCAGTCCCGCCAGGGCAAGGATGGCCGACCACCACAGGTACCAGACCAGGGAGAAGCCCAGAACGAAGGTCAATCCTCCCATGATCGGTCCCAGGCTGGAAGAACGGGGCAGGAGGATGGCACCATAATCGATCTCTTTGGTGCGGCGTGCCTGCTTTTTCATGGAGAGGAAGGCATCCCGCGTGTGGATTTGGGGAATCCGGGCAAAATTATAGGCGGGTGGGGGGGAGGCAGTAGACCACTCCAGGGTACGCCCGTCCCAGGGATCACCGGTTTCGTCACGCAACCGGGTACG
>JAKBLB010000039.1 GCA_021832305.1 Pseudomonadota bacterium | reverse complement strand
TCCGATCGGTTTGCCGATTACCATGGGCGCAACAGCCCAGACCAAGATCCAAAACATGATCGAAAACTTGACTCGCGGGTGCATCGCCCCGGTCGAGTTGATCGCGCGCAAACCGTAGTCAGGGTTCCCGCCCGCCCGAAGCCTCAATTACAGCAGGATTTTCCTGAGACCTGAACGGGCGGACAGGGTACCAAGCCGTAGGAGCAGAACACGCAGCAGTCGCCGGGCTTGGGCTTGAGCAAGGTGTGGCAGGCCTCGCACTCGTAGTACCACTGACAGGCATCCGTGGGCATGTGCTCGGTTTTCTGGTGCCCGCATGCCGGGCAAGTGAGGGTCGAATCGAGAAGCGGTTTCATGGGGTTACCTTGGAAATGAGATGAGATTATAGGTCAGGTGGATATCAATCCCGACACCATGACCCGCTGTGCCTCCCAATCCCCGGCAGCGGATGGCGCAGGAAATACTCCAGAGTCAACTCCACCGCCATCAGGCTGCCCAGTTCTCAACCTGCAACCCCTCAACCCGCGCAAACTCGCGCTCATTGTTGGTTACCAGTATCCACCCTTCGGCTTTTGCATGAGCGGCCAGCCACAAGTCGTTGTTGCCGATCATCTCGCCGCGCTCTTGCAAGGATGCACGGATCTGGCCGTAATGCTCTCCTGCCACCTCGGTCAGCGGTGCGATCTTCATCGCCGCTTCCAATCGTGCAATTACGGCCAATGCGCGCTCACGCGACTGACTTTTTTCCGCACCGAAGCGCAACTCACCCAGCGTCACAACGGACATGACCATTTCATCCGCTGTGTGACGGGAAAACCTTTCACGCACTGCAGGAGGATTGTACTTGGCGATATAGATGCAGATATTGGTATCCAGCAGGTAGCGCACCGTCATCAGAACGACTCTCTTTCCTGCGGTTGAATGTCACCTCGTCCCTGTGCCATGAAATCTTCCGGAAACTGGCTCAAAGTATTAAAAATAGTCAACGCACTGCTCGGGCGCTCGCGCAGGATAACCTCGTCACCTCGCCGGAATATTTCCACTTGGTCGGCAGAAAAACGAAACTCTTTCGGTAGCCGTACCGCCTGACTGTTGCCGGATTGAAATACGCGTGCATAGGTCATGACCACCTCCCAAAGAAAAGGATATATGTTAAGTATATACCTTGGTAATGATGAGGGAAACTTTTTCCGAAACAACCGGGGTGCGATGGCCCGCGTAAATCGTGGAGCGTGTTACCCCAACCAGTTAGCCCTGGCGATCAAAGGCGACCCGACCACCGGTTCAACCCAATCACGCCTTGTCATGGCAGGGATATCCCGGACCTTTTTTGAGCCAATCCAATGCCATCTTTAACCGCCCGATCTTCACCATACAATCGATCCGGTTCCTGATGTTCCGAGACCGGCTTCGGCCCCTGTTTCCCTTCAAACAACTTCTCGGATTGCTCCAGTATGGCTTTCTTCCACTGCGAAATCTGCACCGGATGCACTCCATACTCCTGTCCCAACTCGTTGACCGTCTTCAATCCGCGTATCGCTTCCAGGCCAACCTTGGCTTTGAATTCCGGCGAAAAGCCGGTTCGCAGGAGTGGTGCCGCCAGGCGACTGAAGTTCTTCGTGACATCGGCCAAGGCAGAAGAAGATATTGCGCGCGCCAAAAACCCTGAAAAACGCCGTAGTACTGGATATGCACATTTCGAATTAGCGATACAACTTCAATCCAATGACTTCTTCCATTCCGGAGGCAATTTGAATTCATTTATCCAGTTTGTGACGTCCTTGGCGTTCATGGGATGGGAAATGGCGTAGCCTTGACCCAGATAGCAACCCATCTCCAACAATTTGACACCATGTTCGATCGTCTCTACGCCTTCTGCAATTACTTCCTTCTGGAATGCATCTGCCAAACTGATCACGCCCTTGACAATGGAAAGATCATCGGCATCATCGAGCATGCCTCGAATGAATGATTGGTCAATCTTGATGGTACTGGCAGGAAGCCGCCTCAAGTAAGAAAGCGAAGCATAGCCCGTTCCAAAGTCGTCTATCGAGAAACAGATCCCCTGCTTGATGCAGTCTTCCATCTTCCGGATGGCCAACCCCATGTCACCGAGGGCGGCCGTCTCCAGAATCTCGAACGTAATCGAGCGTCCCTTCAAGTCAGGATACCGCGACATGACAGACAAAACAAAGTCGACAAAACCTTTAGACTGCAAATGTTTGGCAGGCAAGTTGACGCTGACCCAAATATTGATGCCCGACTTCCGCCAAGCATCCAACTGCGCCATGCCTTCCGTGATCACCCATTCGGACAGCCTGATTTCGAATTCGCTGTTTTCGACGAGCGGCAGAAACTCGCTAGGCGGCAGAAGCCCGCGTTCGGGATGTTGCCAACGAATCAAGGCTTCCATGCTGATGACTTCGCCGTTCCTCATGTTGATTTTTGGCTGGTAGTGGAGGAGCAACTCACCATTCTGTAATGCCATTTCGATTCTTGAGAGACCCTCCGAACGTACCTGCGCAAGATGGTCGTTGACCGCATCGAAGAAATGAATTCTGTTCCGTCCTTGCTGTTTAGCGATATACATGGCCTGATCAGCATGCCGAAGCAATCCCGAACCGTCGGTGACATGATCGGGATACATCGCAACGCCGATGCTCGATGACATGCTGACTTCATGCCTATCGATCTGAAATGGCAGACTGAAAATCTCCATGATCCGGTTCAGTAGGTGTCTGCATTCATCTTCTCCAGACAATCCGTTCAGGACCAAAATAAACTCGTCCCCACCAAGGCGCGCCACTGTATCGGTCGCACGGGCGACGAATGTCAGCCTTCTTGCCACTTCGATGAGCAGGTTGTCTCCCGTCGCATGACCGTAGGTGTCATTGATGGGCTTGAAGCCATCGAGATCCATGAAACACACGGCAATGTTGCCTCCAACCCGCTTTGCCCCCGCAACCGCCATGTCGAGTCGGTCGTTGAGCAACACCCTGTTCGGAAGCCCGGTCAGCGGATCGTGATGAATCAGGTGTTCCAGTTGGTTCTGATGATTCTTGATTTCGGTAATGTCGTCTGCGATGGTGACCAGATAATCGACTACCCCATTTTCGTCATGCACCACTCGGCTTGCAATATGAGCATGAATGATGTTCCCATCCTTCCTGATATAGCGCTTGTTCAATTCAAAATCGTCGCTCTCTCCTTTCAGGATACGCTGAATTGCCTTGTGGCCTTCTTCAATATCATCGGGATGAGTGACATCAGCCCATGTCTTTTGCATCAATTCATTTTTCGAATAGCCCAGCATCTTGCACAGAGCACCGTTAACCTCAAGCCAGGCGCCCGTAGCGGGCGAAGTCGTAGCCATTCCTACCATAGAACGATCAAAATACGCCCTGAAGTGGCGTTCGCTGGCAAGAAGGTCGCTGCGGATCCGCTGGTTCTCCCTTTCCCTATCGAAGTTGTCGAGGGAAAATGATATGTCACGTATCATCTCGTCCAGAAGATCGATGGCCTCCTTGTCGAAAGCGTCCTCATGGCTGTGATAGACACCCAGAATCGCAACGGGCTTACCACCACGCAATATTGGGAAAGTTCCGCTGCTCCCCCATCCAAACCGCTTTGCCTGTTCGTGCCACGGCTTGGTCATTTCGCATTGCAAGTAGTGATTGATGATCACATTTCGACCATCGCGGAATGCCGTACCCGCAGGTCCCCTGCCTTCCGGCACGGTATCGCTTGCAGAAATGACGGTACTTTTCAGATAATCGGCGCCACTTCCGTAGTTCTCCACTGCATCAAGTAGATTCGTTTCAGGATTTAACTGTCTAATAGAGGCTAAAGTCATCCCGCCGAAATCGACGGCCATTCTGCAAACGAGCGGAAACAGGGTTTCTTCGGTTTCCATTCGGACGATCGCCTGGTTGATTTCGCTGAGTGCCCTGTAAAGATTGCTGATACGCAGAATTCTGTTTTCTGCGGCTTTGCGCGTGGTGATATCGACCAGAACACCTCGAACAAGAATGCCTTGCCCCGATTCATTGCGCCTGACAACGCGCCCTTGAACCCATAGCCAATGGATAATGCCGTCTGGCCAAATGACTCGGAAGTCAAAAGCATAGTCATCCGGCCCTCCAGGCAAAATTGACTGCTGGATGAATTCTTGTCCTTTTGTACGATCATCGGGATGCGTTGCATCGAGGAACGTGTCAATGGTCCATTCAGTTTGCCAAGTCAGTCCATAAAGTTTGTCATGATTGTTTGAACGCAACATATGACCGGCAATGAAGTCGTACTCCCATACCGCAATACCAGCCATTTCCGTGACCAAACGGAGCAGATAATTATTATCTTGAAGAAAACCACTGGCCATCCGATATCGCCCTAAAAACTTAACCCTGCGTAGTCTACAAACCCATGGGGTATTTTTGCCATTTCCATCCTCGGGTTATAAATTTCCCCGTATTTTTTGAAGACCGAATTCCGAAAAAACAGAGCCCGGAACAATGCCAAAAGCAGTTCGCAGGGATGGCGCAAAGACGCCTCGAAAAATATTTTTCCCTGAAGTACAAAAGCGAGCCGTGCGTAGAATGGAGGAGCATCGTCAAGATTATCCTTCTCAAAGGTCGACCATTGAATCGATTGCCGGCAAGACCGGCTGTTCTGCGAGGGGAAGTCACACATAGTGTATGACCATTCTGCAGTGTGATGCGTCAAGCGGCGAGTTTCCGCCGGACCGGCTGATCTTCCAGAGCCGGTTCACCATTCTTATAAGGGAATTCCCTTCAACAATAGTTCGATTTTATCCGCTCCCCGAATCCTGCGCCAAATTTTTTCGACTTCCTCTATCGGCTTGAATGCCAGTCTCGGGAAAGTGGCTCATGATATGCAATAGCGGGTACGGCTGGTGCGGTGACTTACTGCCGAGCGCGATGATTATTGAGGTTTTCTGGTTGGAAGGTAAAATCGGGATAAGGAGCAGTCAGGATTCTGACCAATCCCCTCCCACACCACCCGGCATGCGGGTCCGCACCGGGCAGTTCAAAGAGTTGAGGTCTGAGAGACGGGGCACGCCAATTTTGTCGAAATGGGCGGGAGATGGTAGACTGGGACCGTCGCTTGGCATTGTTGCTCGACCCCGATAAATTAAAAACTTCGGAACCCCGTGCAGTTCCTTTATCTCGTGCAGCCATTGAAGTGCTGGAGGGGTTGCCAGTTAGCGTCCGCCGAGGTGTGGTATTTCCAGTAGAAAGAATGACCCTCTACCATGCCTTCATAGCGGCTTGTAAACGTGCCAGCATTGGTGACTTCACATGGCACGACTGCGGCATGAGGCATCACCCGTGGTGTTCTTGGGTGAGTGTGATCAGTTATTTTGATGGATTTTCAGGGGTTGGTGATCATTTTGGATGAGGGTTGAGAGGGTGACGCCCTCACGGGGGTTAATTTCCAACCCCCCTTTGGGTGAGTCTTTGGTTTCCCAACCAATAAAGACCACTCAAAGTGTCTCACATCTTCTTTTCCGATCCCACTCTTTTTTCACGCCTGCAGGAGTTTGATGCCGAATTGGCGCAGGAGACCCTGAATAAGGGTTGCCCCTTTTGCGAGGGTGTACTGCCTCGAGCACACTATCCCAGAAAACCCCGGGGCATTCCAGAGGATCACCGGCAAGCGTTTTCCTTCCGGTTCAGTTTCTGTTGTGCCAGGTGCAGGCGCCGAAGCACCAGTGAGTCCCTGCGTTTCCTTGGACGCAAGGTATATGTTGGCCTGATGGTGGTGCTTGCCTCCTGTTGCCGGGGGCGTATCCATGCCTGGTTTTCCAGAGTGTCGGCCCACACAGGGGTGTCTTTGCGTACCTTGTATTGCTGGCGTTCATTCTGGCGCAAGACATTCCCTCCACCTCATTCTGGCAAGAGGCCCGTGGGCGCTTCATGCCACTCCCCGATCCGGAAGCATTTCCGCTGTCACTGCACCAGTCTTTTGAAGGATCGGGCACGGAACAAACGATGGCCTGTCTGCGCTTTCTGAGGCCGATCACCATCGGTCCCATGATCACGATCGGTGAGGATTGAAAGTTGGAACAGGGCGTGAATTTGGTCAAGCCTCGCCATGATCAAGCCGCCAACCCATTATCCAACCTGAAAATCAGACCATCAAATCCGGTGATCACACTCATTAACTTTGCTTTATTTCATCGGTAGATTCGGCATTCTCTGCGGTGGGTGGAGAACGCGCGATACTCGTCCAAGCAATTCCGGCCAGGATCACCAGCACGCCAAGCCATTGCCGCGAGGCCAGACGTTCCTGGAGGAAGAGGATGCTAAACCCGACCGCGAAAACCGGCACGAGGTTGAGAAAGAGGCCGCTTTTATAGGCCCCCAATGCACGTGCTCCATGACTGAACCACAGGTATCCGATCACCGAGGCTGGTACGGCCATATATATAATCCCAGCCATATTGGCCATTCCGACGTGCTGTGCCGGTTGTGTCCACCAATCCCAGATAGTCGCAGGTATAAAAG
>JAKBLB010000019.1 GCA_021832305.1 Pseudomonadota bacterium | reverse complement strand
GTTCCGGCTGCGCCGGTCAGTGTGTCAGCGCCGCCCAGTGTAGCGGTAGCCAATGCTGTATTATAATTATTATCCAGCGTCCCGTAGAAGGTATTCGCGGTTGCGGTGTCCACACCTGTAGTGAGCGTATAGGTTATGCCGGGGGCAACCGATGACATAGCGCTCATTTGGGAATTTGACGTATTGTTCGCGTTCTGCCCATAGGTCACTGCAGCAGACACCTTGGTTTCCCATGCGGTTGCAGCCGCGCCCCAAACAGGGTCGCTGGTCAACTGACCGAACATGTTCAGGATGTTCATGATGGTTTGTCCTTGGGTACCAGCAGAGGCTGCATTCAACTGGGCCAGGATATAGGCTTGGGCTTGACTCAACAGGGTCCCTGTCAGCCCCAGATTGGTAGCCACGGTGGTAGCCACGGAAGCATTGGTGGCAGTACTAAAATCAGCTGCGTAGGCGCTGTTCACCACGGCATCCACATCAGCGGTAGGAGTGCCGCCAACTGCATTCATTACGTTTTCAATCGAAACCACAGTCGCATCATCGAGGACCAGGCCATACACTGCACCGACATAACGGGCAATTTCGACACCTTGGGTTGACACATTGATAGCCATTGTTTTTTCCTTTTGGAAGTTTAAGTAAATTTGCTCTCTGCAGAAAGCCGAGGCTCACTTCTGAGTACTCGACAAGAGGCTATTTTTGAGCATCTTGCCCAGCACTCGCCAAGCATTTCCCGACCGCCTAGCGTCGAATACTACACTTGTCCCCCCCCTGCCCCTGTGATTTCAATCACAGAGCCGGACATTAAGGTGAAAACAGTGACGTTTTACCATCAATTGCCCCCCCAGCGCAAGCCGAAATAAATAGCCTGGTTGCTCAACGTAAACAAACTGATGTTGGAGTCCTGGGTCAGGGTATCCAGATAACCCAAAACCGTCCAGTGTCTGCTCAGGGGATAATCATATTCGACCCGTCCCCCGCGCCGGATGATGCCCCGAACCATGCCGCCCAGCAGCGGGCTATAGACTTCCTGATCGCTCAACCGACTCCACTGTCCCAGTAATATAAGTATCCCGGGTCCCAGAGGTTGACTGGCCGTCAGGGAGAAATCGTCCCGACTCTGATCGCCTCCCAGTCTGATGGGGTTTTGGGCATGATCGACCCCCCACATTCCGGTGGCCGTCACCATGGTCTGGCCCCGTTGGCACCCCATGCCCAGTTCGAGTCCCGTATACACCCCGTTCAAGGTTGAATCCGTGGGGTAATCGCGCAAACTGTATTCTGCTCCGCTGCCATAGCGACACTCCAATCCGGTCCAGTTCAAGGGGCGATCGACGAACAGTTTGCCGGTATTCTCTTCATACAGGAGTTGCCCACCCATCTGCAAACGGGTCGTATAGGCTTGCGCGCCGGCCGTCCCATCCCCCAGGTTGTGACTCCACAATGCCGAACCGTCAATCCACTGCAGGTTACTGTCGGCGTGATCCTGACTGGTCCGGTTGGTGGCATCCGCTTCCAATTGCAGTTGGCTGTCGCTCCAGTGCCGTACAGCCTCTACGGCACCGGTGGTCAGCATGGCAAAACCCGCCTCGGGTCGTTGACTTTGCCCCAGGGTCACGGGCACATTCCCCCCCAGCAGGGTCAAGGTCACCAGATTGGAGCTGGGCGCACTGTTGAAGTTGGTTTCATGGCCCAACATGCTCTGAACAGTCCAGGTCGTCTGCCATGTCCCCTCATTCCACAAGCCGGGTTGATCGGCCAGCCAGTCGTGCAAGGTTTGCGGAATATCGGAACGTCCCAGGACGGTCAAGGTCAGATCTTTGGCCGCATCCTTTTCACCCAACTCTGCCAGGGCCTGGGCATAGTCCAGTTGTGCACCCGCCAGTTCGGGATCGAGCATCAGGGCCTTTTCAAGCGCATTGGCGGCTTGTTGGGGGTGGTGCAATACGAGTAACAAGGTTCCCTGCCAGGCAAAAAAATCGGCACGTTCCCGACAGGGATCTTCCAGACCCTCCAGGTTGGCCAAGGCCTGTTGTCGCAACTCGGTCGACGCCGGGGGAACGACAGGAAAAGACAGGGGACATTGGGTTGGACTCGCCGCATGGGCCACAAAAACCCACCCCCATCCCAGCAGGAGGGCAATCCAGCCACCTTTCCATCCTTTCAAGCCGTGGCCTGCTGCCGCTCTTCTGCGTCGTACACCAGGCGAAGGCGCTGGGGGTCCAGTTCCACCGTCAATGAATACAGGGCGCGCGGACGGGACAGGCCGGGCAGTAAAAACTGTCCGAGGGATTGGACTCCCTCCGGGTGAACGGCATTCACCAACTGAGGCCCCACCAGGACCGGACAGGCCAGTTCTCCGGTCATGGCCTGCAAAGCCGCCGCCACCGAGACAGTTTCGCCCAGTACGGTGTGAACCCGACGTTGGGCCGGACCAAAGGACCCCATCAATACCATCCCGGATTCCAATCCCATCCCCACATCGATGGGCGGACTCCGCCGGTCCCCCGTCATCGGCAGTTGGGCGCTCAATACCCGCCATAATGCCTTTGCCGCCGCCAAACCCCGGCGGCCATGTTCGACACAGAGCTCTGACCCATTCCATACCGCCATCAATCCATCACCCACCATCTGTTCGACCACACCCCCATACTCCTCTACCACACGCGTTGCCGTAGTATAAAAGAGGTGAAGGAGCAGTGCCGACTCCTCGGGGGGGTGCGCTTCACAATAGGCTGAAAAATTTCTCAAATCCACGGACAGCACGGTGGCTTCCCGGTGCGCTGCCTGCACCTGGGCCGTCGGGTCCTGACGAGAGATCTCCTGGGCGACGGCTGCAGGCAAATAACTGGATAAATGGTGATAGAGACGCTCCCGTTCAAAACGAACGCGCATCAGTTCGAACCCGGTCAACAGGGCAGTGGCGAATACGGTATAAAGCGCGGGGATCACCCAGCCCAGCCACCAATGCCAGGACAACAGGAGGATTCCATGTAGTCCATACAGCGCGAACAGACTGGCCCCGCCCGCCAGAGGCAACACCAGTCCGGCACTGCGCCGGGTTTTGGCCAGGACCCCGAGCAAACCAAGGGAGACCAGCAATGCCGCAGTCACCGGCCAGAACGACGCCAACTGTGGCGTGTAGGGGGTACGGTCATCGAGCAGGGCCGCCAGGGCTTGGGCGTGCACTTCCACCCCACCCACGGCACCGCCCTGTGGCGTGGGGACCGCATCCCCTGCCCCGAAAGCCGTTGCCCCCACCAGAACCCAGGCCCCCCGGAGCAGACTTGCGGGCACCTTGCCCTCCAACACATCGACTGCCGACACCGCCACCCAACCTGACCGGGGGACCTGATAGGACACCCGATAACGGCCCCGTGCATCCAGGGGCATGCGCCAATCTCCCACGGTCAGCCACCAGTCCGGATCCGTCCACTTCCGGCCGCGCTGCAATTGGGGCACGGCTTCTCCCTGCAACGCCGCCCAGGCCCCGGCCAGAGGCAGGGAAAGATAACTTTTTCCTTGATCGCAGATCAACCCCGGCACCCGCCGGATGGAACCATCCGGATCCAGAATCGGGGTGATGTGCCCAGCCAGCGCCGTAGAGGACAACAGGCCAGCAGTGGGCGCAAGATAACCCTGGGCATTCAGTGAAGCCGCCGGACAGGAGATGCCCGGTAGAGCCCCGGCAAGAATGCCGCTGTGGTAACGGTCATGCCCCGCATCGAGGGAAAAGAGTTCCGCCGCCACCGTCGGAATGGGGCTGGCCAGGGCCTGATGCAAAACCTCGTCCCCCGCGCGGGGAGCATCGAACAGGATATCGAGCAACTTGAGGCTCACCCCGGCCTGATCGAGGCGTTGCAGTAACAATGCCGTGCGTTCCCGGGGCCAGGGCCAGGAACCCAGGGCCTGGATACTTTTTTCGTCGATGTCCACCACCACCACCCGACGCTCCTGTTTCTCTGCCCCGCCCCAGGACCAGACTGCACTCCCGCTTCGCTCATCCCATTGACGCAGTGGCCCACTCCACAACAGAACGCCCAGAATCGTCAGCGATGCGGCCGAGCCCAAGGCCAGGATTCTCAGGCGCCAGGGGTGGAACAGCCAATTTTTTATCCTCTGGTCCATCAACGTCCCCAGAGGGTCGCGCCCAATAACGCACCCCCGTTGGCCAAAGGTTTGTTGAACAGGTAGCCGGCCTGCAGGGTATCAAAGGAGACTGCCCCGGCAACATGGGAACCGGCCGTATCATTGACAAAAATTCCGGTGGCCGGATTGAGGTGTCCCGCCGCAGACACCGTCTGCACGCCCGTCACCGGCGAAGCAACGGACAGGGTGGTGGAAAAGGTATCGTGGGTGAAATCGATTCCCAGGTTTCCCCCTTGCAGGGAGGCCGCGCCGAACGTATTGCCTGGGGTACGATAACTGGCGGCCCCACCCTGCAGGGCAAACTGGGCGACCCCCGTCACCCCGCCCAGCATTTGGGGGACCCCACTGTTACGGAACAGGAAATAGTACCCATCCCCCACGGTGACCTGATTGCCCCGAAACGCCGTCATGAAGGGGACGGTCAAATTGTCCCCCGGCAAGGCTTCCACCTGCCAACGTCCCCACACCAGACTGGAACGTTGCGGAAGCAGGCTGACCACAGAAGAAGGGGAGCGACTGTCCGCCACGATGGAGGAACTTTGGGAGCCTTCCTGTTGCAGAATGGGAATGATATGATCGGTCCCCTTGAGAGAATTCAGGGGTTGAAAACTGGGTTCGGTCATGTTGGCCCGGTAGACCAGCGCAGTCCCCCCCATGCTGGCCGACAACACCCGCGCCAACTTCCCTTCACAGGGACCCAGGGCCATGGCACTGCAGCCACCACCCAAGGGAGTGAGGACGATCGCCCCCTGATTGACGACCACCGCCGAACTTTTAGGACCCACCTGAGTGGTAAAATCGGTCCCGCGCACGCCAATGGCCACCAGGGGGGTATTCAAACGAAAACGATCCCTGGCCTGATGGGCCGCCTCCCCGGAAATGGCGCGCACCACCCCTTGCTCCAAATCGAATTTAACCGCATTTTGGGCGGGATCTGCGGAATCAAAATGGTAAGCCCGTATCACCAGAACAGAATTGGGCCGGACACTGACCCGCGCCTCGTCAATGAAGCGGATATGGACATGACCACTGGCCGTGGTTTCGATACGGTCCCCCACCTGAATGGTGCTCCCCCGTGCCAGGGCGAGAGAATGCCCGTCCCTGACCACCTGACTGACGCCGATGGTCAGCGTCACCTGTCCCACCGCCGCTCCAGGCACGACCTCCCCTCCCCAGCCAGGAATGGCCAGAGTGCCTATCAACAGTAAAACCATCAAACGGATCAAGGGAATCATGCCCGCATCTTAAAGATTATTTCCTTCATACTCTGTGCGCCCCGTCACATCCCCCCCTATAATAGTCGTCCATGAGTGCCCATCCCCTCCTGCTACAACAGTTTTCCTTACTCAGATTGCTGTCTGCCGAGGCATTGAATCAGATTGCGCCATTGGCATCTACCCGTGACTTTGCCAAACGTGAAATGGTGCTGGCCAAGGGGCCGCCGGTGCCTTATCTCTGCTTTCTCATGGAAGGGCGGCTCCAGGCCATCGATTTTACGCTGGATGGCCGCGAAGTCGGACTGTATTTCATTGAACCGGGCGACTACTTTGGCGAACTTTCCCTGATCGATGGGGAAGCTCAACCCGAATTCGTGATCGCCACCGGTCGCGCCCGAGTGGTTCTGTTGCCCGGAGCGGAGATTCGACCGGTACTGTTTTCCAGCCCCCAACTGGCCGAAGCCCTGAGCAAACGACTGGCGCAACGGGTCCGGCAACAACTCAACCAGCGTCAGATCCTGGCCGTCAACAATCCACTCCATCGCATCTGCGCCCAACTGCAGATCATGATTGGCGGGACACCCGGCCAGACACCCCAGCAACTCATCATCAAGGCACCGACCCACCAGGAACTCGCCATCATGGTCAACCTCACCCGCGAAACCGTGACCCGAACTTTTCAGGTGCTCCTGGCCCAAGGAGTATTGACCCGTCAAGGAGATCAATTGCTGGTGGATAAGATAAAACTGGAAAAACTGGCACAGAGCGGAGGAAAAAACGATCCGGTCACGCGCAATGGAGAGCAATGAGGGGCGGTCTGAGGGTAAACCCCAGGGCGGCGGCGTGGACGAGCCAACTCAAATCTTGCACAGACGACCTATGAGACATTTCTGTTGATCTTGCGGGTGTCGTGTGAAATTTCACACGGAGCCGGGTTAGGTGTAGTGTACTCCATGGGACGCCAACCCCACCAAATTCACGGTTGACTGGTTGAACACGGTCGTGGCGGCAAGCGCCAACAAGGAAGCCTGTGTAAACACCCCATGATTCAGGTCGTTGGTGAATGCGGTCAGATCGGCCTGGTCGATGGGGGAACCGACGACGTTCTGCCATACCGTACTGACAAAAGCGGTGTTGTCGGCAAAACTGACTTTCCCCGTACTGATGATTCCGCCTGCACCTTGCAACAGGGTTCCTCCCCCATCAAAAAACCCAATGGCTTCACCCACCAGCGTTTGATTGGATAAGGAGCCGGACCCCATCGCCGCATTGAGCAACAAGACGGCCTCTCCGGCGGACTGGTGAACACCCAGATCCAGAGCCAGGGACCCGTCAGTGAACTTGATTCGTTGCACATCCACGAGGGTATCAGTGGAGCCTGCTCCGGAAACCGTCACTACGCCCGAAGAATTCAGGTTCGAGTTCACGAGGTAATTCGTGCTTGGGTTATTGTAGGACAGGGTTGTGATCCCGTTGGTAGTCGTTACTCGATCAAAATGCACCCCTGTCGTTGCCAGTCCCGACAAATCGGCGGTTGTCTGATTCGCGAAGGTTGCAGCCGCTGCTGCCAAAAGAGCCGACTTTGTATAAGTCCCGTTGGTAAGATCGTTCGTATAGGTAGCCAGATCTGTCGGATCGATGGAATATCCCATGACATTCTGCCATAACTGGCCGACAAAGGAAGAGTTGCCAGACCCCATCACGCCGTCCAGAAGATGTGCGGCCTGCGCCATCGTCCCGCCGTGGTCGAAGAAATTGATCCATTCGCCCATCATGGCCTGATCGGTCAATGCGCCAGACCCAAAAACAGCATGAACCAGTTCAGCCGCCTGTCCGGTAGACTGGTTTGTCCCAAGATCAAAAGCAACCATCCCGTTACTGAACGCCAACCGCGCCACACCCGTCAGTGAACTGGCTCCGTCCCGGTTGGAAACGGTATCCTGAACCGTTACCGTACCGGGGAGAAGGGTGGCATTGACCGTATACTGGCTCTCAGACCCGGAGTAGGTCACCGTATCGCCGTTGGTTCCCGTGTAAGCCGTTCCCGGTGAGACATAAACGCTGTCATTCGCTGGCAGGGTCACATTCTGGGTGGCGACGGCAAACCCCAATGTCTGTAGTTCCTGTCGGTCCAACGGAGTCAGGGTATCTATGCCATAGCCCCCATAAGAAAACGGTCCAATGATCGAACCCACAAAATCCGCAGGATCCGATGATGAAAAACTCCCAAGGTTCGTTTTCCCGCCATCCAGAGAGAAATACCCCGCCGTCGTCGAACTGGGCGTCCAGAGTACCCCAGGGGCGCTGTAAGTAAAAAGATCCAGGGTATAAAGCCAGGTATTCCCACTGGCATCCACAAATCCATTCACTCTGCCCAGCGCATGAGCCAGTTCATGAAGAGCCGCCTGGATCATATCCGCATTGGAGGAATAACTGGGCATGGCCAGCCCGATGCTCCCATCCACATTCATGCCGGAGGAATAACCTACCGAACCGGGCGCATAACTGACACCCATGGCCTGCGCCTGTGCCGTGGACAATTCCATCGTTCCGGAGGGCAATCCGGTCGCCGATGCGGATAGCCCCGTGGTGTTGAGGGCCAACTGGGTATTCAAACTGAAGATAGACGAGGCATTGATCTGGGCAGCAGAACCATATCCATTATTTGCCAATATGGCGCTGGGACCTCCCAAACCGCCGGAACCAGGAGTCATGGGGGTTCCGCCAATCTCGTTCCATCCCACCTGGATAGTTACGGTAATCGGGTTGAGAATAGCGGCATCCAGTTGAGCGGCGGCATTTTGCACATCCGCCTTGAATCCCGCAGGCGCACCCGATACGCTCGAATCCCAGGCCAAGTTTATTTTCATGATGGCATCCTTATGGTAGACACATTGAAGTTTTCGGTCGGCGGCAACGGGAAAATTTTATCATCAAGGAAACCCGTTGCGTATTTGCAACTCCATTCTTTTAGAGCATCTATCTTCAACTCTTGAGAAAAGGTAATCCCGTTTCGTCGCTGGATTTCTGATACACCCTTTGAACATGGCGAAACGGAACGGCGATTGAAACCGGAAAATGGCTATAATAAGACGCATGAAAAATCTTCAGAATACACTTGCCGTCCGCACCTGCAGCCTCTCCAAGCATTACCATGTCTATGAAAGGCCTTCTGACCGGTTGAAGCAGTTCCTCTTTCGCGGAAGGAAAACCTATTTCCGAGAATTCCACGCCTTAAACGACGTCAGTTTCGAAGTGAAAAATGGCGAAGTTCTGGGCATAGTAGGCAAGAACGGTTCGGGAAAATCGACCCTTCTTCAACTGATCTGCGGCACCCTAAGTCCCAGTTCGGGCGCGGTCGAGGTGAACGGCAGAATCGCGGCCCTTCTGGAGTTGGGTGCAGGGTTCAACCCCGAATTCAGCGGGCGCGAGAACGTGTATCTCAATGCATCCATCTTGGGGCTTGATCAGCATGAAACCGAATCCCGCTACGAAGAGATCGTGGAATTTTCGGGGATACGCGAATTCATGGACCAGCCTGTGAAAACCTATTCTTCCGGCATGTACGTGCGACTGGCCTTCTCAATCGCAACATGCGTGGATCCGGATATACTGGTGATCGACGAGGCATTGTCTGTGGGTGACGGTGAATTTTCCAGGAAATCCTTCGACCGCATCATGAAGCTCAAGGAAGCCGGCAAGACCATCCTGTTCTGTTCCCATTCCATGTACCAGATCGAGGCTATCTGCGATCACGCAATATGGTTGTCTCATGGCAAAGTGATGGCACAAGGCGATGCCTCCGAAGTCGTCCATCTCTACCATGCCTCGCTTTTTCCAGAGGTTGGCCAACAGGCAGTCATAGGCGAAGAAGCGCTGTCTCTCTCCCCACGGGGGCAGGCGAAACTAGACCGGATAAGAGTGTCAGTCGATGGATTCGAAGGCAGGGAACTGCTTGCAGAAAGCGGGAAAAGCGAAGCCAGGATTTCCATTTCTTTCGCATCCGACCCTGCGCTGCCCTGCCCCTCCATAGCAGCAGGCTTCATGCTTCAGGACGGGCGCGTGCTCTCTAGCGCGTGGAGCCTTTTCGACAAAATAGCCATACCCAGGAAAGCAAACGGGGGCGGGGAGGCCACACTTGTGTTTCCGGAACTCCCACTGCTCAAGGGTGATTACCGCGTGGCCGTATATCTTTTCTGCGAAAAAGGCATACATGTCTATGACTGCACCAACCATGCTGCGGAAATCAGGGTCAGGCAGGAAGGACTGGAGCAAGGCATCGTCATGCTTCCGCACGCCTGGGTCTGCGCTGAAAATCAAGCAGCGGGCTGACTCAGGACAGAGGCGATATCGTAGAATTGCTGCTCTGGCACGGGCATCACGCGTGCTCCCAGCACATCGAGCAGGCGCTGCGTCATTGTTACCGGATCCCTGTCTGGTAGGACCGGCGTATCGAAAAAAAGGTGATGCCTTCTCTCCTTTTGGCAATAACAGATCGTGACAGGCACTATGGGCACGCCTGCGATGCAGGCAAGGCGTGCAGGACCGCTTTGCAGATATATTTTCCTGCCCAGAAAATCGTATGCGTCTTCTCTGTATTTCTGCCCATGTTCGCGCACGTCAAGCACAATACCCAGCACGTTACCTTTCTGTTTCAGCCAGGAAAGCGGAAGCCTAGGGGATTCGTCGGTATAGAAAAGAGTGCGGCTATAGAGTTTGCTTGAGCGCTTGTGAACACCATACCAGAATTTTTTGTCGGGTTCGGGCGCGATCTCAAGGTTTCTTCTCGATGCGATCGCGGTATAGGCAAGCTCGAGCTGAACTCTGACCGCAACCCCAGTCAGGAAGAAACTTCCATAATGCATGAAAGCCGCCATGGCGCCGGTTTCTTTTGCTGCATGCAGCAGATTTTCCCGGCCGTGGATAATTACCCTTCTGAGCGCGTATCCTTCGGAATGGATAAAGGTTTCCTGCTTCATGAAATTGCCGAATTCAGCCATCGTGCAATTTTCCTGAAGAGCAGGCGGAAGGTGCAGGACTCTCCTGAACATCCGGGCAATCAGTACCTGGAAAGGCATAAGGTTCATGTCGTTCGATTGTCG
This sequence comes from Pseudomonadota bacterium, assembly GCA_021832305.1. Lineage (GTDB taxonomy): Bacteria > Pseudomonadota > Gammaproteobacteria > Burkholderiales > Ferrovaceae > Ferrovum. Next base: position 26,437 of record JAKBLB010000019.1, on the reverse strand, counting down.
TACCCGCGATTGTACCATGGCAACATGGTACAATCGCAAATCTCCTTCGACTTGCTTTCGCAAACCGCATCATGCACCTGATTCAGTTCCAGACGCGACTCCACCCAAGCACATGAATGAAACCGACAGCCTACTTTCCGCAGCCGGATTCGTTCCTGAAAGACTAAATTTTCCCAATTCATGGTGCGGTCATCTTCCCTTCGCCTGCTGGCTGACGGGACGAATACGCCCCTCGGTTTTCGTCGAACTGGGCACCCATACTGGCAATTCCTATCTCGGATTCTGCCAGTCTGTCAAAGCGCAGGGACTGACTACCCGCTGCTTTGCCATCGACACTTGGGCCGGAGACGCCCATGCAGGAAACTACGACGATACGGTCTATGTTGACCTCAAAACCTATCACGATCCCCTTTACGGATCCTTCTCCAGACTGATGCGCATGACCTTCGACGAGGCCATTGCCAGTTTCGAGGACAAGTCCGTAGACCTTCTCCACATCGACGGCTTGCACACCTACGATGCGGTCAGGCACGACTTCGAAACCTGGCTACCAAAACTCGCACCCGGCGCAATCGTACTCTTCCACGACACCCATGTTTTCGACCGCGGCTTCGGCGTCTGGAAGTTTTGGGAAGAACTCTGCGCACGATACCCAGAACATCTTTCCTTCGCCCACTCCAACGGCCTTGGCGTGTTGAGGATAGGTGTGCCCAAACACGATTGGCTTGCGCCCGATTCAGAGGCACAAGCACGCATCCTGGAATATTTTTCATCTCTCGGAAAATCCACACTGCTGCAATACGACAATCTTGAAAAATCAGAAAGAATAAGCCGTCTGCTCGAAGAGGAAAAGAAACACAGGGCATGGGAAGCCAAACTCGAAGCAGACTTCAGCGCGCTGAAGCAGGACGCCTTGCAGCAACAGGCTTTGAACAAATTTCTCGCGCACCAGGTGGCTGAAATGCGGCGCAGCACTTCATGGAAAATCACTGCGCCGCTGCGCATTGCACGCCGCCTTCTGCGCGGGGATCTCAAAACGGAGAGACAGAATGTCGATCATGTCTTGAAGCATCTCTCAAGGAGGCTGCCCTTACCTGCAGTGCGCTTTCTGGAAATGCTTTCCGCGCGGCTTGTCGGGATATTCGGCGGACCAGCACATTCGCCCTCGAATCAACTGGCCATAGCGGATATCGTTGCCGCGCGTTGTGCACATGGACCTGTTGACCCGATGACAGCAAGCCTTCCTGAAGCCCCCCCGGAAATCGACATCTGCGTCGTCACCTACAACAGCAGCAGATGGGTGCAAGGCTTCACCGAAAGCCTTGTCAGACTCGACTATCCCAGGAAAGGCGTGACCGTCCGTTTCGTCGACAACGGATCAACAGACGACACCTTTCAACGGCTTCAGGCCGCATCTGAAATCCTGGTTAAGGCAGGATACGGGGTCGAGATCATGAAGCGGCCGAACAGAGGCTTCGGCGCTGGGCAGAATGTGGCGATTTCAAGTGGTAGCGCGCCGTTCTGCCTTATCACCAACATTGATCTCGAATTCGAGCCGGATTCGCTTGCGAAGGCTGTTGCGATGGCCTGTGCCGATAACCCCACTGCGGCAGCCTGGGAATTTCGCCAGAAACCTTATGAGCATCCGAAATTCTACGATCCGGTGACAGGAAGCACCAACTGGAATTCGCATGCCTGCGTGCTTCTCAGAAGAAGCGCGCTGGAAGAAGTTGGCGGCTATGACGAGATCCTGTTCATGTATGGCGAAGACGTGGAACTCTCCTACCGCTTGAGGCGCAAGGGCCATGCATTGCGCTATTGCCCACTGGCTTCGGTGCACCATTACAGCCATGAGGATTGCGGCAAGGTGAAGCCGCTGCAATATTCAGAAAGCACTTTCGCGAACCTATACCTAAGGGTCAAATATGGAAAACTGAGCGACATGCTGGCCGTTCCCGTGATGGGCATACGGCTCGCTTTCGCTCCCGAAGCCTATCCCGGTTCGAGAAAAAAGGTGCTCATGAACCTTGCCAGACTGCTTGCCGTCCTGCCCAAGGCCCTGCTCTCGCGCCGCAGCAGCCATGCGCATTTCCCCTTTCACGACTGGGATTACGAATTGACGCGCGAAGGCGCATTCGTACTTTCGGAACCACTGTCCGGCGAAAAGCCGATGGTCAGCGTGATCACCAGGACATACCAGGGCAGGGAGAGTTATCTTCGCCAAGCGCTGCTTTCTGTGTCCCATCAAACTTACCCCTGCATAGAACACATCGTGGTCGAGGACGGCGGAGCATCGATGAAGGCGGTCGCGGAGGAAGTCTCGAAAATCACCGGAAAAAAAATACTGTACCGTGGTCTGGAAAAAGTCGGCAGATCGGCTGCAGGCAATGCAGGTCTCGAACTTGCGAGCAGCAGATGGTGCCTGTTCCTGGACGACGACGATCTTTTATTCGCGGACCACATCGAACTCCTCGTCAATGCGCTGCAACGCGGTGAAAATGCTGCCGCCACCTATTCCCTTTCCTGGGAAATCGTCACTGATGCCGGGAAGGATGGGCGCTATGAAGAGCTTGCACACAACATTCCGATGACATTCAGGCAGCCGTTTGACCACGAGGTTCTCTCCCATCACAATTTCATGTCAATACAGTCGGTACTTTTCGAGCGCAGTCTTTATCTGGAAAGAGGCGGTTTCGAGGTGGACATCGAATGTCTGGAAGACTGGATGCTTTGGGTGAAATATGCGCACGGAAACCGTTTCGAATATGTCCCCAAGGTGACGTCCATGTTCAGGACTCCCTCTGATTCCGCGTTGATCGATCAACGCATGGCTCTGTTCGATGCAGCCTATCCTGTGGCCGTGTCAAGAAACATGATGGCGACAGGCAAGAAAATCTCGTAAGACAACATGAACGAGGCGAGGCTGTCTCTGCCTTCCTGGGCTTTCCCGTGTTGCTTTTTCTTTTATGGACATCGCCTGGGCATTCATCTGCGGAACCAATTTCTTGGCAGGCCCCGTGCTGAGTTTCTGACTCTAGCATTCCCTCTACTTTTGTAGACTGACGCAAGCAGCATAGCGATTTCTACGGATATCTACCCTGAATGTTGCATAAATTTTCGTCAGGTTGCATACCTTGACGACCACATCAGAGAGCATCGGAAAATCCTTTACGCGTCTTCTGAAACCAGGCAAATCCGAGCCAAGCCACGATCACAGACACAACCAGAAATAATATCCAGGCACCGGGATGGGAAAAACGCCCCCAATACAGCACATCCCGCATGGTTTCAATTTCGGGCGTCAATGGGTTGAAATAGATCAAGACCCTGAAATTCTCGGGAAGCGAAGAAGCTGGATAAAAAATTGGCGAGAGAAACATCAATACCGTCGTCAATATGCCGGTCATCTGGGAGAGGTCGCGTAAATATACGCCCAGAGCCGAGAAAAACCAGGAGACTCCCATCACAAAGAAGATCAGGGGGATCAACACGATCGGTGACAGAAAAACCGTCACCGGAGGCCAACCAAAAAAGACCGTGTAGACCCCCAACCAGACGGCAAGACTGATGGCCGTATGAATCAGCGCCGAACCCAGCACGACCCATGGCAGAACTTCAAGCGGAAAAACGACTTTTTTGACATAGTTCACATTGGCAATCACAAGTCCCGGCGCACGGTTGACGCACTCGGCAAACAGGTTAAAAACCATCAGACCGGCAAACAATACCAAGGCAAATTCAGACTTTGAATCGCTCCCGCCCGTCCAACGCGCCTTGAACACCACACTGAACACAAAGGTGTAGATCAGCAACATCAGCAGCGGATGAAAAAAAGACCACAGAATGCCCAGATAGGAACCTCGGTAACGCCCGACGACCTCTCGCTGTATCATCAATCCCACAAGCGATCTATGTCGCCAGAGACTGGCCACCATTTCCCGGGGAGAGGCCGAAAAATCCCGCATCAGGGAAGTCGCTTGATACTTGAACAATTTGAAAAATCAACCAATTCAGTCTGTTGATATTTTTTTTCAAGACAATCAAAGGATTTTAAATACACTCCACATAGATCCAAGGTTCTTTAATGACAGACTGGACACACGACCAGCCAACCGTCCCTGCCCACAATGCACGCTCATGAGCGCCATTCACGCTACGAACCCGACCAACATCCAGGAGCGATGGGCTCCCAATACTCAACCAGCCAGTCGTGATTATAGCAATCCCCTGTATTTCTTGACAGCCTTACAGGTCCAAACTTACCGTGAATTTTATCCAGTGTGTTAGGATTCACCACAGGCAATGTTTCTTTCTTTCGTGACTCACCGTACTCCATGACGATTCTGGCCTTCCTTTTCCTGGTCCTGCTGCTGGCGGCTTTTTCCGAATGGCCGCGGTTTTTCATGGCCCACTGGTTCATGCGCGAGCCGGAGTTCCTGTGGACCGGGACGGGGGAACCGGCAGGGACGGTGCCCCTGGCGGATTGGCGGCGGGTGCTCGAAGTCCCCCCTGAAGAAAGACGCCTTGCGGTCATCAAACGGGCCTACCGGCGCAAGGCCCAGGTAGCCCACCCCGACCGGGGGGGGGATACCGCCGTCATGACCCAGCTCAACGAAGCCTATCGTCTGGCTCTGGAAGAACTGGGAGGAAATTGAATTTTCTCTCATGAATCCCGTAAAATGCAGGATTATGGTGTTTCCGTGAATGATTCGACAATGAGTGCCCCCCAACCTTCTCCCCTGACGGAAGATCCTACCGAACCCGAATGTCTCCAGTCCGTTCCTGCGGGTGGGCGGAACAAGGTGGAACTCACCGTCAATCTGCGCAAGATTCCCCTGTTTGCCCTGTTGACGGAGGCGGAAATGAAGGAGGTTCAGGAGGCTTTGCGTTTTCGTTTCTTTGAAAAGCGGGCCACCGTGATCCAGCAGGGAGCGGCCAATGGCGGACTGGTTTTTTTATTGTCGGGACAGTTGCAGTTGGTGCGAATCACGGAAGATGGACGCGCCCTCAGCCTGGAGTTGATTCCCGAGGGCGGTTTCTTCGGAGAGATCAGTTTGCTCAACGAGGGGCCCTATGCCGCCTCTGCCGTGGCCCTGAGCCGGGTGCTGGTGGCCGTCCTGCCCTCTGCCCAGGCCCTGCACCTGTTCGCCCACTCCCCCAGCGTCGCCCACCACCTCCTGCGCCACCTGGCCCGTCAGGTCCAACGGGACGCCGAATTCAAGGCACTGCTGAGCATCACCAATACCTCCCGGCGCATCGTCAATTTCCTGTGGCTGATCAAAAAGGAAGCCCCCGCCAACCAACTCGCCGTGGAAAACCTTCCGACCCATCAGGACATCGCCAATCTGATCAATACCAGCCGGGAAACCGTCACTCGCGTCCTGAATCTGTTGACCCAGAAAGGGATCATCCAGCGGGAAGCCCATCGCCTGATCATCCTGGACCCGGAAGCCCTCAACCGGATGGCTCTGGAATAACGACACCGGATTTTACTGCGGGCGAGATTCGCCGGGCGCTGCGATCGATGGGCCGTGTGCTTGATTCCAACCGACGTAGCCCAATGTGAACGATGGCGAAGTTATTGTAGTAAAGTCTAACTATTTATACCTGATCATAGCCATTTTAAGGTAGATTTTGTTAGATATTGGCATCACCCACGAAATCCACAGCCTCGCCCTCCCGAATTCCACTGACCGGCCAGAACGACCCTGGTTAGTGGGCGACCTCGAAATGGGGAACCACATCCTGGGCGGTCTTGACCGGGTTATGATCGAAATAGTGGGCTAACTGCCTGACGTCGTCCTTGCTCAAGGTACCGGCATCGGCGTTGAGGTGCAGATAGCTGTTGAGGTAGTCGTAGCGGGCTTTGGCCAGATCCCGGCGCGCCTGATAGTATTGGGACTGGGCGTTGAGCAGGTCGAGGTTGACCCGTTCGCCTCCCTGAATGCTCATGCGGGTGGCCTTGATCAGTTGCTGGGCTGAACTCACCGCTTTCTCCAGGGCGCGGATACGGGCGAAACTGCTCAGAACCAGGCCATACTGCTTGTACAGATCCACCAGCACCTTGTTGGTCTTGTCGTCCAGATCCGACTGGGCCCGTTCCAGATTGGCCTTGGCCTGGCTGGACAGAGCGGTGACGTAGCCCCCGGCGTAAAGCGGGATGCTGAGCTCGATCCCGATGGAACGCACGAACATGTCCTGGGCAAAGGTATAGATGGAGCCCTGGTTATTGCGGCTGACACTCCCTACGAGGTCCAGTTGAGGGGCGTGACCGGCCTGATCCTTCTTGACCTCCTGTACGCTGGCATCCACCGCATACTTTTGCGAGGTGATCTCGGGGTTATGGTCGAGCGCCAGGGCTTTCCACCCATCAAAATCCTCCGGATCGAGGGGAGAAGGATGGAACTCGTCCGTCAGGGGTTCCAGATCGGGGACATCGGTCCCCACGATGCTGTTGAAACTGCGCTTGACCGTGGCCAGATTCTCCTGTGCCTCGATCACCTGGGACTCGCTCAGGGCATACTTGGACTGGGTTTCCAGGGTATCGGTCAAGGTCCCCTGCCCTTTCTGGAACAGCCGTTCATTGGACTGCATCTGTTCGCCGTAAGCCTTATGTTGCGCCTGGACCAGGTCGAGCTGGTCCTGGGCATACAACACGTCCGTATAGGCCTGCACCAGACGCAGAATCAGATCCTGGGCATGCCCGGAAAACTGGGCGTCACTGTAATTGGCCTGGGCCTTCCCCTGACGGTACATGGCCATGTCCCCCAGATTGAAGAGGGGCTGACGAAGGGACAGGGTCGTCACTTCACTGATGTAGCTCACCTGCTGGCCCGGCTGAGGGGATCCCACATTCGAAATCCCTAACAGATTGGTACCCTTTTGATAATCCAAAGATAAGTTTGGCAATAACTTGGAGCGCCCCAGGGCCACGTTTTGCGCCCCTGCATCCCGCTCGTGCTGCGCCGAACGATAGGTGGGGTCATTCTGGAGTGCGGCATCCAGAGCTTCTTCCAGCCCCAGCGCCCACCCCTGGCCGGAAACCAGACCCAAAAGGAGGACGAGGAGGGTACGTCGAGGAACGATTCTCATCCGCTCACTCCTCGCTCATGGAGGTCTTGATCCGATCGAACATGGGCTTGAGCAGATAACTCATCATGGTTCGATTGCCGGTTCGGACAAAGGCTTCCACCGGCATGCCAGGACGTACCTGCAGGTTACCCAGCAGTTTGGCGCCTTTTTCGGTCACCTCTGCGCGCATGGTGTAATAGGATTGTCCTGTTTTCTGGTCGGTGAGACGGTCGGCGGATATCTCGATCACGCGCCCCGGAATATGCGGGGTGGTATTCCGGTTGAAGGCCGGAAAGGTCATGTCGACCTCCAGTCCCGGATGCATCTTGTCGATGAGTTCCAAGGGGATTCTCCCTTCGATGATGAGGGCATCATGGGAAGGGACCACTTCCATCATGGGCACCCCCGGAGAGACGACCCCGCCCTGGGTGAACACCTTGAGATCCACCACGGTGCCATCCACGGGAGATTTCACCTCGGTGTTGCTCAGATCGAAATCCTGACTGGAAAGACGATGCTGGATCGTGATCGCTTCTTTTTCCACCTCGGTCAATTGCTGGCGGACATCTTTCTGATAATCTTCCAGCCGTTGGGTTTTCTTCAGCTTCATTTCGGCGGCCTGCCGCTGGGTATACCCCAGGCGTCCGCTTTCCTCGGCCAGAATCCCGTTGACTTCCGCCTGATTGCGCTGCAGGTCCAGAAAACGGCTCTTGGCCACATACCCTTCCTTGACCAGATCGCGCATGTTGTCGATCTGTTCCGTCAGGTACTGCAACTGCTGGGTACGACTGCTCCTGGCTGCTTCCAGTCCGGCGGCCTGCTGTTCCAGGCCTGCGATGTTCTCGTCCATGGCGGAAAGTTCATTCTGCAAGGCCGAACGGCGTGCCGCGAACAACTGTTGCTGCAGGGCCATGTCATCCTTGACGCGCGGATCGTCCTGGTGGGCCAGCAAGGCCTGGGGAAAGCGCACGGTGGCCTTGCCATCCCGTTCGGCTTCCAGGCGGGCTTGCACGGCCAGATCGGAGTCGTACTGGGTCCGGCTCATCTCGGCCTGGGCCTTGGCCTGGGTATCGTTGATCCGCACCAGCACCTGCCCTGCCTTGACCGTATCGCCTTCCTTGACCAGAATCGCTTCGACGATGCCCCCCGGCTGGTACTGGATCTGCTTGCGGTTGGTAGCCACTTCCACCACACCGCTGACGGCGACCCCCTGATCCAGCGGCGCAAAGATCGCCCACAGCAGGAATCCCCCCACCCCGCCCAGGACGATCCACCAACCCATACGGGTGTATACCCGATCATCGGTCTTGACGATATCCACGGCCGTGACATCGATGATCTGATTCTTGTTCTTGAGTAATGGATTGATGGGATTCATCATGCCCCCTTCCCTGCCGCCTGAGCGGCTTGCTGTGCCTGTTGCTGCGCCTGCTGGAGTTGCTGTTGCTGCTGGGCCAGATGGGCCAGGACCTGGTCCGTGGGACCAAAGAGTTGCGCCACCCCGTCGCGCAGCAGGAGCAGCTTGCTGGTCGCGCTGATGATGCTGGTACGGTGCGTGATCAGGACGATGGTCTTTTTGCGCTGGCGCAGTTCCAGGATGGCGCGCACCAAAGCCTGTTCGCCCACGTCATCCAGGTTGGAATTGGGCTCGTCCAGCACCAGTACCGCAGGATCGCCATACATGGCCCGAGCCAGTCCCAGGCGCTGTTTCTGTCCCCCCGACAGTCCGTTGCCGCCATCCCCCAGGATCGTGTCATAGCCTTTGGGCAGTTGCAGGATCAGGTCATGCACGCCCGCCCGTTGCGCGGCTTCCACCACCATTTCCGGAATCACCACCCCGAAACGGGCGATGTTCTCGCTCACCGTCCCCTCGAACAATTCGATATCCTGAGGCAGATACCCCAGATGCGGTCCCAACTGGTCCTTGTTCCATTGCACCACGTCCGCCCCATCCAGCCGCACCTTCCCCATGACCGCGGGCCACACTCCGACGAGCAGACGCGCCAGCGTGGATTTTCCGGAGCCGCTGGGTCCGATCACGCCCAGCACATCTCCGGGCACGATGGCCAGGTTGAGGCCCTTGATGACCGGGAGGGTGGACCCCGGAGGCGCTGCCGTCACGTTCTCCACCGTCAGCACCCCCTCCGGAGGCGGCAATTCCATGCCCGGCACACGGGGCGGATTCGTCGCCAACAGCAATACCAGACGTTCATAGGCACTGCGCGTGGCACTGAACTGACGCCACACGCTGATGAGCAACTGGACCGGTCCCATGGCCTTGCCCATGAGGATGGACCCGGCGATCATCATCCCCGGGGTAATGCTGCCCTTGACCGCCAACCACCCCCCCACCCCCAGCACCAGGGATTGGGACGTCACCGACATGAATTTGGTCCCCGCTCCCACGATTCCCGCCTTTTCGCTGGCTTCGGCCTGCAGGGTGATGAAGCGGGTATGCAGGGTGTACCAGCGCCCCTGCAAATGGGGCAACATGCCCATGGCTTCGATCACCTCGGCGTTGCGCAGGTTGTTGCTGGCCAGGTTGCTGGAAGAGATGGCGAGGGCATTGGCTTCGGAGAGGGGTTTGTGGGAAACCTTTTCATTGAGCCAGGCCAGCCAGATCAGGATCAGGGTACTGATCAGGGAAAACAACCCCAACCAGACGTTGAACAGAAAGATCACCAGCAGGTAGATGGGAAACCAGGGGGCATCAAAAAAGGCGAAGAGGGCATTGCCGGTCATGAACTGGCGCAGGGCCGTCAAATCCTGCAGGGCCTGCCCGGCATTACCCCCGGCTTTCCTGAGACTTTGCTCGAAGGCGGCCGTATACACCCGTTTGTTGAGCTTTTCATCCAGTTTCGCCCCCACCCGGATCAGGATGAAACTGCGCACGAATTCCAGGGCGCTCATGAAGACATAGGCCCCTACCGCCATGATCGTCACCATCAGCAACGTCATCTCGTTGCGACTGGGCAAAACCCGGTCATAAACCTGGAGCATATATAAGGAGGGGGCCAGCATCAGCACATTGATGATGGCGCTGAACACCCCCACAGTGCGAAACACGCTGCGGTAGGCCAACACTGCCTGACCGATTTCATTCTGCGGGATTTTGGGAAGAGCCTGGAAGGATTTCATGAAGGATGTGGGGATATTTTTTTATGTGATGAAAATCACTGAAATTATAGTGATGAAAATCACAGCAATCTACCATACCTCCCTGGCACTGTCCAGATTTTCCAGTTTCAACTTCGCAATCTGTTCTGTTCTGTTCTTTTCCTGCCCCGAACCGTCTTGCTGACCGAATTCGTGTCTGACAGGCGTTACTTTCCCGACCGCATCTGGAATGGTTCCAGATGCGGCGCCGCCGTTCCCGGTCGGACGCGCCACGGGCAGGGCAGTGGAAATCGCATGATGGCGAACAACGCCTGATGCGAAAAACTGTTTGAAGGCAAGCTCAAAATTCGTCAGTGCGACAACGGGGAAAAGACCTCGTCCAGGGTCAGGACATCCAGCACCCGATCCAACCACGCTTCGACTTGATCCTGTGACGCCGAAGCAATTCTCGCCAGAACATCCGGCGGAATGACACCAAAGCGTTTGGTCAACAACTTCTGCAAGGCCAAGGCTTCGCCCTGCCGCATTCCCTTTTGCATGCCCTGCTGCATGCCTTTTTGTAAGCCTTCGGCCTCATACTGGCGTGCCCACACCTCGAGTTGTTCGGACAGCATGATTCGGACCCCCTGTAAGTTCTCCACCTCCGGCAAAAGTATACGGTACCCCGGTTTGCGCATCAATGTTGTCCGTATCCATCGGGCGATCATGCGCTGCAAATCAGCCCGGTCCGCCAGCCACTCCTCCAACCGACCCAGCAATCCCTGAATGGTTTCCGGACCGGCGGGATGCTCGATCCGAAATACCGCCGCCACCAGATTCCTGAGCGAGGCCAAGGTGCCGTCCGTATAGGCGTTTTCATCCACCAGTAATGGTTTTTGCGCTCGAGCAGATTTTTTCAAAAAATTTGATTCCACAGAAAAATATATGAGATAATTATTCTAAAGAAAAAATTTTGGATAAATGATGACAGCCATTTCCAACACCTCAACTCAGCCCATAGACGCCCGAACCGTTCTCTCAAAGGCAGTAGCCCGTGCCGCAGAGCGTCTGGACATTACGCAATCCTTGTTGGCAAAGGTATTGGGGGTCAGTCCATCCACCATTTCGCGCCTTCACTCTGGAGAATACCAACTGGAAGTCTCCCGGAAGGAATGGGAATTTGCGCTACTGTTCATTCGCGTGTTTCGCTCCCTTGACTCGGTCGTTGGAAATGAATCCACAGCAAAAAAGTGGCTGAACAGCCAGAACCGGGGGCTCAATGGGCGCCCTATCGACTTGATCAGCCACACAGAGGGATTGGTTCGTGTCGTTCAATATCTTGACGCCTCCAGAGGTCTTATCTAATAGCCGCCACTGGCACGGCCAGGCATGGCGCATCGTGGAGACCCAACACGTGGCCTCCACGATGAAACTCGCAGATAACATGGACGAACAGGATCTGCTGGAATTGCTATTGGAAAGCAGTAAACCTCCGCAGCCAACTGCCACCCGCAGGCTTCACTATCTCCTGAGCACTCCCTTTCGCTACGCCCCGCCGGCGGGAGGCTCCCGTTTTCGCGCTCAAAATGATCCCGGCGTGTTTTATGGTGCACAGAGCGTTCGAACAGCCTGCGCAGAGTTGGGATACCGGCGCTGGAAATTTCTCACGGATGCCGTTGATCTGGAGCGACTGGAACCTGTGGCACACACTGCTTTTCAAGTTGGAATCGCAACTCAGACCGTGGATTTGAGATCGCCCCCCTTTGCCGCGCGGGAAGAAATATGGCGACAACCCCACGATTACAGCGGCACCCAAGCCTTTGCCAAACTCGCGCGTGAAGCCGGTGTGGGGGCTATCCTTTATCGGTCAGTGCGTGACCCCGATCCCAGTTGGTGCATCGCTCTTTTAAATCCCGACGGTTTTGCCACCGACCAACCAAACCCGGTTACAGAGAAATGGTGGATTGCCGTTCATCGTCAAACTGTGCTTTGGAGAGGCAATCAAGGATCGATGGTATTTGACACAGCCTACTGGAGGTGAGGGTGAAAACCGCATGATGGCGAACAACGCCTGATGCGAAAAACTGTTTGAAGGCAAGCTCAAAATTCGTCAGTGCGACAACGGGGAAAAGACCTCATCCAGGGTCAGGACATCCAGCACCCGATCCAACCACTCTTCGACCTGATCCTGTGACGCCGAAGCAATTCTCGCCAGAACATCCGGCGGAATGACGCCAAAGCGTTTGGTCAACAACTTCTGCAAGGCCAAGGCTTCGCCCTGCCGCATTCCCTTTTGCATGCCTTGCTGTATGCCCTGCTGCATTCCCTTTTGCATACCCTGCTGCATTCCCTGCTGCATGCCTTTTTGTAAGCCTTCAGCCTCATACTGGCGTGCCCACACCTCGAGTTGTTCGGACAGCATGATTCGGACCCCCTGTAAGTTCTCCACCTCCGGCAAAAGTATACGGTACTCCGGTTTGCGCATCAATGTCGCCCGTATCCATCGAGCAATCATGCGCTGCAAATCCGGCCGGTCCGCCAGCCACTCCTCCAGCAGACCCAGCAATCCCTGAATGGTTTCCGGGCCGGTGGGATGCTCGATCCGAAACACCGCCGCCACCAGATTCCTGAGCGAGGCCAAGTCGCCGTCCGTATAGGCGTTTTCATCCACCAGCAGATACTTTGCCCTGGGCCTGAACTGCTCCACCAACCCCGGCACCGGCGGGATCAGGTCAAACACATCCGTCGCCGCCGTCCAGCGCCGGCTGCCGTTATACAGCACAATGGGTAAAACCGGAGGCAGACGACCCTCGGACAGCACCGCTCCCTGCCTGATCAGGTCCTGATACAACAAACCCTGATACACCATCATGCGCAGGGCCATGTATTTATCGATGGAACTCTGAAACTCGATGAGCAAATAATTGGGCTTGTTCCCGTGCCATTCTGAGGGTCAGAACGCCGGTTAGCGCATCGTACGCGCTTCCGAAAATGCTAACATGACAAAAGTCAATGGATTTTTGAACAATAGGTACATGGAGCGCGCATGGAACTCTTCTCTGCACTCGGATTTTTCTGGAACAGGGAAGCCCTGCCTGACGGAGTGCCGACTCACTCCGTCGAGCGGGTGACCTTTCGATTCCAGCGCATGTTGCCGGAGTTCGTTTGGGATGCCTCTGTGCTCGAAGGAAACCCGTTCACCTTTCCCGAAGTCAAGACACTGCTCGAAGGCGTGACCATCGGGGGTCGAAGGGTCGCCGACCAGGAACAGGTTCTCAACCTTGCCGAAAGCTCCAGACGCGTCCTGGCGTTGGTGAAAGCCGGAAAGTTCTCACTGGACAAAACGACATTCACGGATCTGCATGGTCTTGTCGCCCGCAATGAGTCATTGGAGTGGGGTCACTTCAGGGGTGAGGGCAAAGAGACGAACTACACCCCGGATGTCGGCCTAGGTGAGCATGGGCGATATACGCCACCAGCGACCATTGCTGGCGCGCCGGAATTGAACCGCGTCTTTGCCAATGGCCTGGAAGCGCTCGAGGCCGATGTAAAACAGCCCTTCGAAAAAGCTGCTGCTTTTTTCCTGTTCGGCGCTTTGCAACAATTTTTCTTTGACGGCAACAAGCGCACCGCCCGCTTCATGATGAACGGCATCCTGATGTCGGCCGGCATTGACGCAATCAGCATCCCTGCGGCCAAAGCCCACGAGTTCAATGACAAAATGGTCCGGTTTTACCTGAAACGGGACGCCACCGAGATGATGGCGTTTCTGGTCGATTGTCACCCTGACGCGGAACTGATGCGTGAGGCGAACCCCAACCAAAGATTCGCATAACCCGTGTTTTCCAGAAACAAAAAAATCCCCTCACATCGAGGGGATCAAGAAAACAGTTTCAGGAGGGGTCCTAAAAACTGATGGTTCAATTGTAATTGATAATCATTATCATGTAAAGCCCCCTCAACCGGACCGGATTGCGGCAGGATGGAGTTCCGCAACAAGGTCAGACAACCGATGCCGCAAACCGGCTCAGGGGGTTATCGGCCCCCCTTGATCAGGGAAATGAGTTCGTCGGTAGAGGGCAGACTGACCGCTTCGCCCTCCCCCAGGATGCCTTCAGCCAATGCACGCTTGTCGTTGTGCAAACCGACGATGAGTTCTTCCACAGTCCCTTGCATCACCAGCCGGTACACGGTCACCGGACGTTGTTGTCCCATACGATGGGCTCTCCCCATGGCCTGATCCTCGGCAGCGGGGTTCCACCAGGGGTCGGTGATGACCACATAGTCTGCCGCAGTGAGATTCAGACCAAACCCGCCTGCTTTCAGGCTGATCAAAAACAGATCACTTTTCCCTGCCTGGAATGCGGCGATGCGCTTGGTCCTTTCGGCTGCAGGCGTGGAGCCATCCAGATATTGGTAGGTGATGCCGTTGGCTTCCAGCGCATCGCGTAGCAAGGTGAGGAAATCCACAAACTGGCTGAACACCAATGCTTTATGCCCATTGGCAACCAACTCCAGTGCCAGCGTGGTGAAGGTCTGAATCTTGCCGCCTGCGGCGGCGAAAGTGGGCGTGATGATGCGGGGATCGCAGGCGGCGCGACGCAAACGGGTCAACTGGGCAAGGATATTCATGCGCGCTTGCCCGGCTTTATGACTGGCAACGGCGGTATCCGCTTCGGCAATTGCCTGACGGCGCACGGCTTCATAGTGCGCTGCTTCCTCTTTGCCGGGCTCGATGGTAATGACCATCTCGGTGCGCGGCGGTAGTTCCTGCAGCACTTGAGCCTTGGTGCGGCGGAGCAGGAAGGGTGCGATCAGGCGCCGCAAAATATGCTGGGCGTCACGGTCTTTGTCGCGTTCGATCGGGAGGGCAAAGCGCTCATTGAAATGGCTGAGGGTACCCAGTAAACCAGGGTTGACGAAGCGCATGATGGACCATAATTCGGCCAGGCGATTCTCTACCGGCGTACCGGACAGGGCAAGACGAAAATCCGCGTCGAGTCGAAAGACTGCCTGGCTTCGTTTCGTGGCGGAATTCTTGATGGCTTGCGCCTCGTCGGCGATGAGGGTGTGCCAATGTTTTGCAGCAAATTGTTCGCTGGCTTGCTGCACCAGACCGTAGGATGCCACGACCACATCGAAGGGAGCGGACTGAGGGATGATTGCCTCGCGATTCACCTCGCTGTAGAGGTGAAAATTGAGGCTGGGTGCAAAGCGTGTGGCCTCGGCCATCCAGTTGCCACATACGGAAGTGGGGGCAATCACCAGCGCGGGCCCCCCTTCGGCCCGGGCCAGGAGCAGAGCCAGCGATTGCAGGGTTTTACCCAGTCCCATGTCGTCGGCAAGGCAGGCGCCAAATCCCGCTTGCGCGAGCCTCGATGCCCACAGGTAGCCTTCCTCCTGATAGGGACGCAAATCGGTTTGCAAGGTTCTGGGCAGAAGAATGTCCTGATTCCGGGTGGTATGCAACTTTTTGATGGTATCGTGAAATTCTTCATCGGCCTGGGCAGCCATTCCTTCCAGAGCCTCATCGACCCATGCCGCAGCCAGATGCGGCATGCGTGCGCCCAGCTTGTCGGTTTCCATGACCACAGCCAGATCCTTCAGTCGCTCCTTCAAGTTATGGGTGAGCGCGGCATACACTCCGTCACCCATGGCGATAAAACGGCTTGGGCCGAGCGAGGCAGCCAACAGGGTCTCAAAAGTGAGGGTCAACCCTTCATCCACCCGGGCTTCGCCGTTCAGTCTGAACCAGTCCCGTTCGCTTCTCACTTGAACGACCAGTTTGGGCGTATCGACCGTCACCACGCGCACGGCCTTCCCTTTGGGCCAATCCAGCGCAAGGATGGCAGGAAGGGTGGGAAGCACTTCCACCGAAGCCAGCGCTTCTTCCGGGGTGACGATTTCCCATTCGCTTTCCTGGCGATCTCCCTCACAGGCTTCAAGGAAGGGCAGCGCATCGAGGACCGCCTCGAGATGGGTGCGTTCCACTGCCAGCGGGCGCGTCGTGCCCAAACTTTTCCCGCCCACCGAAGCCATCAAACGGGCGCGGCCACTGCCCGGCGTCATACGCGGGCCCTCTGCCCCCAGTGGCGTAGCCACCAAACGCAGCAGCAAGCCATCGCCCAAAGGCGATAATTCCGCGCGCAAACGTGCTTCGGCGGGGACTTCGTGGGCGGCTTGCAAATAGTCCGCCTGTAATTGAAAGTGGCTGGTCAATGCCTTCATCGCGGCTTGCAGTTCATTTTGCGCACTCGCCGGAATCACCACTCGTCCCGCAAGCAATTGTGCGACCCGACGCTGTGCCGGGTTGAATCGAACCAAACGCACCCGTTGCGCCGAATCTTGAACCAGCGTGATCTGGCGTAGCGCCTCCGCCTCGCGTTTTTCTTCGGCACTATAAAAACGGGAGGAGTCGGCGGAAATGCCTTCGCGGAGTGGAGGAACGACCTTCATGGTGATTTTGTCGCCCTTGTGGATGACCTCGATCTCAGGCCTTCCTTCGCTCAATTCGATCAACTGTTCCGGTTTGTCACTGAGCACGACGACCGGATGTCCGATCAATGCTTGCACGGCCCCGGGCAAGTCCAGTACATGACCTCGTCGTGCATATCTATCGGTACGAATGCAGTTGGCCACTTTGGCATCCCAAGGCAGGAGGTGTGGATTCCCGGCAAGTTTGGCCAGCGTGACTTCCTTGGGTTTGTTCCAACCGCGCACTCCGTATTTTTGCTCCAGCGGCACGATATTCTTCAATGCACCGTCTTTTCCCCGATCGATCATCCAGATGAAACGGCTGGCGTCACTGCCAGCGGGTTTGTCAGAGACATCGCCCCCCAGGGATTGCAAAGCGAACAGCAATTCGCGCCAACGCTCGGCATTCCCCCCCACAAAATACCCTGGAGGAGGTTCCTCACCACAGATGAGTGCTTTTGCGCCCTTTACCAGATCTGCCAGCCACCTGAAGCCGCATTGTTCGAAATGGTCAGCCAGCTGCTGCGCCATCCCGAAAAATATCTCCCGATGGGTTTGATTGGCGCCACCCAAAGTGTCCAGGCCAAGCCAGGCCATCAGCAGGACCCGCCATAAATTGTCGTAATCGATATATTTTCGGTAATATTCCACCATCCCAAAGGCAGCCTTGTCGGGCTCGGCATCCCCACGCCGAATATCTATGGCTCGCACCCACAGTCCCCAACCGGAGGCAGGATCGGGGTTCCGTTTACCTGCTTCGCTGATGCAAAATTTACGCGCCAAATCGAGATGTTTGGGGGTTTGTTGTGCCAGCAATACCAGCGGGTAAATCCAGACGATGCCGAAAGGCAAGACCCGCTTTTTTACCCCGGTTTCGGAATGGCGTTTCTTGAGGCCGGTTTCAAACAGGTTCTGGGCCTTTGCCCATTCGCCTTCCTGGGCCAATGCATAGGCATTGATGGCATCCACCCACCCCCCTGTCAGGCCTTTCACCAGAAGTCCGGCAGAATCTCGTTCTCCCCGGTGCAGCAACAGTTCGGAAATAACCAGGCGCAAATGAACGGGCATTTTTTCACGGTCACTCTCTGCTTGCGCCAGAGTCCACTGAACCGCCCGCAACAAATCGGGTTTCCAATAGGCATTAAACCCCGCGATCAAGCGATAACACAACTCCCAGCGCACAGCAGGATCGATGCGCGCAAAGGATGCTTCGCTGAACTCGTGCAGCACAGCTTCATCCAGAATGCTCTGCCAATCCATCAATCGACTGATCGAACTGGCCATTTTATTGATTTCAGGCTGGGGCATTCCGGTCAACAAAGCCAGCCGTACGATGGCGACGGTTGCATCCCTTTCATAAATGGGCCAGATATTCTTCGCCGGATGAGGGTTGAAACCCTCGACCTCATACAAGGCGCGCTGCAACAGAGGCCACTCGAACCCATCGAGCAATTCCTCATACAACACATTGCGCAGAGAATCTGTCAGACGGTAATAGCCCTGGCGTGGACTCGATTCAACCACCTGTTGGGTTTCCGCCAGTTGTTGCAAGCTGTGCCGGACTTCATCCATCGTAAACATGCGCCCACCGGGATGCTTGAAGTCGAGTTGACGCAACAGGTGATAGAGTGCGGTGCGCGGATGAGGCGACCACAACAGGGCCAGGGCCAGCATGACCCGATGATGTGGATCTTCATCGTTTTGAAGGAGGGGAGCCAGGAGATCACCGGATGATTCTTTCATTTTCAAACAAGCCCCTCAAGGGATCGATTCGTTTTCATATCCGCGATCGATCGCGCTCCTCGACTCGCGGACCGTAATCCAATCACAGGGAATCCCCTGTTCTGCGGTAAAGATTATAAACACTCAAACCGTTTGGGGGGCGGTAGAATGTCGCCATGTCGGCCTACGCTCCCCCTCCTCCCTCTCCCACGTACAACGCCAATCAGCAATTGCTGAGATATTTGGGGCTGGCAACCGTCGTGGGGATATCCGGTTCTCTCGCCGTTCTCGCCTTCCATCAGTTCCTTTTATGGCTGGAGGAGACTTTGTACGGCTCGAACCTGGGTTTGGTGGCCAACGCCGCCCATCTATCGCCGGGGGTTCGAATATTTGTTCCGGCCTGCGGCGGATTGCTTGCAGGGGTGATCCTGCAATATTTCCTGATTTCCAGAAAAAGTGACACTGGCACGGATTATATGGAAGTCATTGCGGCGGGCAGTAACATTTCCGTGCGCTCCTCGCTGTTGAGGTCGGTGGCCTCGGCCGCCACCGTGGTTTCGGGAGGGTCGATCGGGCGCGAGGGTTCCATGGTCCAGCTGGCCGCATTGACCGGAAGCGTTTTCGGCAGCATTCTCCGCCTGACCGCTGCAGAGCGGCGCTTTGCAGTAGCCTGCGGTGCGGCGGCGGGACTGGCCGGCGCTTACAACACACCGATTGCCGGTGCATTGTTCGTCGTTGAAATCATTCTGGGCGAAATCGGGGTGAGAAGCCTTGGCCCCCTTTTGCTGGCAGCGGCGATTGCGGATTTCGTGGTGCGCCACATCAGTGGTGCCGCGCCCATTTTCGCGGCAACACCCGGCAATCTGCAGAGCCTGATGGAACTGCTCATGGTGGTGGGGATGGGACTCGTTTCGGGGCTGTTGGGACCCTTGTTCATCCTGGCATTGGATCACACCCATCATTTTTTTGCCCGATTACGCCTGCCCCTCTGGATGAAAATGACCCTCGCAGGACTGGTCGTAGGGGGGCTCTCGGCCATTCGTCCGGAAGTCTGGGGGAATGGCTATTCGGTGATCAACTCATTGCTCCATCAATCGTGGTTGTGGCAAAACATTCTGCTCATCCTGGGGCTGAAGATACTGGCCACCGTTCTGACGTCCGGTTCGGGAGCAGTGGGGGGCGTGTTCACGCCCACGTTGTTTATCGGGGCTGCACTCGGAACGCTGGCTGGCCATATGGCCCAAACTTTTCTACCGGAAACTTCGTTGACCGCTTTTACCCTGGTGGGCATGAGCGCATTTCTGGCTGCCGTGACTCATGCCCCGTTGACGGCAGTGATGATGGTCAGCGAAATGACTTCGGGTTACGGCCTCGTCCCTGCGCTGTTGGTGGCGAGTCTGGCCGGTCATTACGTTTCGTCTGTTTTGCATCCACCCTCCATTTACGCGCACTCGATTCCAACGGATCACCCCACACAAAACCCGCCCACCATTTCTTTCTAAAGACGGAGAACCAGACGATGAGACTTTTCTCCCTCCAGAGACACGGATCGTTTCCGCCTCGAACCCGTCGATCCTCTTGGCAAACCGGTAAAATTCAGATAGAATTGCGCTTCTCTACAACATCGATCAAAAGATGTTGACCTTTCGAGGTGTCTGTCCCCATCGTCTAGAGGCCTAGGACATCGCCCTTTCACGGCGGTAACCGGGGTTCGAATCCCCGTGGGGACGCCAATAAAATCAAGTGGTTGCGTATAAAAATACCACTTGATCCCGATCAGTGTACCCCGTTTCCAAGGACTACGTCGGCCCTACCGGTATCGGCAAATCACGGCCACTTCGGCTCGTCGCGCTTGAACGGGTGGCGGCCAACGCCAACTAGAACAAGGGCGATCAGATTCAGTCCACCCCAAGGTGCTTGTGACTATACAACACAAGATTGTCCAACATCTTAAACAACCCTTCGGCAGACTCAACGGCTTCGTTCAGTTTTTCGGCGAACAGATCCTGATCTTCGATATACTCATGGATCAAGTCGTTCCGAAGTTTTCTCAAACCCAAAATTTCTTCCGACCTGATCGTAAGGATTCCGGCACGTTCTGCCACCGAAAAGTTCTCTATTGCCGTTCCAACATTCTCACCAACCGCCTCGACCCAAGTTTTTAGCAATTTGTCTGAAAAATAATCCTGCAACTTTCCAAACCGACTGCAAAACGCGCTGACACGTTCTTTTTTGAGTAGATCGTCTTCCAACCCATTGATCCAGTCACCGTTAATCGACTCTTTTGATATCCACGAGTGCGAAAACTCCAATTCATTACGAATTTTCTGGCAGCGAGCTATTTTTTGGACGAGTATTTCCCGGATGTTCAAAGCCTCACCCCTTTCATCCCCTCGGCATGGATAGGGCGCACCGGAGCATCGACCTCTTTGAGAATGATGTCGATGGGTAATTCATCACCCAGTTTCAAGCAGATTTTGGCATAAACATCAGGAATCTTTTTCCGAAGATCCGGGCTGTTATCGTCCGTCTCGATATACAGGTCAATATCCCCGCCACGCTTTGAATCATCGGCCCTCGAGCCAAACAACCGCACGACAGCACCCACTCCGAATGTCTCCATTACGGAATCAACGATGGCGACTCTTTGTGCCTCAGTGATACGCAAGTATGTTCCGTCCATTCTTGCCGCGGACTGAGCCACGGGCGGGTATTGTTTGGTGGCAAGGGAGAAACTCGCTGATACCCAATGCTCATGCAGGGAATTGGAAACCCCGTTCCACAAGACCACGAAAACGGCAGTATATCCCAAGACAGATCTGTATAAGGTATCCGTTCATCACATCCTGCATCTTGCTGGCAACCATGAACGAGCGTATATGATGCATGAAACGTTGGAACCATGGCGGGAATAACCGTGGTGAATTCCCTGCCCCAACCGCACAAACCCCAATCCCAAACAATGACAGACAGTGCCGCGACCGCTTATAATGGCGTTGTAAAACTCCCTGTCATATTTTTTGAGTATACCGGTTCATGACCTCAGCACTTTCCGCCCAACTCGATGCCCTGGGGCAACGGGCTCGTCAGGCCGCCCGCCTGGGCGCGCGCGCCAGCACTGCGACGAAAAATCAGGCACTGCGCGCGGCGGCCAGCATCCTGCGCCGGGATCAGAAAAACCTCTTGCACGCCAATGCGCAGGACGTGACCCATGCCCGCGCCCATGGGCAGGATGCAGCTTTCATCGACCGCCTCACCCTGACCACCAAATCCATCGAAGCCATGGCCGTCGGCCTGGAACAGATTGCAGACCTGCCTGATCCGGTGGGTGCGATCAACGGGTTGACCCGCCGCCCCTCTGGCATCGAGGTGGGGCAGATGCGGGTCCCCCTCGGCGTCATCGCCATCATCTATGAATCCCGTCCCAATGTAACCGCCGATGCCGCCGGTCTTTGTCTCAAGGCGGGCAATGCCTGTCTCCTGCGTGGGGGGTCCGAAGCGCACCATTCCAACCAGGCCATTGCCCGCGCCCTGCATGAAGGACTGGAATCCGCCCAACTCCCCACCGATCTGATTCAGGTCCTGCCCATGACCGACCGGGCGGCGGTGGACATTCTGGTCACCCTGACCCAATGGGTGGATGTCGTCGTCCCCCGCGGCGGGAAGGGACTGATCGAACGCATTTCGGCCCGGGCCCGGGTGCCGGTCCTGAAACACCTGCACGGCGTCTGTCATACCTACATCGATTCCGGTGCGGACATTCCCATGGCCCTGCGCGTGGCGGACAATGCCAAGACCCAACGCTATGGCACCTGCAATACCATGGAAACCCTTTTGGTGCACCAGGACATCGCGCCGTCCATCCTGCCGCCCCTCGCCGCCCTGTATCTGGCCAAGGGCGTGGAGTTGCGGGGCGACGAAGCGGCCTGCTCGCTGATCCCCCAGGCCGTTCCCGCCACTGAAGAAGACTGGTCCACCGAGTATCTGGCTCCGATCCTGTCCATACGGGTCGTGCCCGACCTGGATGCCGCCCTCGACCATATTGCCCAGTACGGTTCCCAGCATACCGATGCCATTCTCACCAACCATTGGGAACATGCCCAACGGTTCCTGCGCGAAGTGGATTCCAGTTCCGTCATGGTCAACGCTTCCACGCGCTTTGCCGATGGCTTTGAATACGGACTGGGAGCAGAAATCGGCATTTCCACGGACAAATTGCATGCACGCGGCCCCGTTGGCCTGGAAGGGTTGACCAGTCAGAAATATATTGTGCTGGGACACGGGGAAACCCGCACCGGATGAAATCCATGATTGGAGTACTGGGCGGGACCTTCGACCCGATCCACGATGGGCATCTGGCCATGGCCCGATTTGCGCGCGCCCAACTGGATCTGTCCAAAGTCCTGCTGATCCCGGCCGGGTTTCCCTGGCAACGACAACCGCGCGCTTCCGCCGAGGACCGCCTGCATATGGCCGAGTTGGCCGTCGCCCAGCAACCCTTCATCGAGGTGGATGCACGGGAGATCCGCCGTCATACCCCGACGTATACCCTGGACACGCTCGAGGAATTGCGTACGGTCTACGGCAGCGATCAACCCTTCTGCCTGATCCTGGGCAGCGACGCTTTCCTCAACCTCCCCACCTGGAAAGAGTGGATGCGCGTTCTCGATCTGGCTCATGTGGCCGTGCTGTGCCGTCCGGGGTTCGACCTGCCCATCGAACACTTTATCCCCCCGCTGCGCGAAGCCTGGAATGCGCGGCAGAGCAGCGTGTCGGACATCCGGAACTCTCTCGGGGGACGGATGATTCGCCTTGAAATGCCGCCCATGCCCATTTCCTCGACCCAGATCCGGCATGCCCTGGCCCATTCCCTCCCCTCGCTGGAGAGTTTGCTGCCCCCGCCCGTGCTGAATTACATTGAAACCCACCACCTATACCGTCCCCTCTCATGAATGCATCCTTGTCTTCCCCCGCTCCTGTGGGTTCTCCGGAACCCATGGCCCTGCCCGTCGTTCCAGGTTCCCTGCTGCCCACCGTACTTCATGCCCTCGAAGACATCAAGGCGAAGAATATCGAAGTGCTGGACGTTCGCGCGCTGACCAGTCTGTTCGACACCCTGGTCATCGCGAGCGCCGATTCCACCCGCCAGACCCGCGCCCTGGCCCACCATGTGGCGGATGAAGTCCGGAATACCGGAAGGAAGGTTCTGAGCATGGAAGGCCTGCAGAGCGGCGAATGGATCCTGGTGGACATGGGCTCCATCATCGTCCATCTCATGCAACCCACGATCCGTGATTATTACGACCTGTCTTCCTTGTGGAAAGGCCCCCTCAGACCCGCATCGCCTCCCGCCCAGGACCCCGCCCCTTGAGATTGCGCCTGCTCACCCTGGGACAGCGCATGCCCGCCTGGGTCACGGATGCCTCCCGGACCTACGAGGCACGCATGCCCCGCGAGTTCCCCCTGGAGGTGGTGGAGCTGAAGGCCGCCCCCCGCCATGACGGACGCACGCGCACACAACTGTTGACCCGTGAAGCAGACGATCTTCTGACCGCCTTGGGCAGCACCCCCTTCCATGCCCTGGATGAGCGGGGCAGTCTCTGGACCACCCTGGAACTGGCCAGGAAACTGGAGCAAGCCCAGCAGAACGGAGACTCCCTGGCCTTTGTGATCGGCAGTGCCGATGGCCTCCATCCCCGCATTTTTCAACACTCGCGCGCCCCGCTGGCGCTCTCACGCATGACCTTGCCCCATGGTCTGGCGCGCGTTTTGATGGTGGAACAACTCTACCGTGCCGTCATGATCCTGAAAGGGCACCCTTATCATCGAGACAGTTGAGGACGAACCCTGTGAACAATCAGATCCTGGTCAATATCACGCCACAGGAAACCCGGGTGGCCATCATGGAATTGGGCGTTCCCCAGGAAATTCATGTCGAACGGTCCTCGGCACGGGGAATCGTGGGAAACATCTACTGGGGACGGGTGGCCCGCATCCTGCCCGGCATGCAATCGGCCTTCGTCGATCTGGGGCTGGAACGGGCGGCTTTCCTCCACGTCGGCGATATCTGGACTCCGCGTCACACGGACAACCCCCCGTGCCCCATTGAAAAAACCCTTTCCGAAGGCCAAACCCTCCTGGTTCAGGTGATCAAGGATCCCATCGGCACCAAGGGCGCCCGTCTCTCCACCCAGATCAGCATCGCGGGCCGCTATCTGGTCTATCTCCCCCAGGAAAACCATATCGGGGTTTCACAACGGATCGAAAGCGAGGATGAACGGCAAACCCTGCGCGAACGTGTTCAAAACCTGATCCCGAACTGCACTCAGGGCGGATTCATCGTTCGCACCGTGGCCGAGTCCACTTCCGACCAGGAACTCCGGCACGATCTGGAATACCTGACCCAACTCTGGACCGAACTGCAGGCGGCCTGTCGCCAGGCCACTGCCCCCTATCTTCTGTATCAGGACCTCAGCCTGGGACAACGGGTCATCCGCGACTTCGTCATGGAGGATACCGACCGAATCATGGTGGATTCCCGGGAGAATCATGCCAGACTGGTGGAATTCGCCCAGCATTATTGCCCTCAGGCGCTCCTCTTTCTGGAGCATTACAGTGGAGCCCGCCCGCTCTTCGATCTGTTCGGCGTCGAGGAAGAGATCGAAAAAGCCCTGTCGCGCCGGGTCGACCTGAAATCGGGAGGCTACCTGATCATCGACCAGACCGAAGCCATGACCACCATCGACATCAACACCGGGGGGTTCGTGGGGCACCGCAACTTCGACGAGACCATTTTCAAGACCAACCTCGAAGCGACCCATGCCGTTGCGCGTCAACTGCGCTTGCGCAACCTGGGCGGAATCATCATCGTCGATTTCATCGACATGGACACGGAAGAACACCAACAGGCCATTCTCGAGGAATTTCGCAAGGCGTTGGCACGGGACCGCACCCGCATCACGGTCAATGGATTCACTTCCCTGGGCCTGATCGAACTGACGCGCAAACGCACGCGCGAAAGCCTGGCCCACGTCCTCTGCGAGCCCTGTCCCTGTTGCAAGGGCAGCGCCCAACTCAAGACCCCGCAGACCGTATGTTATGAAATCCTGCGCGAAATCGTGCGCGTTGCCCGCCAATACGATGCCCGCGAGTTTCGCATCATCGCCCACCCGCTGGTCACCGATCTTTTTCTGGACGAGGAATCCCAGACGCTGGCCAATGTCAGCGACTTCATCGGGAAACCCATTACCCTGCAGACCTCGAACGATCCCAATCAGGAACAGTACGACGTCATCTTCACATGAAACGCTGCACCAGCATTTCCAGTGCCCCTACCCCGACCGTCAAGGAAAACTGAAAGAAAAGCATCAGAATGACGGGGCTCAGGTCGATGCTCCCCAAGGGGCGGATAAACCGTCGCAACACCCTCAGAAAAGGCTGGACCAACCCCTCCACGGCGCCCAACAACGGGCTATAGGGATTGATCCAGCTCAGCACCGCCAATAAAAACACGGCGGCCATCCAGACGTACAGAATCTGACGCACCACGTCCACCGTGGCCAGGGCCATCCCCCAGGGCAGCAAATGCCATACGCCGGCCCCTTCCACCTCCAGCACATGCCAACTCAGGTGGGACAGGGACATGACCAGGTCGAGGAACCAGGCCCAGAACAAGGCAGACCGATCCCGCCCGGGCAAGGGAGCCAGTACCGGCCGAATCCATTGCAGGGCGAATTCCGTCAAGGTCACGGCCAATTTCATGAGCGGGTTGGGACGTTTCGGCACCACCCCTTCCAACAAATAGCGCAGTACAGCCATGCTGGCAAAAAAAGCGCCTACCATATCCACCAGCGACCTACCCCAATCAATCATCAAACCACACCCTCCAGTTCCCGCGAACGCCGAGCCGCCGCCTGCACCGCCTGTTCCAGGACCCGTGCCCATGCCCCCTCCTCGAGCACCCGCAGTGCCGCCTCCGTGGTTCCCCCTGGGGAGGTGACGCGCCGGCGCAACTGGGCCGGTGTATCCTTTTCAGAACACGCCAGAAGCGCGGCGCCCCGCACCATTTCCAGCA
>JAKBLB010000018.1 GCA_021832305.1 Pseudomonadota bacterium | reverse complement strand
AGTATCGCGGCCATGAATGTCAGCACCCAGAGCAGCGCACAACAAGCCATCACCACCATCGATGGCGCGATCAATACGGTGTTGCAGGCACAGGGGCTGCTGGGGGCTATCCAGAATCGGTTGACCTCGGTGGTGAGCAATCTGGCCACCAGTACGCAAAATCTGACAGCGGCCCAAAGCCAGATTCAGAGTACGGACTTTGCCGCAGTGACGGCGACCCTGACCCGCACACAGATTCTGCAACAGGCGGGCACGGCGATGCTGGCGCAAGCCAATGCCATGCCCAATGCGGTATTGACCCTATTGAAGTAAACAGAGCGACACGGTAGGATGAAGATCGGACCGGGAGAATTCTGCGCGGTCCGATTCTTCGTCTTCCCTTATGAAGTGAGGGGGTGATCATGGTTATCCAGACAGTCAATTCAACAGGAATATCCGCGAGTACGGGCGCGGTTCCTGCTGCCTTAGGGAATCCCTTACCCGAGGCAGCAGGAACGTCTGCGGTTGCCAGAATGCCCGCGACTTCAAACCAGACGGCGCAGGTGCATTCTGCGCAGGTGAGCGGGGCCGTTCAAACGCTCAATCAATCGTCTTTCCTCAACCGTGGGTTGACCTTCAGTGAGGACAAATCCACCCATGAAACAGTGGTCAAGGTAGTGGAAGCCCAGAGCGGGATGGTAATCGCACAGATTCCATCCCGTCAGGCGTTGGCCATCGCCCAGTCCATCGATGCCCTGCCCCAGAAAGGGGCATTTTTGAACCAGAAGGCCTGATTCCGGGGGCGATCATGACAATTTCTTCCACTTCGGGATTGATTCCCAGCGGCTCGGTGACCTCCAGTTCCATCGATGTGGCGAGCATCGTCGGTCAGTTGATGCAGGTGGAAAGTCAGCCGATGACCCAACTCCAGAATGAGCAATCGGGATTCAAGTCCACGATCACGGCTCTGAACACGGTTCAAGGAGCGGTTTCCTCTTTTCAGACAGCGGTGCAGGGACTGACTTCGTTGGGTCAGTATCAGAGTTACACCACCAGTTCCAGCAACAGTGCGGTGAGCGCCACGGCATCCACCAGCGCCATACCCGGCAGTTACAGTGTTTCCGTATCCCAGTTGGCCCAAGCCCAGAGTTTGGTGGCGGCGGGGCAGACCAGCGAAACGGCGCCCATCGGGACGGGAGCCACCACCACGCTGAATTTTACCCTGGGCACGATCAGTGGAGGAACACTGAGCAGCGGGGTCTACTCGGGAGCAACGTTCACGCCCAACGGCGGCGGCACCAAATCGGTGACCATCAACAGCAGCAACGATTCCCTGTCGGGTATTGCGTCCGCCATCAATGCTGCGGGGATCGGGGTCACTGCGACGGTGGTCAACAATGGGAGTAGCACACCTTATCAACTCGTCCTGACGGGGCCATCGGGGGTCAGCAACAGTATGCAGATCAGTGTTTCCGGCGATGCCACCCTGAGCAGTCTGTTGTCTTACAATCCGGCAGGAACCCAGGATCTGACCCAAGTCTCGGCAGCCCAGAATGCGCAGTTGACCGTCAATGGCATAGCGTTATCCCAGGCATCGAATACGGTGAGCAATGCGGTGCAGGGTCTGACGTTCAATCTGACGGGAACCACTGCTTCTCCAGCCACGGTGAGCGTGGCTCAGAATACGGGAGCGGTGACCACGGCCGTGAACAATCTGGTGTCTGCTTACAATGCCTTGAACACGGCGATTCAGGGCGTAGCCAGTTACAACAGTTCGACCAATACCGCCGGCCCGTTGTTCGGTGATCCCATGGTCAACAATATCCAGAATCAGATTCGCAGCATTCTCAATACGCCCATCTCGGGGACCACTTCGGTTTATTCGACGCTGGCGGAAATCGGCGTGACATTCCAGCAAGACGGGTCCATGGCGGTCAACAGCAGTCAGTTGAATACGGCGCTGGCCACCAGCCCCTCCGATATTGCAAGCCTGTTCAGTACGGTGGGGAAGGCTACGGACAGTCTGGTGCAATATGCGAATTCCAGCACCAGCACACAACCAGGAACTTATGCGGTCAATGTGAGCCAGGTGGCGACTCAGGGGCAGTTGACCGGTTCGGTCGCTCCCACCCTGACCATCACGGCAGGCTCCAACGATACGGTCAATTTGAACGTGGACGGAAACTCGGTGGCGGTGACTCTTCCGGCTGGAACCTACAGCAGTGCCAGCGCACTGGCCACTCAGTTGGAGTCCTCCATCAATGGAAACTCGACCTTGTCTGCGGCCGGAGTCTCCGTGGGTGTGACCGTCAATGCCAGCGGTTACCTGAATCTGACCAGCAATATCTATGGATCAGCCTCTTCCGTGGCGGTAACCGGCGGGGACGGAAGTTCAGGGCTGCTGGGCAGCGCTCCGGTCCAGACCAACGGGTTGGACGTGGCGGGTAGCATCAACGGGGCAGCGGCGACCGGATCGGGTCAGTTGTTGACTTCCACGGCGGGCAACAGTTCGGGGTTATCCCTGACCATCGCGGGGGGCAACACCGGCAGTCGTGGGACGGTTTCGTTTTCTCAAGGTTATGCCGTCAGTCTGAACAATCTCGCGACCTCCTTGCTGGACCCCATCAGCGGACCGATCGCGGCGGAAGTCAGTGGGCTCAATAGTAGCATCAGCAATATCGGGAGCCAGATCACCAATTGGCAAAGCCGCCTGGCCAGTATTCAACAGTCCTTGACCACTCAATACACCGCTTTGAATGTCATGCTTGGTACCATGAGTCAGACCAGCAGTTATCTGTCCACCCAGTTGGCCCAACTTCGTTAGGAGAAATCAGCATGAGTACGTTGTCAAAACTCAAGAAGTATGAAGAGGTGGGGGTCGATTCCAGTGTCCAGTCGGCGGACGCTCATAAACTCGTATTGTTGCTCTATCAAGGGGCATTGCTTTCCATTGCGGCGGCCCGTAATCATCTGATGAACAATGAGGTCAGTGCCAAAGGAAAATCCATTTCTCAAGCCATTTCCATCATCGAGGAGGGTTTGATGGCCAGTTTGAACCCGTCGGTGGGGGGGGAATTGGTGAAGAATCTGAGTGCGTTGTATGCGTACATGAGTGCGCGTCTGCTCGAAGCAAATCTGAGGAACGAGGTGGCGATGCTGGACGAGGTATCCAAACTTCTGATCGAATTGCGTGGTGGATGGGAAGCCATTCGTCCGGGCGAAACCGAAGCAGTACGGCAGGTTTCTTCTGCAGCGCGGGAAAAGGTTGTGGCGCTGAATGAAAATGAGTTGGTGTCTTCCGGGGTGCGTCGGGCCCTGAATGCCTACCAGCAAATCTGAAATAGGTATAATGCCCCATGAGTCTCGCTTTCCCAGCCGCTGTTCAGAATTATGAAGCCCTGTCCTCCTTGATGGGGCTGATGCGCGAGGCCGCGGCCTCCGGTCAGTGGGATCGATTGGTGGCGCTGGAAATGAAATGTCAGGAACGGGTGCAGATCATGCGCCAGGTTGATGCCCGGAGTACGCTGGAAGAGTCCGAGCGAGCGCACAAGAAAGCACTGATCCTCAAGATTCTGGCGGATGATGCCAGCATCCGCCAGAATACTCAGCCATGGATGGAAAAGTTGCAATGGGCTTTGCGCAACACGCGCCAGGAAAAAAAGGTGCGCCAAGCCTATACGCCCTCCCGTTGAGGGAATGAGTGGGGACCATGTTGCCCACTGACCTCCTGAGCGCGTTGCAGACTTATGCGCTGAACCGGGATCCTTTGCCCTCCGGGACGTCCCCTGCGCTTCCCGATGCCCAGGTTTCCCTGGCCAGTACGCTGCAATTGGGGCAACAGGTGCAAGGGGTCATTCTGGCAGAGATTTCGTCCGGACTTTATACGGTGCGCGTGAATACGCAAGTGGTCCAGTTGCCTTTGCCGACAACTTTGCCTGTGGGTGCAGGCGTTACCCTTCAAGTATTGACGTTGCAACCTCGTCTGACCTTTGGAATGGTGAACGCCCCTTTGGCCCAGGAGGCGGGAACCACGGCGCAACTGGGAACCACCGCGCGCATGTTGTCTGACCTGATGCAGGCACCGCAATCCCCGGTTCAGGGACCTTTATCCGGTACGCCCCTGGTGACCTCTCCTGAGGCAATGGCCCCCGTGGCGCTGGCTCGGTCACTTCAGCAGGCACTGACCACCAGTGGCCTGTTTTACGAATCCCACCAGGGACAATGGGTGAATGGGCAACAAAGCGTTGCGCAGTTGCGCGCCGAACCCCAAAATCAGCCTCAGGCTACGCTCCTGCCGGGAAATGCCGTGGCGATGAGCGGAACAGCGGGCGCTACAGGTGCGGTCGCGCCAGGGGTACCGGTGCCCCAGCAGGCCCTGACCCAGCAACTGCCGGGCAATTTCGTGGTGATGAGCGGAACAGTGGGCACTGCAGCGTCAAATCCTTCTTCTGTGGTCGCGCCAGGAGTACCGGTGCATCTGCAATCCCTGGTCCAGCAGCAGTTGGGTATCCTGGAATCAGGGCGTGTTCTCTGGCAAGGAATGCTGGTGCCCCAACATGCCCTGAAATGGCAAATCTGGCCGGAGTCTTCCTCGCCTTCGGCGCAGGATCAGGCAACCTCGACCTGGCATACGGAAGTGCATCTGGGTTTGCCGATGCTGGGTGCCGTGTCCGCCCATCTGACCCTGGATTCTCAAGGAGTGAAGGTGCGTTTGGGGACGGATTCTGCCACGACCCGTGCGACGTTGACGCAACATAAATCGGATTTGGTGGAATCCATGCAGGCCAGTGGGCTCAATGTCACGAATTTATCCGTCCTGACCTTGGATCATCCGCCGGGAGGCGAAGAGTGAGTGCGAGGAATCCGCCGCACCCGCAGGTGGCCGTGGCTTTGGCCTACCTGGAGCAAAACGGCACAGCGCCCAAGGTGGTTGCCAAGGGACGAGGGCTTCTGGCTCAAGCCATCATCGAAAAGGCTCGGGAGCATGGCGTCTTCGTACATGAGTCGGCAGAACTGGTGGGTTTACTCATGCAGGTGGAATTGGACCGTCATATTCCGCCTCAACTTTATTTGGCAGTTGCCGAATTGCTGGCTTGGTTGTATCGTCTTGAAGGCAAACAATCCATTCACAACGAGAACCCACTGGTATGATCAATCCCGATGTTGCTTTGACCATAGAATCTTTTACGCCGGATGAGGAGCACGCCTTTCGAATCGATGCGCCCATGGCTGTACGGGGAATCCTGCGCGATATTGCCCGGCATGGAGAAAGGGTGGCTTTGTACTACGGAGCACGGGAAGGCGGGGTGATCGTCACGGTTATTCTGGATCTGGAGGCGAACGGATTCTGGCTCGATGCAACGCGCGATGCTGGGGTCAATCAAAGTATCGTGGAGAGTCCCGGAAAATTTTTTGTAAGCGCTCACTTGCAGGCCAAAGTCCAGTTTCCGGTAAAACAACTTGAACTGCAACAGAGAGAAGGTACAAATCAATTTTATCTGCCCTTTCCCGAGTATTTGACCCGGCTTCAGCGACGGGATTTTTTTCGGTTGTATCTTCCTCCCGGCTTGTTGAAATGTCAGGTGGAAACACACATTGGGCAAGAACCCTTGCGTTTTGCGGTACGTGATATCAGTGAAGGGGGGGTGGCCTTGTACAGTGAACGAGCGGAGGATTCACCGCTCAAACCGGGTGACCAGATTCAGGATTGTCGTTTGATTCTGGAAGATGGCAGTGAGATTGTTTTTGATATTCAAGTGCGTCATTCCGCGCTGACGCGCATGCCTTCGGGCGAGGAACTGACCTTGATCGGGTGTCGCTTCATCACCCTGTCCTCGCGCATGGCCATGCAGTTGCAACGTTATATTACCCGTCGTCAGCGCGAACAACTGCCCTGATCAGACTTGCATGTTCATGATATCCGTATAGGCGGTGACAACCTTGTTGCGGATCTGAATGCCGGTTTGAAGGGTGATGGTGGCCTTTTGCATGGCCATCATGGCGTCGCTCAAACTGACATTGGAACTTCCCGAGGTGAACTGCTGGGTCAGGAAGTCCGCCTGAGATTGAGACTGGGCGATTTGATCGACGGAATGTTTGAGAAGAGTGGAAAAATCCGGGGCTGCGGCAGAGGGGTTGGAATGGGAGGACGGTGCGGCACCCCCCTGCGCCAGCGAGGCAGTCGCCCGCATCTGTGCCAACAGGCTGTCAACCGCCGAAACATTCATGATCTGGACTCCTCCACTATCGTGTCGACAGTATGGGTTGATCTGTGTGGGTTCAATCAGTGAATTACCTTGGGGTTTCTCACTCTGTTTGACGGACAGAGGTGGCAGAAAGAACGCATAATAAGCAGGTTGCCACTCCGTATTTCTTTAGACCGCCATGGCTGAACTGGTAGACGATGCACCGACTCCTTCGCTTCTCACGCAAGCGTGGGGGCGCCTGACGACCAGTCAGAAAATGGGGCTGGGGGCGGCTCTGGCGGCTTTGGTGGCCTTGGTCACGGGTTTATGGTTGTGGGGAGCGGCGCCAGACTATCGGGTTCTCTACAGCAACCTCTCGGATCGGGACGGGGGGGCCATCGTCGATTCGCTGCAACAGATGAATGTGCCCTACAAGTTCGCTGAGGGCGGCGGGGTCTTGATGGTCCCGGCCGATCAGGTCCATGAAGTGAGGTTACATTTGGCGGGACAAGGGTTGCCCAAGGGAGGCACCGTTGGCTTCGAGTTGATGGAGAACGAAAAATTCGGAACCAGTGAATTTCTGGAGCAGGTCAATTACAAGCGTGCGTTGGAAGGGGAATTGGCCCGTTCGGTGCAAACTCTTTCAGCGGTGCAAGCGGCCCGCATACATTTGGCCATTCCCAAGCCTACGGTTTTCGTGCGTGAGCAGGACCCCCCCACGGCCTCCGTCGTCCTGGCTTTATACCCGGGCAGAGCCTTGGATCCCGGACAGGTGAATGCCATCGTTCATCTGGTCTCCAGCAGCGTCCCCAAACTGACACCGCACAATGTGACGGTGGTGGATCAAAGCGGCAATCTGTTGAGTGCTCCTCCATCCGGAGAGAATTCGGCTTTGGATGCTGAGCAGTTGAAATATGTGCATCAGATCGAGCAGGACGATATCAAGCGTATCGAGGATATCCTGTCACCTTTGGTGGGGTTGGCCAATGTGCATGCCCAGGTAACCGCCGATGTGGATTTTACCCAGGTGGAACAAACCGCCGAGGCCTATAAACCCAATCAACCGCCCAATCAAGCTGCCGTGGTCAGTCAGCAAACCACGGAGTCCAGCAATATCAATGTGCCCAGCGTGGGCGGGGTTCCTGGAGCCCTGACCAACCAACCCCCTGTACCGGCAACTGCGCCGTTGACCGCACCCAATGCTGCCCCCAATCCGGCCAATCCCGTGGCTGGAGCCAATCCCACGGCGCCCGGTGTAAAACTGGGGCAGCCTCCCGGACCCATCAACGGGACAGCGGTTCAGAATTCCGAAAATACGCACAAGGAAATGACCACCAACTATGACGTCGACCATACCATCAGCCATACCCGCTTACCCGTTGGAATGGTCCGGCGTCTCTCCGTCGCGGTCATCCTGAACAATCATCGGGTCACTGACCGTGCCGGGAAAGTGAGCGTGCGACCCTTCAGCGAAGCGGAAAAAACCCAGATGTCCACGCTGATCAAGGATGCGGTGGGTTTTGATGAAAAGCGTGGCGATGCGCTCAGTCTGCTCAACAGTCCTTTTGCGGATCAGAAGGAAAAAGAATTGGAATTGCCTCTCTGGAAACAACCCGAGAATGTGGATCTGGTCAAGAGCGCGTTGAAATACCTGGTGATCATTGGGGTGGCGTTCTATCTGATGCTGGGGATCATTCGGCCTGCCGTGCGTAATTTCAATCAGGCGCTCAAACCCTCGGTGGCCGCGGTGACGGATGTGCTCGAGGAAGGAGAGGGGCGAGAGAGCGAGGAGGCACTGGAAGGCGCAGGGTATGGGGCGGATGGGCAAGCAGTTTCTGAAATTTCTCGCCATGAAGCCGCCTTGACCCGGGCACGGGCGATCGCCATGCAGGAACCGGCAATCGTGGCTTCGGTGCTGAGAGACTGGATGCACGGGAATGAGTGACGATGGTGTCGACAAATGCGCGGTTTTTCTCATGGCCTTGGGAGAGAATGAGGCCGCTGAAGTTTTGAAACAGCTGACTCCCAAGGAGGTCCAGAAGATCAGTACAGTCATGGCCTCCATGAAGTCCTTGACCAAGGAACAAATCAGTGTGGTCTTTGACGAATTCCACCAACTGGCCGGAGAAAAAACCTCAGTAGGCAGTAATTCTTCAGACTACATCAAGAAAATGCTCAATCAGGCGCTGGGGGATGACAAGGCAGCCGGGTTGATCGAGCGGATTCTGCATGGGGGAGATACCAGCGGGATCGAAAGTCTGAAATGGATGGATGCCCTCAGCATTGCCGAGTTGATCAGCAATGAACATCCGCAGATCATTGCGACCATTCTGGCCCATCTCGAACCCGATCAATGCGCGGGTGTCCTGAATGCGTTGACGGAGCGAACCCGGAATGATGTCATCCTGCGCATTGCAACGCTGGATGGAGTGCAGCCCTTGGCTTTGCGTGAACTCAACGATGTGTTGACCAAACTGTTGATGGGGTCGGCGACCACGAAAAAACGCATCAAAGGGGGGACCAAGGCGACGGCCGAAATTCTCAACTACGTGGGAGGGTCGACGGAAGCTTCGGTCATTGAAGCGATGCGCGCCTATGATCCGGAATTGGCCCAGAAGATCCTCGATGAGATGTTCGTGTTCGACAATTTGATGGACATCGATGATCGTGGCATCCAGTTGATCCTGCGCGAAATACAGTCTGAATCACTGATCGTGGCGCTCAAGGGCGCCAGTCCTGAATTGCGTGAGAAGATCTTCAAGAATATGTCGCAGCGCGCGGCCGAGATGATGCGCGAGGATCTGGATGCCAAGGGTCCGGTGCGGGTCAGTGACGTGGAAGCCGAACAAAAGGAAATCATCAAGACCATCCGGCGTATGGCTGATGAAGGGCAGATTGCCCTGGGAGGAAAAGGAGATGAAGCCTTTGTCTGAGTTTGGAGGAAAGGAGGGAATACCCGTCGGCGCATTTACGCGTTGGGAATTGCCAAGTTTTGACCCGGTTCGTTCTGGGGGCAGTCCTTCGACGCACACCCTGTCCCCGGCATCCGAGTCGGCCTCTCCTCCGCTGGTATTGCCCACGGCGGCAGAATTGGAACTCATCCACCAGCAGGCTGAACAGGAAGGACATCGCAATGGTTATCAAATCGGCTATGAAGTGGGGTACGCAGAAGGTCAGAACAGAGTGACCGAGGTGGTGGCGCAGTTGACCGCTACTTTGGATTCGTTGACAAAACAACTGCGTGAAGTGGATCACAAAGTGGTGGAGGATATTCTGGAGTTGTCTCTCGAGGTGGCGCGTCAGATGGTTCGTCAAGCGCTGCAAGTGCGCCCTGAATTGATCCTGCCCATGATTCGGGAAGCCTTGCAGATGCTGCCCCATTTCAATCAAGCCGCACACCTCACCTTGAACCCCGCCGATGCAATCCTGGTACGGGAGAGTCTGGGCGAGCATCTGTCTCATAGTGGATGGAGGATTCTGGAGGACTCAACCCTGGAACGCGGGGGTTGTCGGCTGGATACGGCCCATAGTCAGATCGATGCTTCGTTGGCTCACCGTTGGCAGAACGTGGTCGCTACTCTGGGTCTGGAATCCGAGTGGTTGGAGGGAAACGGATCATGACGATTTCTTTTTCTGCCCGAAATGAATGTTGGCGTGAAAGTTTGGCGGCTGCCCGGGATGCTGTGATCTCGGCCAATCCGTTGCAAGTGAGTGGACAGTTGGTCAAGGCGACGGGACTGGTGATGGAAGCGGTGGGACTGCGTCTGCCCGTGGGCAGTACTTGCATGATCGAATTGCCCCATCACCGCATCGAAGCGGAAGTGGTGGGGTTTTCGGGAGATCGCCTGTTTCTCATGCCGGAAAATGAAGTGCATGGGTTGGTTCCAGGGGCGCGTGTCGTCCCAGCAGAAATTCCGCCCACGTTTACCCCTTTGGGTAAACGTCTCCCTCCACGCCGTCGCCTCAGTGACCGGGTGCGTCATCTGCCCGTGGGAGAAAGATTATTGGGGCGCGTGGTGGATGGCGCCGGGCGCCCGTTGGATGCGTTGGGCCCTTTGGGGGAGGGGGAAGCCGCTCCATTGCAAAGTCGTCCCATCAATCCCTTGGACCGAACTCCCATCAGCGCAGCTTTGGATGTCGGGGTGCGCGCCATCAATGCATTGTTGACTGTTGGCCGGGGTCAGCGTATGGGGTTGTTTGCGGGCAGTGGCGTGGGCAAGAGTGTCTTGTTGGGAATGATGGCCCGTTTCACTGAGGCCGATGTGATCGTGGTGGGCATGATCGGGGAACGGGGGCGCGAAGTACGCGAATTCATCGATGATATTCTGGGCACGGCGGGAATGGCACGGGCCGTCGTAGTGGCGGCCCCGGCGGACACCAGTCCGCTCCTGAGGTTGCAGGGAGCCGCCTATGCCACCACCATCGCGGAATACTTTCGCGATCGGGGACAGAATGTCCTTCTCATCATGGATTCGCTGACGCGCTATGCGATGGCTCAGCGCGAGATTGCCCTGGCGATTGGGGAGCCGCCGGCCACCAAGGGTTACCCTCCTTCGGTCTTTGCCCGCTTGCCCAAGTTGGTGGAACGCGCAGGGAATGGAATTGAGGGAGGCGGATCGATCACTGCTTTTTATACCGTTCTCACAGAGGGCGACGACCAACAAGATCCGATCGCTGACAGCGCTCGGGCCATTCTTGACGGGCATATCGTATTATCGCGCCGTTTGGCGGAACAGGGACATTATCCTGCCATCGATGTGGAAGCCTCCATCAGTCGGGCAATGAATCAATTGGTTCCTGCGCGCCAGATGTTCCAGGCACAGAGGTTCAAGCAACTCTATGCTCACTATCAGCGTAACCGCGATCTGGTCAGTGTAGGCGCCTATGTTCCGGGTTCTGATCCCTTGCTGGACGAAGCCATACAGAGGTATCCTGACATGGAGCATTATCTGGTGCAAGGGATTCAGGAGCAGGTTGGTCTGGAGTTGGGGAATGAACAATTTCTTAATCTGTTTGGGAGTGTTGCATCATGACTCGTCCTTTTCCATTGGAAATCTTGAAAACGCTCTCTAAAACACGGAGCGATCAAGCAAGCAGAAAGTTGGGCCAGGTCAACCGGCGTCACTATGAGGAACAAAAAAAACTGGATATGTTGATCCGGTTTCGTACAGACTATGAAGGGCGTTATCAGGCGGTGATCCAGACGGGCGGTGCCTTTGAAACCTTGATGAATTTCCAGCATTTTCTGGAACGACTGGATGAGGCGGTCAGGCAGCAACGGGCTGTGGTGGCGCAAGCGGACGGTGAAGTGAGTCAGGGGCAGGCGACGGTTCAGAAGGCTCATCGCCAAGTGCGGTCCATGGAGGTATTATCCGAGCGCCATAGTTCCAGAGAACAGGAACGGACGATCCGAATCGAGCAAAAAGTTCAGGATGAACAGGTAGGGCAAAGAATCGCTCGTCTTTTGTCGGAAGCCAAGTGAAAGGAGTGTCATGATGCAACCTGTACCCGTGGTTCGTAGCGCGCCGGTTTCCGGAGCCAACAGGCTTGACCGTTCCTCTGCCCATAAGACCGGAGGGGAGAGTTTCATGGCGCTCTTGTCTCAGCAACTGTCTGGCAACGGCCCTTCAGTACAACGTCCGCAAAGTTCGACGGGCGCTTCTGTTCCGGTTCATGGTCCAGAGGCAAAACCACCCCACGCCACTGAGGATCATTTGCCATCCACGGAAGGTTCTCGGCCGCCGGTCGCAGCCGGCAAGTCCGAGCTCGCCAAAAATCAGATGTCCGTCGCCCAGAGGGCTTCTGCGCATCCTGTGGAAAAGAAACCATCGGTCCAGGGCAGCCAGCCGCAGGGTACCGATCTCTCTCAAATGGCTGGTGGGATGATTGGGGGCGGGGCGACTGCTGCTGTGGTTGAAAACCCGGGGACGAACAGTGGGACGCCTTCCTCCCGGCCGGTTACCAAAAAGTTTTCTCAGCAGAGTGCACAGGCAGGACAAATGGCTGTGGCAGCGTTGGCGCCCTCTCCTATGGGGATGCCGCCCGCGAAACCGGAGCAGAAAACGTCTCCTCCCGTGTCTTCGGAGACGGCCGTTGAGGGAGCCCTGTTCTCCTCTTCGGGGACAGGGAGAATGGAGCAAGGTCCGGTAGGCGTACAGAAGAATACGGAAATGACGTCTTCGGCCTCCGGGAGCGAGGCCAACTTTTTGCTGCCGATAGGGGCAAATGGGACTTTCCCCCCATCGACCGCCGTGGAAACTTCCAGCGGCCAGGGGAGTTCCGATTCCCTGGCGGTTTCTTTGGCACCCCGCTCTTCTGCGCACACGGTGTCAGGACATTCTGCACTCGATGGCCTCCTGATGTCCCCGGGCGGGGCCGCAGTGGGTGCAGAGACGGTTTCTTCGAGCGTGATGACGCCCCTGGGGCAAACAGGTTGGGGATCGGAGTTTTCTCAAAAGGTTACCTGGATGGTCGGACAGTCTCAACAAAGTGCCGAGTTGCATCTCAACCCCCCGGATCTGGGGCCTCTGAGTGTCGTGGTGCAGGTGTCAGGTGCTCAGGCTGATGCCTTCTTCAGTTCGCCTCATGCGGCCGTGCGGGAGGCAATTCAACACGCGCTCCCTCATTTACGGGAGATGTTGGCGGGGAGCGGGTTGTCTCTAGGACAGGCGACGGTGAGCGATCAGGGATCTCAGGGTTTCTCGTCACAGCGGCATATGCCGAGTGGAAATTTCTCTGCCACGAAGCGCACGCTTGAGGTATCCTCTGTGCCCATGGGCGTACGAGGCGGGGAGATTCGACGGGGGGTCGGGTTGGTCGACACCTTTGCGTGATGGATACCTTATTTTAGGGCGAGTGACGAGATGTCAACTAAAAAAGACGATAAAAAAACCGCAGAGGCAGAGGAAGTTCCACGCAAGTCCAAGAAAACTCTGATCCTCATCATCGTGGCCGTCGTGGTGGTGCTGGCAGCCGGGGGTGGGGCGGCTTGGTTTTTCCTGGTTAAAAACAAACCTCATGCGGAAGAAAAGAAAAAATCGTCCGAGCCTACGACCCCCGCCCTATTCATTCCTCTGGATCGATTCACGGTCAATCTGGTTCAGGAACAAGGCGATCAGGTGATGCAATTGGGTATCACCTTGAAGACGTACGATCCGGAACTGGAAGAAAAAATCAAGAAAGAAATGCCGGAGATCCGCAGTCGCCTGCTGGAATTGCTTTCCAGTAAACGGGCTTCGGAATTGCAAACCCTGCAAGGCAAGAAACGGTTGACTGCGGAAATTCTCTATCTGACCAACAAGATTATGGGCTTCAAGAAAACCCCTCCGCCCGACCTGTCCACGCCTGCTACTCCCGTGTCACAGACGCCCGTGGCGCCAGCTTCGGGAAGTTCTGTAGGGGGGTTGTCTGCGGCTTTGCAACAGACTGAAGTCAAACCTGTCGACACCGCGCCCCCCAAGCCAGTATCGGTCAAGGATTTTTTGCCTGAACCCGATGAAGACGGGGGTAACCGGGAGGGTGTGGTGGATGTTTTATTCACGGATTTCATCATCCAATAGACCATGAACAGCGATTTCCTTTCCCAGGAAGAGGTCGATTCCCTACTGCGCGGCGTGACGGGTGAGGAGGGGGAGGAATCTGCCGACGCAAAAGAGGACGCCCATGAAGGGGCTCGTCTCTACAATCTGGGAAAGCAGGAACGTATCGTGCGTGGGCGTATGCCTACCATGGAGATCATCAACGAACGTTTTACGCGCTTGTTCAGAATCGAATTATTCAATCTGGTACGGCGTGCGGCCGATGTCTCCGTGGGGCAGTTGCGTGTGCTCAAGTTCAGTGAATTCATTCGTAACCTGCAGGTCCCTGCCAATATCAATCTGGTTCAAGCCAAGCCCTTGCGGGGGAATGCGCTCTTTGTCTTTGATCCAGATTTGATTTTTCTGGTGGTGGATAATTTGTTCGGGGGGGATGGGCGATTTCATACGCGGGTCGAAGGGCGGGAATTTACCCAGACCGAACACCGCATCATCCAGAAGATGCTGGATGCTTTGTTTCTGGCTTACAGCAAGTCGTGGGACGGCATTTATCCCCTGGAGTTCCAGTTCGTTCGCTCCGAAATGAACCCCCAGTTTGCCAATATCGCAACCCCCAACGAGGTGGTGGTTGCGACCACTTTTGATGTGGAATTTGGAGGGGGCGGGGGAGGAGGGGTACATATCTGTTTGCCCTATTCCATGATCGAACCCATTCGGGAACTTCTCTACAGTTCGATGCAGGGGGATCACCTGTCTCTGGATCGACGATGGATGCAATTGCTCTCGCTTCAGGTGCAATCTGCCATGATCGAGTTGGTGGCGGAATTGGCAGAGGCACGCGTTACCGTGGAGCAACTTCTGAATCTCCGGCCGGGAGATGTGATTCCGCTTGTAATGAATGAACTGGTACAGGGAAAGGTGGACAATGTGCCCGTCATGGAGTGCCACTATGGCGTTTTCAACAACCAGTATGCCTTGAAAGTCGAGCGTCTTTTGTCTACTTCGGAGGGGCTCAACGGAGAAGGAATGAAACGATGAATGAAGAAGACCAGGAAATCAGTGCGGATGACTGGGGTGCGGCCATGGCAGAGCAGGCAGCAGCTACCAGCGCGGTGAACAACCCTTCGCCGACGGCTCCCCTTGCCGGGACCGAGGAACATGTTTTCTCTTCGCCGCTGACAGAACCCCATGTCTTCCAGACCTTCGGGCAGGATCCGCCGGTGTCCGGGCACCAGGATCTGGAAATGATCATGGACATTCCGGTCAATATCACCGTGGAGTTGGGGCGCACCAAGATGCCCATTAAAAACCTGTTGCAGTTGGCCCAGGGATCAGTGGTGGAATTGAGTGGTATGGCGGGTGAACCCCTGGATGTTTTGGTGAATGGTTTTTTGATCGCACAGGGGGAAGTGGTGGTGGTCAACGAGAAATTCGGCATTCGTCTGACGGACATCATTACGCCTTCGGAACGTATGCGTCGTCTGAATCGATGAAGTTGCCTGTTTTTGTCATGGGGTGCTGTGTCAGCCCCGGGTTGGTTTGGGCTCTGGAATCCGGGAATGGACACGCCACCTACGCGCCTCCGACGGTGCTGACCTGGACGACCGGAATACAGATCGTCTTGAGTTTGGGGTTGGTTCTGGCGTTGATGGCGGGGGTGGCCTGGGCCTTGAAAAAGTTTCAGTGGTCATCTTCGTCTGCAGGGAATGGCAGGCAGTCTCTGCGTATCGTCAGTTCCCTGGCCGTGGGTCAGCGTGAACGCGTGGTGGTGGTGGAACTTCAGGATACATGGGTGGTGGTGGGCGTTGCCCCCGGGCAGGTCCAGACCTTGCATGTATTGCCCAGACCGGGGGGAAAGGACGGGGAGTTGGGGGGGTGAGAAATTCGGTGAAATGGGGCTTGGGGCTTTTGCTGTGGGGGGGGGTGGAAGGCGTATGGGGAGCTACTCTCCCGGGTATCGGGGTGATCAGTACCCCTGGGTCGGGAGGAGTGCAAACCTACTCTTTCAGTCTGCAAACCCTGATTCTGCTCACTTCTCTCAGTTTTCTGCCAGCCTTGCTGTTGATGATGACGGGTTTTACGCGCATCATCATCGTGCTCTCACTCATGCGTTCGGCGCTGGGGACCCAGACTTCGCCGCCCAATCAGGTTTTGATTGGGTTGGCCCTGTTTCTGACATTTTTTGTCATGGCTCCGGTCTACGATAAAGTGTATGCCACGGCTTGGGTTCCTTATAGCGAGGAGAAAATCTCTCTTCAGGAGGCGGCGGATCGAGGCAGCATCCCCCTCAAAACCTTCATGCTCCACCAGACCCGCGAAAGTGACTTGGCTCTGTTCGTCAAGATCTCCAATAATGCTGCGTTGCAAACACCGGATCAGGTCCCTTTCAAGGTGTTGGTTCCGGCCTTTGTGACGAGCGAATTGAAAACCGCCTTTCAGATAGGATTCGTCATCTTCATTCCCTTCCTGATCATCGACATGGTTGTGGCCAGTGTCTTGATGTCCATGGGGATGATGATGGTTTCACCTTCGGTGATTTCCTTACCCTTCAAGTTGATGTTGTTCGTCCTGGCGGATGGTTGGAACCTGCTCATCGGTTCCCTGATGCAGAGTTTCAATCCATGATGACGCCTGAAAGTGTCATGACCTTGGGCCAG
Source organism: Pseudomonadota bacterium (assembly GCA_021832305.1). Taxonomy (GTDB): domain Bacteria; phylum Pseudomonadota; class Gammaproteobacteria; order Burkholderiales; family Ferrovaceae; genus Ferrovum. The sequence goes on along the minus strand of JAKBLB010000018.1, from coordinate 22,114 downwards.
CAGGCGCTGACCCTGGCGGTGGTCGTGTCGGCCCCTATCTTGTTGGTAGCGCTGGGCATCGGACTGATCATCAGCATTTTTCAGGCCGCTACCCAGATCAATGAAATGACCTTGTCCTTCATTCCAAAAATGTTGGGTATGGTGTTGGTATTGGTGATTCTCGGACCCTGGATGATCAGTTTGATGGTGGATTACATCCATCGTCTTTACGATGGAATCCCCGCCATGGTGGGTTGATCATGGATTTGTTGACGGTTACCACCACGCAGTGGGATACCTGGATCGCCCAGTTTTTTCTTCCTTTGGCCCGAATCTTGTCGGTACTGGCCACGGCCCCCGTGCTGGGACAATCGCCGGCACCGGTGCAGGTGCGGATTGGTCTCGGTTTGGCCTTGACCCTGGTCATTGCCCCAGTTCTTCCTCCGAACCATCCCTCTGTGAGCCTGGTCTCACCCGAGGGTGTGATGCTTCTGCTGGAGCAGATAGGGATTGGCCTCGTCCTGGGTTTTTGCCTGAACATCGTTTTTGCGGCAGTGACCATGGCGGGAGATATGATGGGGTTGCAAATGGGCCTGGGGTTTGCCAGTTTCTATGACCCCACCCATGCGACTTTCCGACCCTTGGTCGGACAGTTCTTGACGGTCCTTTTTACGTTGATTTTTCTTTCCATGGATGGACATCTGCTGGTCATTGAGGCATTGGCAGACAGTTTTCAGCAAATTCCCCTGGATCCCGCCCTGCAATTCCATGCCCAGGGGTGGCAAGTCGGGTTGATCTGGGCGGGAGCGTTGTTCATGGATGCGCTGCGTCTGTCCTTGCCTGTTTTGGCGGCTTTGCTCATCACCAATCTGGGCCTGGGCGTATTGACGCGCGCGGCTCCCCAGTTGAATCTTTTTGCCGTCGGTTTTCCATTGACCCTGGCGGTCGGGTTTATCGTGCTGGACTTTTCCTTGCCTGTTTTGCCTGTTTTGGCGGAGCGGATGATTCGCGACAGTATCGAGATGGGGCTACGAATGACCACGGGACTGCTGCATTGACCAGTGGCCCGTGGGTCAGCGCAGATAGTTGAACAGCGACAGACTGGAGATGGAGGTGAAGGATTGCATGGCCGCTTGCAGACTGAGCTTTTCCTGAGACAGAAGACTGAGGGCTGAAGTGTAATTGGTATCCTGTATCTGGGATAGGGTCGACTGGTATTGAATATTCAAACTGTTTTCCGTTGCCGTCAGGTTGGTCAGGGCACCCAGGTTGGTCCCCAAGGTGACATTGCCGGTCAGGATGGCGTTGAGTCCCTGGTTAAGATTTCCCTCGGCCGTCTGGAGTTGCTGGACGAAATTGCCGGATGCTGCGCTGTTGCCTGCCGGCAAGGGGGTATTGAGCAGATTGATGAGGTTTTGCAGCGTCTGAAAAATGGGGACATGGGTGCTGGGGGCTACGTTAAAACTATCTCCATTGGCCGGTTGCCCCTGAATGTTGAACTGAATGCCGTTGAAGGCGATGGTTTGACCGCTGGTGTAGGGTTGATTGGCTGCAGGAAGGCTGGCGGCAGGCAGGGCTGCGCCACTGGCATCGGTACCGGATACCGTGTAGGTCGTGACCCCTCCGGCGATACTGAAAGTCAGTGTGTAATGGTTGCCCTGCTGGGTTGTGGTGGGTGGCGGGGACGCCAAGCCACCCTGACTGATGACGCCGGAACCCGCATTGCTGGCGGTGTTGCTGGTGACGAAATACCCGTTTCCATTGGCAACGTTCATGAACAGGTCGGCTCCATTGACGTTGGTGGGCATACTGCGTCCACTGGCCACCTGCATCAATTGCTGTCCACTGTTGCCCTGATATTGGACGCCACTGGAAGTGACGATAAAGGGTTTGGTGGATCCCTTGGTTCCTGAAAATAGATAGTTTCCCGTTCCATCCCGACTGTTGGCCAACCCGATCAACTGAGTCAGTTGTTGCTGGAGCGTGGTGGCCAGAGTCTGTCGGTTGGAATTGTTGAGCGCTGCATTATTGGCCGAGATGACGGTGGATTGGACGTTTTGTACCAGGGTAGTGATGCTTTGCAGGACACTGGAGGCCATGGACATCTGGTTCTGGGCGGCGGTGATATTGTTCTGATATTGGGTATTCATGCCGGCAGCCTGCGTCAGATCGATGACCTGAGCGGCTCCGCCAGGATTGTCTGCCGGGGTATTGATTTGTTTTCCGGAAGACAGTTGCAACTGGGTATTGAGCAGCGCCGACTGCTGCTGGTTCATGGCCTGGATGCTGTTATCGTAAAAGGTGCCAGTACTGATGCGGACCATGGTGCCCTCCTTTAGTTGAGCATGCCGAGGACGGTGGAAAACATGGTGTTGGACACTTGAATGGCTTTTCCGGCGGCCTGATAGGCTTGTTGAAATTGAATCAGGTTGGCCGCCTCTTCATTCAGGTTGACCCCCGAGATGGACTGTTGGTTTTGAGTCGTCTGGTTGACCAGATTGGTTTGGGCGGTAGACTGGACCTGCAGTTGACTGGTTTGCGTTCCCACCTGACTGACCAGTTGGGCATAGGCTACCGCAAAACTGGCGGTCCCGCCCAGCAAGGTATTCTGAGATTGTAGCGCACCCATGGCTACGGCATTGTTGCCGTCCGTGCTTGCACCGGTATTGGCGCTGACGGTGAATACGTCATTGGTTTGCGGAGCCCCGTTCAAGGTGGCGCTCCATCCGTTGTAACTGATCGTTCCTCCGGGGGCATAGGTGACGCCTGAGGCGAGCGTCGTTCCTGTCGTGCTGTCTGTGACGGTGTAGGTCGTGGGGCTGGTGAAGGTGAGGTTAACCGTGTCCTGCAGATTCGGGTTGAGGGGGAGCCCCGAGGTGACGGTAGGTGCGGATAAACTTCCGGTTCCGATGTTGGTCGAGGAAGCATTGCCTTGAACGGGAATGGCGGCAGCAATTTTTGTGGGGTCGGTGAGAATGACCTTCAAATTCTGGGCGCCATTGATGGTGGGTTCGATCAGATAACTGTTTCCGGCGTTGGGTGTGGCCGATACCTGAAGAGACAATCCGTCGACATTCATGGGCATCGTGCTGCTGGTGGTGACCGTGTGATCGGACAGACGGGTCAGGGTGTACTGGCTCCCGTTATAGGATAGTGTGTAATTGCTCCCTGTCAATGCACTGGCCTGGGTGATGGTCGCGCTGACCGTGGCGGTTCCCGTATTGGACTGGTTGGCAATGACCACGGGAGAAGCAATCTGGAACAGGGGGGTGCCCAAGGCCCCGTTGAGATCCTGACCCTGGAGTTGCTGTGTATTGATGGCCATGCCCAGACCGGTGGCGATCAATCCCAACTGACTTTGGGTGGGGACCAGACTTTGATTCTGAAAGGCCATCAACCCCCCCAGATTTCCTCCCTGGATACTGTTGGTGGGGAGGCGCAGGGTGGCTCCATTGGGCGTGACATAGGCGATATCGAGTTGGGTCGGGTTGGACTGAGCGGGGACGGTATTCAGGGTCATGGCCTGGTTGCCGACGACCAGCGGCTGTCCGTTGCCGATATACACGGTATCTGATCCGTTGGGTTGTTTGAGTACGGTGGCATTGATCTCTTGACTCAGTTGACTGATCAACTGGTTGCGCTGGTCAAGCAGGGAATTGGGCTGCTGGAACGTGTTGCTGGCCGAGGACGTGAGGATGCTCTGGTTCAGGGATGCGATTTGTTTGGCATAAGCATTGATATTCACGACGCTGGAAGCGATTTGCTGGTTGGTGCTGCTTGCCAAACCGGTCATGACCTGATTCAGGGTTTGGAAGGTCCCGGTCAGTGATTGGGCATTGCTGATCAAACCTTGACGTGCTGCAATGGAGGCGGGTGCATTCGAAACCCCATTGATGGCGCTGAACAAGTTTTGCAGCGCAGGAGATAATCCGGCTGCGGGATCTGCAATGATGTTGTTGATTTGCTGGATCTGGTTGTAATAAGTCGTCAGTTGACTGGAAGCGGACTGCTGTTGTTGCAACTGGGTGTTGATGAAACTGCTGTAGAGGCGCTTGACCGTGGTGACATTGACCCCTTGACCAATGAATCCATTGCCTGTGCCCAGCGAGGGCAGGGCAGACTGTACGGTTTGCTCGCGGCTGTACCCAGGAGTGGAGGCGTTGGCAATATTGTTGCCGGTGGTGAGCAAACCAGCCTGGGCAGCATTCAATGCGCTGATTCCAATGCTGGTCATCATGTCAGTCATGGTGGACTCCCGGGGCTTTGAGGGGGATCCCCTTCTTCACCAGGTTATCGGCTGTGGGAGCGACAACTTTAGAGAGAGGGGAGGAAGGGTGTGGAATGGAAGAATGAGGGGACAACTGTTTGACGATCAGGTCTGCCAACCCCAACCCATGGCTCTTTGACGCATTCTGAGCCAACTGTTTGTCCAGCATCTCCGTGAACATCTTGGTTTGTTGACTGTCCCCCAGGCTGTCCTGGGGGACCGTGGCACGCATGGATTTCATCATCATGTTCATGAAAACGGTTTCAAACTGCTTGGCGACCTGAGGGAGCGATTTGTTCGGATCCTGGTGCGCTTTCAGGCGCAGTCCCCCCAATGCCTGGCTGTCAAAGGCCAAACGGGCGTTGGGGTCGACGGAGAGAGGGAGGTCGTGGGCCATGTCAAATGATCTCCAGTTCGGCGTGCAATGCGCCCGCCGCTTTCATTGATTGAAGGATGGACAAGAGATCTTCCGGTTTGGCGCCCAGGGTATTCAGGGCACGGATGACCTCGTTGAGGGAAACCCCTTTTTTGAGCAGAATGAGTGCCCCCTTGTCCTCCTTGATGTTGACGGCGGCTTGCCCGGTTTGAACGGTGTTTCCGTTGGATAGCGGGTTGGGTTGGCTGACCTGGTTGAGTGCGCTGATGACCACGGTGAGATTGCCATGAGCTACGGCGCATTCCTCCAATGTGACATTCTGGTTCATCACTACGGAACCATTGCGGGCGTTGATGATGACTTTGGCTTCTTCGATTCCCGCATCCACTTGAAGATTTTCCAGGCGGGACATGAACTGAACCCGGGCCGTGCCCCTGGGTGCCTGGACCTGAAGGGTTCTCCCATCGAGAGCGGCAGCGATGGGTTGGCCCAAAGCCAATTGCTGATTGATGACGTCCGCCATTTGAGTGGCGGTGGTGAAATCCATTTCATTCAATTCGAGCGTAATGTAGTCCCCCTGGGAAAAAGGGGAATTGACCAGACGTTCGACGGTGGCTCCGCTGGGAATGAGACCGACGCTCTGGTGATTGACCAGAACCTTGGATCCTTTGGCCCCCCCGCCTACCCCTCCAACCAACAAATTTCCCTGCGCCATGGCGTATACCTGCCCGTCAGCTCCCTTGAGCGGTGTCATCAGCAGGGTGCCCCCCAGCAGGCTATTGGCGTTCCCAACGGAGGAGACGGTGACATCGATGGTCTGACCGGGACGGGAAAAAGGAGGCAGGTCAGCGGTTACCATGACCGCCGCCACGTTCTTGAGCATGGTCTGGAGGATACTGGCGGGCGGGGTATTGATGCCCATCCGGGTCAGCATGTTGAGGAAACTCTGAACGGTGAAGGGCGTTAGGATGGTCATGTCGCCGGTGCCATCCAGACCGACGACCAGTCCATAACCGATCAACTGGTTATGCCGGACTCCCTGGATGGTGGCGAGGTCCTTGATACGACGAGCCTCGGCACCCAGAGAGAAAACCAGCAGCGGAGTGATCAGGAAGAGGGTCAGGAGAAGGCGCATGGCGTACTCAGAAGGGTACCGAGGACAGGAAAAAGTGCCCGAGCATGCTTTTGATCGCAGCGCTGTCGATGTTGGTATTTCCTCCCCGGTATTCGATCTGGGCATCGGCCACCTGAGTGGAAGGGATGGTGTTGTTGTATTGGACATAAACCGGGTTGATGACACCGGAAATCCGGATGTATTGATCGGTTTGGTTGACGGTGACCAGTTTCTCCCCACTGACCTTCAGGTTGCCATTGGGGAGTACTTCGATGACGGTGGCGGTGATGGAACCGGACAGGAAGTTATTGCCGTTGTTGTTGTTGGTATTGGTCAACTTGTTGGAGGAGGAACTGTTCGAAGTGATTCCGTCCAGGACATGTTGACCGGTTACCGCCCCGACAATGGCGGGGGTGGTCGAAGTGATGGAACCTGCATGGATCAGGGAATTCCCATCGGCTTCCGTGGCATTGGAACTCTCCTGAAGCAGGATCTGAATGGTGTCTCCCAGGTTGCGTGCCCGCACATCTTCAAACAGGGGATGCTGGCCATAGCCAACCTGATAAATCCCGCCTGTGTCGGGGGGGATGGTTTTATACAAGTCGAGCGGACGCGCCGTCAATGGGCTGGTGATATGGGTGGACGGGGTGGCCGTGCAGCCACCCAGGACCAACAGAAAGAAAATAACCGAGTATCTCTGGAAACAGGGGCGCATGATGGACTATCTCATGGTCGCCAATGTCTGCAGCATCTGACCTGAGGCCTGCACCGCCTGGGAATTGATTTCATAGGCGCGCTGGGTCTCGATCATGTTGACCAGTTCTTCCACCACGCTGACATTGGAAGTTTCGACATATCCCTGGTTCAAGGTTCCCGCACCGTTTAGGCCTGGCGCGCTCAAATTGGGGGTGCCGGAAGATTGCGTTTCAAGATACAGATTCCCCCCGATGCTTTGCAGATTGGTGGAATTCATGAAGGTGGCCAACTGGAGACTCCCGACCTGGAGGGGATTGACGATCCCGGCCTGGGTGACGGACACCGTCCCATCGCTTCCGATGGTGATGCTGGTGGAATTGAGGGGAATCGTGACGGCCGGTTGGACCTGATAGCCCGCTGCCGTGACCAGATTGCCCTGATTGTCCGTTTGAAAGGAGCCATCGCGGGTATAGGCGATGGTTCCGTTGGGTAACAGGACCTGAAAGAAGCCGTTCCCATTGATGGCGATATCCAGAGCGTTTCCAGTTTGCTGGAGATTGCCCTGAGTCATGATACGCTCGGCCGCCAGGGGTTGCACCCCGGTGCCGAGTTGCATGCCGGACGGGTACATGGTGATCTGTGAAGATTGGGCGCCGGGCTGGTAGATGGTCTGGTAGAGCAGGTCTTCAAATACTGCCCGCGATTTCTTGAATCCGTTGGTTCCCACGTTGGCCAGATTGTTGGAAATGACATCCATCTGGGTTTGTTGGGCCTCGAGTCCGGTCTTTGAAATCCATAGAGAACGTTGCATGATTGATATCTCCCTTAGCGGAGTGAGGCCAGGATCTGGGTGGCGAGTTGGTCGTTGGATTGGGCGGTCTGGAGCATTTGCATGTGCATTTCAAACTGTTTCGAAATGGAAATGATGTCGACCATGGCGGAAATGGCGTTGACGTTGCTGCTCTCCAGGGTTTCTGGTGTGAGGGTGACGGTGGTGCTGGGCGGAACCGGTTTGCGATCACGGGTGCGGAACAACCCGTCTTCTCCGCGGTATAACTGGTCTTCGGGGGGGTCGACCAGTCTCAACTTGCCCACGGTCGTACTGGGCATGGGCGGGATGCCGCCGGGGACTGTGGAAATGGTCCCGTCCGATCCGATGGTCACCTGGGTGTCGGGGGGGATGTCGATCTGATCCCGTGCCACCAATTCACCGTTGTCATCGATGACGGGGTATCCGGTATTGGTTTGCAGAATTCCATCCGTGGATACCTGCAGGTTTCCGTTCCGAGTGTATGCTTCCGTGTTGTCCGGCAAGAGAACGGCAATCCAGCCCTTGCCCGTGATTCCGACATCGAGGCTCCTGCCGGTATGAGTGAGCGTGGCGGGGGTGAGATCATAGCCGGATAGTCCGTTGACGACGAAGGTGCGGGTGGGCAGTCCTTCTCCCACGAGTGGGATGGCGCGGAAACTGTCGATGGCGCTGCGGTAACCCGTCGTATTGTTGTTGGCCAGATTGTTTGAAATGGTGGCCTGACGCTCCAGGATGTGGGAAGCGCCGGTCATGGCAGTGTAGATGAGGCGGTCCATGGCGAGTTTCCCGTGCCTATCTCAGGTTGATCAGGGTTTGTGTGATCTGATCCTCGGTCTTGATGGTCTGGGCATTGGCTTGGTAGTTGCGCTGGGCCGTGATCATGTTGACCAGTTCGGAAGTGAGATTGACGTTTGAACCTTCCACGGCGCTGGATTGAATTGCTCCCAGATTTCCACTGCCCGGCGCCCCGATCAGGGCGGATCCCGAACTGAAACTTTCTCCCCATTGGTTGTTTCCCAGAGATTGAAGACCTTGTGGATTGGCAAAGTTGGCCAGAGCAATTTGCCCCAGATTCTTCGACTGACCATTGGAATAATTGCCCTGGATGATCCCGGTAGGACTGGTGGTGAATCCACTTAATTGTCCTGACGTGTAGCCATTTTGTACCAGTTGGTTGACGCCGAAGGGAGAACCGTACTGGGTCGAATTGCCGAAACTCATCGTGATGGCCTGGGGTGTGGCGGCGCCATTGGTGAGGGGCAGGGAGACGGCGATCTGCCCCGTCTGCAAAGGGGGGGCGGCGGCAGGGTTGGTCAGGGTGCCGTTGGAACTGAAGCCCAGGGTGCCAATGGACGAAGTGCCGCCTGTCCCCGGCACCGACGTTCCATCGACGGTCAGATAGGTGTTCCAGGAGGCAGTGGCCGGAGGTGGATTCAGAACAAAATACAAAGTGGCGATATGGCTGTTGCCCAAACTGTCATAGACCGTCATGGAGGTCGAGTTGTTGAAGGTCGTGGGGTCGGTGGGGTTGAAGGGCGTGGTGGCGGGAACCGTGGAACTGGAGTCGAGATTCACGCCTACCGTGGCCTGATTGGTGGGGGTGGGGGCCAGATTGGCGGTGGGAATCTGGATGGGAGTGGGGGTGGCTGCCACGATGGTTCCATTGCTGGCGGCCAGATACCCCGTGACCTGATTGCCGGTAGCGTCTACCAGATACCCGTTTTTGTCCAGTTGAAACTGGCCGTTGCGGGTGAAGGTGATGTTTCCGTTGTTGTTCATGCGGAAAAAACCTTGACCATTGATGGCCATATCAAGGGGATTTCCCGTGGACTGGATATTGCCTTGAGTAAAACTTTGAGAAATCCTGGAGACCTGGGTTCCGATTCCGCTGGAGGCGCTGCTTGCACTGTTGAAGGCCGAGGCAATGAGATCGGAAAACTGCGTATTGGACGATTTGAATCCGACGGTGCTGGCGTTGGCGATGTTGTTGCCAATCGTATTCAATTGGCTGGCAGAGGCATCCAGCCCACTGAGTCCTTGTTGAAAAGCCATGGTGGTTGCTCCTTGGAGAGGGTGAGGTTACTGGATGTAGGCGACGGATGAAAGGTTGAAACTGCCCAGGGTGCCTAAATCGAGAGATGCACCCTGACTTCCCATGGTGACTGAATTCACTTTTCCGGAAGACAGGGGAGTGGCGGTCACGGAAGCGCCTCCCTGGGTGGCGCTGGCAATCATCTGATAGGTCCCGGAGGGAACTTGAACGCCGGACTTGTTCAAACCATTCCAGGTGATGGGAACGACGCCCGCCGGTTGAGCGCCCAGATCGAGGGTGTTCAGGACGGTTCCCGCACTGTTTTTGATGGTCACGGTCAGGTTGCTGACGGCCTGTGGGAGACTCACGCCCGCAGTGGCGGGACTGCCCGAAGTCAACTGGAGGGTGTTGCCAGGAACCAGGACGTTATGCCCGATCAGGCCGGTGGCGGCAGCCATGGATTGACTTCCGGAGAGGCTGGTATTGAGCGCGGTCAGGGTCTTGTTCAGTTGACTGATGCCGCTCACCGTACTGATCTGGGCTAGTTGGGAAGTCATCTGGCTACTGTCCATGGGATTCATGGGGTTCTGGTTTTGTAATTGGGTGATCAGCAGAGTCATGAAATTGTTTTGCATGGCTGCTGCGCTCGTGTTGGTCACGCTGGGCAGTCCACTGCCCAGGGCTTGGCTGGAAGAAGCCAGGGAACTGTTGGATTGGTTCAGTTGGTTGATCAGGGTGCTGGCAGGGTTGACGGTGGTCATGGCGGGGCTCCTATGGACCGAGAGTGAGTGTTTTGAGCAACAACGTATTTGAAGTATTCAGGACTTCCACGTTGTTCTGGTAAGACCGGGAAGAAGAAATCATGTTCACCATTTCTTCCACGACATTGACATTGGGCATCGTGACGAAGCCTTGAGGGTCAGCCAGGGGGTTACCTGGGTCGTACATTTTTTTCATGGGGGTAGGGTCATTGATGACCTGGTCCACCTGTACGGCAGTTCCTCCTTGATGGCTCAGGGGAATGGCCTTGAAAATGACCTGCTTGGCGTGGTAGGGTTGACCATCAGCCCCCGTCGCGCTGTCTGCATTGGCAAGATTGCTGGCCACTACATTGAGGCGCTCCGACTGGGCTGTCAGGGCAGAACTGGAAATGCTCAGGACATCAAAAAGGGACATGGCCAGTTACCTCAATTCAGAACGCTCAGGATATCCCGGATCTGCTGGGTTCCAAACCGGAGGCTGGCCTGGTAGCGCACGGCGCTTTCGGAATATTGAGCACGTTCGACATCCAGATTGACGGTGTTTCCGTCCGCACTGGGCTGAACCGTGGCACGGTACAGAAGCGGTGAACCCGCCGCATTTTCCCCCGCACTGGCCCCCAGATGACCGGGGGAAGAGGTGCTCAGGGACAGAGTTGGGGTTTTACCTTGCTGCAAGGCGGTGGCCAGCGCTTCCCGAAAATCGATGTCACGGGCAAGGTAACCGGGGGTGTCTGCATTGGCAATATTCGATGCGATCAACTCCTGACGCGCTTCCTGAACATGCAGGGCGCTTTGCTGAAATTGCAACGTGCGGTCAAGGGTAGTAGCCATCACGAGTTTCCTGTCCCATAATATGCCAAGGATTTCCAGTGATCATGGTATTCCTTTGGGAATGTCCGTCAAGGGAAGATTAAAAGGGGGTTATGCCCCTTTTTCATGGTTTCCAGGTGGGAGGCGCAATGGCAAAGTGGATGGGGATGGCGGGATTGCTGGGCCTCCTCCTGGTGGCTCGACAGGGCTGGGCAGACACGGAGGAAACGCTGGTGGCGGCCATACGGCACTTTGTCGAAAGTCAGTGGGCGGGGGATCAGGGTGAACTTTCCGTGGCAGTGGAACATCCCGCTTATGGCCAGTGGCCGGAGCGCTGTCTTTCCCCTCAGTTATCTCTTCCGCCTGGTGTTCGGCCGGAAGGGCGTTTCATGGTGGCATTGCGTTGTGTCAATGAAACCGATGGCAGTGTGTGGAGCCGGATGATCCCCGTGCGCGTGACTCTGACTGCTGATTATTATGTGGCCCGTCACCCGTTGATGCGGGATACCCCGTTGAATGAAACAGATTTTGAAATTCGGCATGGGGTTCTGGATCATTCCGGGATGGTGACTCGGCAGACCAACCTGACGGGCAAGGTGTTGCGTCAGGGACTCAATACGGGACAGGTTCTGAGGGCAGACATGATGCGCGAGGCCTATGTGGTTCAGCAGGGACAGACGGTTCAGGTCCAGGTGCTGGGGAACGGTTTCAGGATCAGCACGGATGGGCAGGCACTGAACAACGCAGCGTTGGGCCAGAATGTACAGGTGCGTACGGTCACCGGAAAAATGCTCAGCGGAACTGCCCAGGAAAATGGCATGGTCCGTGTGAATCCGGGAAACTGATACGGTTCGGAGGATAGGATGATGACTGAGAAATTCGGAACACTGTCCCAATGGCTCTCCTTTTTGGAGACCGCACTATTGCCGGTATCCCGGAACAGCCTGGCAGATCTGGAGATGTTGCGCCTGGACGAAAAGCAACTTTCGGTATTGACCGTGGCGCGCATCGTTTTGCGCGATCCCATCCTGACGGCACACGTGTTGCGTTATTTGCAGAATCATCGGTCCCGCCATCAGGAAACCGAGATCATCGAAGTGGAACAGGCGCTCCTGGTATTGGGCCTGGACGCTTTTTACCAAAAGGTCCTGGGGGGATTGGGCGCAATCGAGGATCAATTGAGCGCGCATCCCGCAGCGCTGACCAACCTGCAGCGTGTGGAAAGGCGCGCCGAACGGGCGGCAGAATATGCGCGGGAATGGGCCATTCGTCTCAATGATCGGCACTTCGGTGAAGTGTATGTGGCTGCATTGTTGCATGATTTGGCGGAAATGTTGTTATGGATTTTTGCGCCTCTTCACCTGCTCAAAATTCGCGAGGCCCAGCAGATGGACAAAACCTTGCGCAGTCAGGACGTCCAGGAGGAGGTGCTGGGGTTTACCGTGCGTGCGTTGCAGCGTGAACTGGTGATTCGGTGGGGTTTGCCCCACCTGCTGGTCATGTTGATGGAAGATGAACACGCAGCCTCATCCAGAGTGCGCAATGTGACCCTGGCGGTCAATCTGGCCCGTCATTCCGACAACGGGTGGGACGATGCGGCTTTGCCCGATGATTACAATGATATTGGCCTGTTATTGCGAATGACGCCTCTGGACGTGCAGCGCTGGGTAGTCCCGCATGAAACGGAAGGGTTCCACCGGTTTTTATGACGGAACCCACCTCATCGAGTCTGGATCCCGACGATTGGGACAGTGAACGGCATCAGGCCCATGCCATGCTTGATGATCTTTTGGACTATGTTCAGAATTTGACGGAACGGCCTGTGTGGCAGCCCATTCCTGTTTCGGTTCGCCGCTCCTTCCAGGAAAACTCGCCTTGTACGGGACAGTCTCTGGAAGAGATCCATCAACGGTTCATGGAGGATATCCTTCCCTATGCGGTGGGGAATGCGCATCCCGGGTTCATGGGCTGGGTCCATGGTGGGGGAACGGTGACGGGCATGCTGGCTGAAATGTTGGCGGGGGGGTTGAACGCCAATCTGGGCGGGCGTGACCAGATCCCCGTGGCGGTAGAACAACAAATCGTGCGTTGGGCGCGGGAATGGTTTCGCTTTCCGGAGACGGCGCAAGGGATCTTTACCACGGGAACCTCGCAGGCCACTCTGATGGCTTTGTGGGTGGCGCGAGTCGCCCAGTGGGGGGAAAAGATTCGTCAGGAGGGGGTGGGGCTGCATACCTTGACGGTCTATGCGGCATCGACAGTGCATGGTTCCCTGCTCAAGGCCCTGGATTTGAGTGGGCTGGGGAAAAAATCACTGCATCTGGTTGACCTGGATGAATCCGGGCGGATGGATGTTTCGGCGCTCCATGTTCAAATTGGTAAGGATCGTCAGGCGGGGTTGACCCCTTTCATGGTGGTGGGTTCGGCGGGCACTGTGGACACCGGGGCCATCGACGATCTGACAGCCCTTGCTACCCTGTGCCGGACACAGTCTCTATGGTTTCATGTGGATGGTGCATTGGGTGCGCTGGGCTGTTGGAGTACCGAGTTGGCGCCCCTGTTCCAGGGTATCGAGCAGGCGGATTCTCTGGCCTTCGATTTTCACAAGTGGGGACAGGTACCCTACGATGCCGGATTTTTATTGATCCGGGCGGGTTCGCTCCAACGTCGAACCTTTGCTTCTTCCGACCGCTATCTGGCTCGGGAGGAGCGGGGTACGGCCGCAGGAGAGGATTGGCCCTGTGATCTAGGGCCTGATCTGTCGCGCGGATTTCGCGCGCTCAAAACCTGGATGACCGTGCGCCGGTACGGGACCGAGCGATTAGGGGCCATGATGGCCCACACCTGTGCACTGGCTCGTTTCGTGGCAGAAAGGGTGAGTAGGGAAGTCTCTCTCGAGTTGATGGCGCCCGTCACCCTCAATATCGTCTGTTTTCGTCATCGAGCAGAACCTGCACAAGCAAATGCATTGAATGCACAGATTGCCATTGCGCTCCAGGAATCCGGAATCGCCGTTCTCTCGACGACACTGGTGCGTGGGCAGCGCGTCCTGCGCGTGGCGCTGGTCAATCATCGAACCCGGGTACGGGATCTGGAATCCTTGATCTGCGCCGTGCTTCATCTGGGGAAACGTTTTTCAACAGGGAGAATTCAATCGTCATGAATCCAGTCACATATCATGGTTTGGCGCGGTTGATGACGCGCACTTACCACGGGGAAGATCTGACGGAACTGGGGCAGGAACTGATTCAACGTGCCTCTCGCCCTCCCCATGAAGGGGGGGCGGAGGTGTTGCTGGATCTGGCCATCCTTTTGCATCTGCGAGGATTTCACGAAATGGCGCGGGACCTGCAGATGCAGGCTTTGCGCCAACGACAGACCTATGTATTGCCCGCAACCCGGACCCCTGCCCTGCGTTTGCTGGCTCTGATGGTTCCCGGAGAGTTGAATGCCAATACGCCACTGGAATTTCTGGTGGAGGATTCGGACATCGAGTTGCATCAGTTATTCATTTCTCCCGAACTGCTTTTCCCTTCGCAGATACCGGAACACGATGTGGCCATGGTGGCAGTGGGAGAATCCGAACAAACGCTTCCCCTGCTTCGGGCTCTGGGACAGGCCCTGGTTCATTGGCCTCGACCCGTGCTCAATCATCCGGCGCGGATCGCCGGACTGACGCGGGACGGGGTGGCTCTGACCCTGGCAGGAATTCCGGGGGTTGTGGCGCCCATGGCTCAACGAGTCGAGAGACATAGCCTGGAAGTGTGGGCACAGGAAGAGCATGCCTTTGGTCGGGAAAAATGGGGGGCTTATCCGGTGATCGTTCGCCCTATCGATTCCCATGCGGGTACAGGGCTCATGAAGATCGACGACATGGAAGGCTGGCGTGACTATCTGGCGCAGAATGAAGAGGGGGCTTTTTTTGTTTCTCCCTTTGTGGATTACCGCAGTTCTGATGGTTTATTCCGGAAATACCGAATCGCTTTGGTGAAGGGTGTCCCCTTTGCCAGTCATCTGGCCATTTCTGACCATTGGATGGTTCATTACCTGAATGGAGGGATGGAGGGTTCCGAGCAGAAAAGGGCGGAAGAAGCCCACTTCATGGAACACTTTGAATCTGGCTTTGCCCGACGCCAGGCTGACTCGTTGGCTCTCGTGCAGCGTGCACTGGGTTTGGACTATGTGGTACTGGATTGTGCCGAATTGCAGGATGGGCGATTGTTGATTTTTGAAGCGGACAGCAGTGCCGTGGTCCATGGCATGGATCCCGTGGAACTCTTTCCCTACAAGCGACCTGTCATACAGAAAGTATTTCAGGCTTTTCGCCAGATGCTCGAGGACGCTCGCCATACTGCTCCAGGCCTGCCGAGCGCCGCATCAGTCTGAGAAAAAAGATGCGGGTAACCGACCGGCGCATTGCGTGTTTGTTGGCAGAAGATGCCGATCCGCGTCTGCACCTCGACCCCCGGACCGGGGTCAATGCTTACGGAATACCTCCCTTTCCTCAGGATGAGGTAGGAGAATGGGGTTCGGCTACAGCTTCCGCTCTGTCGCAGATGAGTTTTCAGGTTTTGCGACAATGGTGGCCCACGGTGGCAGAAAACCCGGATCAGCGCCAGATCCAGGAAATCCTGACCGGGGAATTGTTACAGGTCATGGGGCTCGATGCGGCTCATTATGGGGCGAACCTGTATTCGTCGGGAAGCGGGGCATTGGGCGAGGGGGGGCGGCATCTGCTGGGGCGCATGCAAACTCCCGTCCTGATCCTGTGTCAGGACAGCGAGACCGGGAGTCGGGTCCCTGAAGTGCTCCGGAATGTCTTGGGTTGCACGGCTGCAGAGGTCATATCCTTGCCGGTGCGTACGGAGAGCGGGGAATTGATTCCTGCAGCGTTGCGGGATAAGTTGTATTGGGGTCAGGTGGTTCATTGGTTGAAGGCAGGCAGGCAGGTGTTGCTGGTGCTGACGGATGGAACCAAGACGGGGCAGGTGGTTCCGGGCGTGGAGGGCACACGGCAGATGCTCTCCCGTTATCCGGAACAACTTCATGTATTGGTGGATGCTTGTCAGTTACGCGTGGCCTGGTCGAGGATAAAGGATTATCTGGATTGGGGTTGGTCGGTGGCCATTACGGGATCAAAATTTGTCGGAGGTCCCCCTTTTTCAGGGGCATTGTTGTACGCCCACGCCTTTTACAAGAACTTCAGAAAGAATGAACAGGTATTGGGGATGGGCGCTCTGTTGCGCTGGGTCGCGGCTCTGGCAGAAATGAAACGCTGGTCTGTCGTTCCAAAAGAGAGATTGGGACGATATCTGGCACGCTTTCAGGTGGCGCTGGAACAGCAGGTCGGACGCTGGCCTGCCGTGACCCTGGAATCCATGCCAGGACTGGAGCGGGGCGGTGATCCGGAACTGTGGGATGGTTACCCCACCATTTTCCCCTTTGAAGTATGCGGACCCGCAGGAAAGCCTTTGGAACGGTGCGCTCTGGAGGCGCTTTATCGGCGTTTGCCTCAGGCCGGGTCCGGCGTGCGGGGACGTTGGGGGCAACCGGTCCGGCTGGGTGATGGACGCGAACATGAGCGTTGGGCTTTGCGTCTCTGTCTGGGCGCGCGTCTCCTGATCCCCTGGCTGGAAACGCCTTCCGACGATCGTATGGCACAAACCCTGGATCGATGTCTGGAATTGCTCGATCGGACCGTGGCCGAGGCCGCACATATCGGATAGGTAGGCAGGACCACTCGAAAATTGGTTGAGCAATCGAGGAATGTTTTACAATGTGCGTCACTTCACAATGGTATGCACTCAGGAGTGAACCAGCATGCACGTTCTCCTCGTCGATGATTCGCGCGCGGCTTCGTTGCCGATTCAGCGGTTCATGGAACAGCAGGGCCACGAAGTGACCTATGTCCAGAATGGCCGTTTGGCCGTCGAGGCTTATCAGGCGCGGGTGCCCGATCTGGTACTGATGGATGTGATCATGCCGGAAATGGATGGGGTGGAAGCAACCCGACGGATCAAGGCCATGACGGGGACACGCTGGGTTCCCGTCATGATCATGACTTCCTTGTCGGCCAAGGAGGAAATCGTGTCCACTCTGGATGCCGGGGCCGATGATTATCTCATCAAGCCTGTGGTGTTCGAAGTATTGGAGGCACGCATGCGTTCCATGCAACGCATTGCCACTTTGCAGGATAGCCTTTTCGCCATTCTGGACAATGCGTTCGAAGCCATCATCACCACCGATGAAGCGGGTACAGTGCAAAGTTATAATAAGTCGGCAGAAAAGATTTTTGGCTACCCCGCGACCCACATGGTGGGAAAAAAAGTGACTCGTCTGATCTCGGAAAGAGGGGGGGGCGTACCCCACCAATGGAGCGGAATATCTGCGGTACAGGGCGTGCAGGACGAGCGGGTTCTGGGTTTGCGGGTGTCAGGAGAGGTTTTTCCCATGAGGGTGGCTTTGACAGAAGTGAAACGCCAGCAAGGTAATTTGGTCATCGGAATGGTGCGGGATGTCTCTGAAGAAGAAGCGGCACGCCAGCGCATCGACTTTCTGGCGCTGCACGATTCCTTGACTGGTTTGCCCAACCGCCCTCATTTTCATGACATCCATGGGCGCCTGCATGGGCAGGCCCGGACGTACGGCCTGTTTTTTCTGGATCTGGATGGTTTCAAACCGATCAACGATACCCTGCATCATGAGGCGGGAGACCAAGCCTTGGTGATCGTGGCCGGACGCTTGCGGGAAGTGGTAGGGAAAACGGGATTTGTGGCGCGCCTCGGGGGCGATGAATTTGTGGTTCTCTCTACGGCCGAGGTTACTGTGGAGGATGCTTTGAAGTTGGGTGCCCGGTTGATCGAGGCGATTTCGCAACCCATGCTTCTGGATCAACAGACCTGTCGCTTGGGTGCCAGCGTGGGGGCGGCATTATTTCCGTTACACGGGATGACTCCCAATGAATTGCTGCTGGCGGCAGATCGGGCCATGTATCAGGCCAAACGTTCGGGCAAAGGAAAGACTTGCCTTGCCGAAGTGATTCGGAAACTCGCCTGATGGCAGGACGAAACGCTGTCATCCTGCTGAGTGGTGGTCTGGATTCGGCCACTGTACTGGCGATGGCGCGCCAACAGGGTTTTGGCGTGTACGCCATGAGTTTTTCCTATGGCCAGCGTCACGCTCATGAATTGGACTGCGCCCGGCATCTTGCCCTCCAACCCGGAGTGATCGACCATTCCGTGGTCAATATCGATCTGCGCGCGATAGGGGGATCGGCCCTGACGACCACACAGGAGGTTCCCAAGGATCGCGATCTCGATCAGGCACAGGCCATCCCGGTGACTTATGTGCCTGCCCGTAATACCATTTTTCTGTCTTTTGCGCTGGCGTGGGCAGAGGTGCTTGGGGTGTCGGACCTGTTCATCGGGGTCAATGCCCTGGACTACAGCGGTTATCCGGACTGTCGTCCGGAATATCTGAACGCCTTCGAACGGATGGCCAATCTGGCGACTCGTCGGGCGGTTGAGGGCGCACCCCTGACTCTCCATGCGCCGCTTCTGAATCTGACCAAGGCTGACATCATTCGGCAGGGATTGGCCTTGGGCGTGGATTATGCCCTGACCACCAGTTGTTATGACCCGGGGTTTGAGGGACGCCCTTGCGGACATTGTGATGCCTGTCTGTTGCGGGCCCGCGGATTTGCCCAGGTGGGGGTGCCGGATCCTTTGGAGATACGTTACGCGGGTATCACGGCATGAAAGCAGGGGCGTATCATGACTGGCAGGCTCGTGGTTTCGAGGCTTCCCGGCAGGTGATCGGAGCGATGGACCCGCGTTTGCAACGTCGTCATGGCCACAGTTTCCGGGTGGAGGTATGCGATCCCCTGCGTGGGGAGAGCAGCAGTGGGCAATTGGGTGATCTGCTGAGCAATGTGGTGGAGCAACTGGATTACCAGGATCTCGATGTGCTGTTCTCCCAACGGCATGATGCAGAGATCTGGCATTGGATCGAAGATCGTCTGGATTTGGCTCCGGGCAGTCACGGATATTTGGCATCTGGCCCTTGGCGAGGGGTGGTGCGCGACACGATGGGACGATTGCATGGATGGATGCGCGATCGTTTCGAGTCGGCGCATTTTCTTCCCAATGTGCCTGCCGGACATAAATGTGGTCGTCTGCATGGACATGGATTCGAAGTTGTGTTGTTTTTTCCCTGGGAGGGTCAGGCCGCGCAGTTGAAAACCCGATGGGAGGGGCTGCATGCCCGTTTGCACGGACGTTGCCTGAACGAACTGAGTGGTCTGGATATTCCGACCTCGGAAATTTTGGCCGGTTGGATCTGGTCACGTTTGCAGGCTCAGGGACAGGCACTGACTCAAGTCGCCGTGTATGAAACCGCTTCCAGCGGCAGTTCTTTTGATGGTACCCGCTATCGCATCTGGAAGGAACAAAGTTTCGACAGTGCCCTGCGCTCTCCTGAGGGGGCACTGTGGGGACATACCTATCGCTTGCGCCTGGGGCTTTCTGCGCCTCTGGACGAAATGATGGGCTGGACCCAGGATTTTGGCGAGGTCAAACGCCTGTTTGACCCCCTGTACCGTGAATTGGATCACCAGCCGCTGCATGACAAGATTCCGGCGGGAACCACCCTGGCTCTGCTCGACTGGGTCCTGGCGCGCACCCGTTCCTTGCTGCCCACTCTGGATCGGCTGGATCTGTATGACACCCCCGGTTCTGGAAAGATCTGGACTTTACCCATGACGGGTCCCGTTCGGTAGATTATGACCTACACTGTCAAAGAGATCTTCCTGACTCTTCAGGGGGAAGGTTGCCATACGGGACGCGTGGCTGTTTTTTGCCGTTTTGCCGGTTGCAATTTGTGGAGTGGCCGGGCAGAGGATCGTGCACAAGCACGTTGCAGGTTTTGTGATACGGATTTTTTGGGGACTGAGGGCGAGGGCGGAGGGAAGTTCGATTCTGCACAGGCCTTGGCCAGCGTGATCGAACGTTGCTGGGAGGATAGTGTGGCGGTGGAGGACAGAATGCGACGCTGGGTCGTATTGACAGGGGGGGAACCCTTGTTGCAGGTGGATGAAGGTTTGATTGGCGCGTTGCATGAACGGGGATTTGGGGTGGCCGTGGAAACCAACGGGACAGTGCTCCCGCCTTCAGGAATCGACTGGATCTGCGTCAGTCCCAAGGGCACGGAACCTTTGCAGGTGCATACGGGAGATGAATTGAAGTTGGTGTACCCGCAGGCAGATTGTCCACCGGAACGATTCGTGGCATTGAATTTCCGTCATTTTCTGCTGCAACCGCTGGATGAGGGGGGGGATCGGCGCCATGAGCAGACCGCATTGTCTTATTGTCGTTCCCATCCGCGCTGGCAACTTTCCTTGCAGATCCATAAATGGTTGGGCATCCCCTGATAGAATGATACTTTGAGATTTGCCAGTTGGGGGATGCATGATCGATCGGGAAGGTTACCGACCCAATGTCGGGATTATTCTATGCAATGAATACAATGAAGTTTTTTGGGCCAAACGGGTACGTCAGCAGGCCTGGCAATTTCCCCAGGGCGGGATTCAGGCGGGAGAGACCCCCGAACAGGCCATGTACCGTGAATTGGCGGAGGAAACCGGGTTATTGCCCCAGCATGTCCGTATCCTGGGGCGTACCCGCGACTGGTTGCGTTATGATGTTCCCTCCCAATGGTTGCGGCGAGACTGGCGGAACCATTACCGGGGCCAGAAACAAATCTGGTTTCTTTTGCGCATGGTGGGCAGCGACTCGGACGTTTCACTGGCAACTTCGGAACAACCGGAGTTCGATGATTGGCGCTGGAATACCTACTGGATCCCCATGGAAAGCGTGGTGGAATTCAAGCGCGCGGTGTACCAGGCCGCTCTCGAGGAACTGGCCTCGTTTCTCGAGTTGACCCGAAAGGATTGACAAGCGTTCCGTACTGCCCTATAGTTTTCACAGGTTTAGATTAATTCTAATTTCTCACCAAAGGAGCAAGACCATGAAACTGGCAGGTACCCAAACCCATGAAAATCTGAAAGCGGCTTTTTCCGGAGAGTCCCAGGCCAACCGACGCTACCTGTATTTTGCAGCCAAGGCTGATGTCGAAGGGCAAAATGATATCGCTGCTGTTTTTCGTTCCACGGCCGAGGGTGAGACAGGGCATGCCCATGGTCATCTGGAGTACATGGAAGCGGTGGGGGATCCTGCCACCGGATTACCCATCGGGTCCAGTCGCCAGAATCTGAAAGCGGCCATCGAAGGGGAAACCCACGAGTATACAGACATGTACCCTGGCATGGCCAAAGTGGCCAGAGAGGAAGGCTTTGACGAAATTGCCGACTGGTTTGAAACGCTGGCCAAGGCGGAACGCTCCCATGCCAATCGTTTCAGTCAGGCCTTGAACAATCTGGTGGACTGACCGATAAGGAAGATTCATGACTGGCGAAGGTAATCTGGAAGCACCCATTCGACATCCGGTGCCCTGGAAAGGTGCCGACTTTTGGGACAGGGGGCAGACTGAAGGGGAAATGAACCGCATCTTTGACATTTGTCAGGGGTGTCGCCGTTGTTTCAGTTTGTGTCAGGCTTTCCCATTATTGTTCGATGCCGTGGATGCCACGCCTTCTGGAAAGGTCGAGGAGGTTGCCAGCAAAGTCATGTGGGATGTGGTGGATCACTGTTATCTCTGTGATCTGTGCTACATGACCAAGTGCCCCTATACGCCCCCTCACCCCTTCAATCTGGATTTTCCTCATACCATGCTGCGGGCCAAGGCCATCCAGTTTCGTGCAGGTAAAACCAGATGGCGCGACAAACTGTTGGCCAGTACGGATGCCCTGGGCAGACTGGCGACGATTCCCATCGTGGTGGACGTGGTGAATGCGGTCAACCAATCCGGTTTCGCACGCACGATCATGCATCATACCCTGGGGATTCATCGGGACCGGCTTTTGCCGGTCTACGCTTCTCCTCCGTTACGTCGACGTGTCGTACCCAACGAAAACTTTACGCCTCGTCCGGGCGTGCGCACGCCGGGAAAAGTGGCGCTGTTCACTACATGTTATGCCAATTTCAATGAACCGGGCATTGGTTTGGATCTGCTGAAAATCCTTGAACACAATGAAATTCCTGTCCGGTGGGTGACGCAGGAAAAATGTTGTGGCATGCCCCGCCTCGAATTGGGCGATCTGGCCGGGGTCGAAGTTCTGAAGAACCAGAATATTCCCGTACTGGATGCGCTGGC
>JAKBLB010000038.1 GCA_021832305.1 Pseudomonadota bacterium | reverse complement strand
CCTTGAGGGCCGTGGCCAGTTGGTGGGCTTCCTCGCTCATCTGCTGGTTGAGCGTCTTGAGAAGTCCCAATTCGGCTTTGAGTTGAGCCTGCTGCTCCGTGTCGCGACGGTGAATTTCTTCCACCTTCGTGCCAAACTCGCCCAGTCGCTCCCGTAAGGGATTGAGCACTTGACTCAGGGAGTTCTCGTTCTGTTCCTTGAAATGACGGGACTTTTCTTCCAGAATGTCGTTGGCCAGGTTTTTGAATTGCAGGGATAATTCATCCCGTGCTTCCTGCAGGAGAACGATTTTTTCTCCTGCCTGGGCGCGTTCTGCATCCAGTCGCGTCTGTAATTCCGCAACCTGGGCCAAGTGTTGACGATGGTCGTTGACCTCCCTCTGGAAGTTCTGGCGCGCTTCGTTCAACTCCTCTGCCAACCTTTGGCAACGGCCTTGTTCGGCGGTCAGTTCGGCGGATAAGCGGCCCTCCTGGATGCGCCAGAGATGTTCATGGTCGCGCGCCTGGTTCAAGGTTTGTTCGAGTTCGCTCAGACGCCTTTCCAGTTCAGGCAGTCGACTGGCTCGTTCCATCCATTGAGCACGCTCCACGGCTCCTTCCGATCGTCCTTTTTCGGTGCAGATTGCCAGCCGGCTACGCCAGATCAAACTGGAGAGCAAGGCTCCCAGCGCCAGAGAAAGAACACCAACGACTACAACTTCCATGGGGAAACTCCCTGAGTGGACTCGGCTTCAAGCGGGCAGATAATGATAGAGCCAGGTTTCGCTCAAGGTGTCGTTTCCCCGCCGCAGATATAAACGGATATCCACGGGATCGTTGCCCGTTACTTCGGCCAGGTCGAAGAGTGCGCGCCACAATCCAGGTTGACCATTGGGGACGGGTTCCGTCGCGGCATTCAGGATACGTCCACGCGATGGCGTAATGACGGCTTCCGGCGCACTCCCTGCGGGAAGGTGGAACAGTTCTCCACCTTGAAAAACCACCTCGAACTTATGTGCGCCGGGTAACCGGTGGGCAGGTTCTCCTCCTCGTCCGATCCCGGTACCGACACAGCGCGCCAGGGAGGTGGCAAAGGGTTCATCGGCCTGCCAGTAGAGGCGGTAACGCAGGGAATGCTGGGATCCGGCGCGTGCCGGGGCAGCGGGGACCCACATGGCCACGACGTTGTCGTACAGCTCTTCCGTGGTGTGGAGTTCCACCAGCCGGACCGTGCCCTTACCCCAGGAATTCAGGGGCTCGATCCATAAACTGGGGCGCCGTTCGTAATGCACGGCATCCAGATATTGATCGAAATGACGTTCGCGTTGGATCAGGCCAAATCCCTTCGGGTTTTCATCGGAAAAATAGGACACCTCGATGCCGGAGGGATTGATCAGTGGTCGCCAAACATGCTCATTGGTTCCCGTCCATAAGGAAAGTCCATCTGAATCATGGACCTGTGGTCTCCAGTCCACTTGAAAAGCCTTGTCTTTGTCGGCAAACCAGTACATGGAGGTCATGGGGGCCAGCCCGAACTGGGCGATATCACGGCGCAGAAACAGTTCTGCCTGGATGTCCATGAGGACACCCTTGTCCCGGGTGAGGATGAAGTGGTACGCCCCGGAGAGACTGGGACCGTCCAACAGGGCATAGACCGATACTTCCCGTGATCCCGGTTGAGGGGGGGCGAAGTAAAAGTGTGTGAAGAGAGGAAATTCCTCCTTCTGATCCCTGGTGGCGGTATTGACAGAAACCCCCCGCGCTGAAATGCCATACTGATACTCGTCGCCGATGGCTCGAAAATAGGACGCGCCCAGGAAGGCCGCCCAGTCGTTATTGTGCCAGTCCGGTCCGGAACCGCTGCGGCTTTCCTGGATGCGGAATCCGGCAAAGCCTACCGGATGGCTCAATTCCTGGGCTGGACTATGTTCGGGCATGTCAAACAGGTGCTTGTCGAAGAGCACCTCCCGCGCTTCGGTGCGCGCGCGTTCATTTTCCAGAGGCTGGTCGAGACGGTACATTTTGACGGGGAAGGGGAAAAATTTGCCCGGATGAAAAAAGGCGATGGCATAGTCTCCAGGACCGTCTGCAAAAAGTGCATGGTCCATCTTGAAATGGATCTGACCATGGGCATCCCAGTCGATACGGTCGACGATGGCGGCATCGGGAGACAGGGGGGACGCATAGGGTTTCTGGGCCTGTTTTTTGGCTTCGGCGCACAATTCCTCCCAGGAAAAGGTGGTTCCCTGTCCCAGATTCAGATCGTTGGATTCGGCCTGTGCAAGGCGGGTGAAGAGTGGACTGGCCAGCAAAGTACCGAGGGTGCCCATAAAGTGACGACGATTCAGGAACGGCATGGCAGTTTCTCATCCTGACAATTGAAGTTGGAGGGCCCTATAGTATAACCTTCTGCAAAATTATTTCGGTATGGGAGGGTATTTGATGAGCAAGCGCCAATCAGGGGAATTGAATTTGACTGTGACAGGCATGACGTGTCAGGGTTGTGTGGGCACGGTTCGCCGTGTCGTGAGTGCCGTACAAGGGGTCGAAGACCTTGCTGTCGATCTGGCCACCGGGAATGTCAGGGTGCGCGGCGCGCTGGACCCCGAAGAGGTGATGGCTGTGATTCGGGACGCCGGCTACGAAGTATGCCGTGCCTGACTCTGCGCGCCTCATCCAGGCGGTTCACTGAGTTCCTCCAGGGGACTACTTGATCCTTGCGGGTCGGTATAGGACAATGGGCGATCTTTTGAGGAATATGCAATGATGGTGCTGAATGCAACATTTGCGGCCTTGTTGGGCTCGACGCATGGGTGCCCGACCTTTGTCATGGCTGTCGGGCGGTGTGGGTGGATGAGACCTGACTTTGATGGATAGGCGAGACTTTCAGGATGCCGGTGATCAGTCCTGGACACGGATTCGGGCTATTCTGGATCGGCATTCGTGGCATCGTGCGGCACAGTGGTTGACATGAATGAGGAAGGTTCGCATCTCGCTCTGGTGCATTTCTCGACTCGTATTTTGCAGGCCCTGGCAGAGGGAGCGCAGGCGGTTTCCCTGGCCGGGGAGATTTGTGTTTTCGCCGAGTCGGTGATTTCTGGACGTATCGCATCCCTGATGATCGTGGATGAGAATGGGCGCCTCCAGATCCTGGCGGCACCCCATGCGCCCCCTGAACTGGTCCGAACGCTTTCGGACCTCATTCCCGGACCCCATGCGGGATCCTGTGGAAATGTCGTTTACCGTCAGGAACCCGTGGTGGTCAGGGATATTCCGCATGATTCGCGCTGGGATGATCTGCGCGTTCAGGCGGAAACCTGGAAACTGAAATCCTGCTGGTCCTGGCCTGTGCGCAAAGGCAAACGACTGGTTGGGACTTTTGCCTTGACGGGATTGGTGGAAGGTGAGCCCAGTGTGGATCAGATTGGCCTACTGGAATCCTGCGCTGCACTGGCGGGCATGGTGCTGATTCATTCTCTGCCTCAGCAGAGGCAGGAAGATGAAAATCAACGCCGTCTCTATCGGGCCTTGTTCGGCTCCGTCGCGGCCCTGATTCAAAATCAGAGTGATCAGGAAATGCAGCAGAGTCTCTGCTCCAACCTTACGAACGACACCGTTTTTAGCGCCGCCTGGATCGGGCGCCCAGGGCCGGACGGTTATTTCGAGGTGATGGCCAAATCTGGAACTGGGGCACGCCAGATCATCGAGGCCCGACCGCGCCTGACCCAGGCTGAAGATTCTCCGCTCGTCGTGCGAGCCTGGCAGACGGGAAAGACTGTGCTGTCCAACGATACCCTGAGCGATGCTTCACTGCATCATTGGCATGCGCTCTTTGCCAAAAACCGATGGCTCAGTTTGCTGGCTACCCCCGTCCAGAGGGGTGGGGAACTTTGGGCCGTGCTGGTGTTGGCTTCGCCTCGTACCGACACATTCGATGAAGACACGTTGGGACTCTGTCTGCGGGTGGCTTCCTTGCTCAGTCGTAGCCTCGAGGAACACGATCTCAAGTTGCGTATCCATGCGTTGCAAAGGGAAGATGCCCAACTGGCGCGCACCGATAGTTTGACGGGGCTACCCAATCGCCTGGCGTTGGAAGAATACCTGCCCAAGGCGATGGCCCGGGCCGAACGGCACGAACGGGTGGTGGCTCTGGGCATGATCGATCTGGACGATTTCAAACCTGTCAACGATCGTTATGGCCATGAACAGGGCGATATCCTTTTGCAGGAATTGGCGCAACGCCTGGGCCAAAAGATCCGGGAATCGAATTATCTCGCCCGCCTTGGGGGAGATGAGTTTGTGGTGGTTTTCGAGGATCTGGATGAAAACCAGATCCAGCATGAACTCGGCAGCGCATTGGACAGACTCCACCAGGCCGTGGAATTGCCTTTTTATCTGGATGGACCGGAAGATAGCGTGATGATCGACATGACCATGGGGGTGGTGCTCTACCCAGGGGATGCGGAGATGCCGGAAGAACTGATGCGTAAGGCCGATGCCGCCATGTACCAGGCCAAATTGCACAAACGTGAACGGATGACATGGTGGATTTTGGGCTCGGTCCCCATGGAAGAACCGGCGCCCGAGGGTCCATTTGATCCCTTCGGCGGTGAAGCGCAGTTTCTGCTGAGTCTGGTGCAACCCCACCTGGAACAGGTCACGGATGAATTTACTCGTTCATTTTATGAGGACATGGAACGGGATGAAAGCACCCTGGAAATTTTGCAAACCTTGTCGGATGACGAATATCTGGAACTGAAACGAAGTCAATCGGCTTATCTGGGTTTCCTGATCGATCCCTCGACGACCCACGAACAGATTCGGGTTCAGGCAGCCCGGCTGGGACGCGTGCATGCCCTGATCGGTGTGACGGGGGCCTGGATGACCCGGGCCATGAGTCTGTATCGCGGATTGTTGCGCCACTATCTGGATACCTTGTCGCTGGTGTCGCGCGAGCGTTATCGCGCCTTGCGCGTGATCGACGCGCGGTTGCAGATCGATGTCGAAGGGCAACTGGATGCGCTGCAACAAACCACGGACCTCTATAGCGCTTATCATTCTCGCCCGCTTGATTCCTTTTCGGTTCAGTGGCTGGAGGTGGCTCAGTCCGAACTGGAATCGCTGTCTTCCCTGCCCGGAATTCTGGTGGGACAGATATTGCGCCCCCAGGCAGACGGAATCTTTGCCACGGAGTTGAATGCGGGGGTCAAGTCCCAGGCATTGGAATCCATCCTGCGGGTTCCGGGTATGCGCCCCATTCTGGACACGCGATCCGAGGCAGGACAGGGCTTGATCGCCCGTGCCTGGCATTCGGGGCAGATCCAGTGTACCGATGCGTATCAGATGGATACGCGAACCCGTACCTGGCACGAGTCTTTTCGTCCCCTGGGCATCCGCAGTGCGGTGGCCATTCCGATCCGTGGACCACAGGAAATGGAATTCGTCATGATCGTGCTGGGGGCCTATCCGCATCAATTTTCTTCTGGCTGGATGCGTACGTTCATTGCCTCGCTACAGAATCGCTGGGAGCAGTTGGTGCGATTGAGTCATGCCAACCGGTTCCCGGTCATGGATTCGCAGCAAGCCGCGATTTACCGTGAACGCTTGCATTCCGGAGGATTATGTCTGTTCATGCAGCCCGTGGTGGAATTGAAAACCGGTGCTCTTTTCAAGGTGGAAGCCCTGGCGCGTTTGGTCATGCCGGATGGAAGTCTGATCATGCCCGGGAAATTTCTGACGGCGTTGCGCTCCTCAGATCTCGATGCATTGTTTCGGCAGGGGCTTGCCCAGGGGCTGGAGTGGGTACGGGAATGTCGTGGGCAGGGATTGGATTTGCCTTTATCCATCAACCTGTCTCCCAGTACCTTGTTGCATCCATTCTGTGTCCCGTGGGTCGAAGAGGCGTTGCGCAAGAATGAAATTGCGCCGGCCCAACTGACGCTGGAACTGCTGGAAACTCAGGATTTCGACCAAAGCATGGTGGATGAGGCCATCACTCAACTGGAACGCCTGGGCGTGAAGTTGGCCATCGACGATCTGGGGTCGGGATTCAGCAGTTTGAAACGTCTGGCCAGTTTGCCCTTTGATGTCATCAAGGTGGATCAAGCCATGGTGCGGGACATTTTCAGTGAGCCGCTCAAAACCCTGAGTTTGATCCGAACCATCATTCAGATTGGTTACGACCTCGAACGGGTGGTAATCGTCGAAGGGGTGGAAAATGAAAGCATTCTGGAAGCAGTGACCCTGTTGGGGGCGCATTATGCACAGGGCTATGCCCTGGCGTGTCCCATGCCGAAGGAACAACTGGTGTCCTGGGTCGGGCAGCCCAAAAATCCAGTACTACCTACGGGAAATCCTTTGCGGACGTATCTTGGGGCTCTGGCACACCATTGGCGTTACATGCAACGTGTCGGCAAGCGTAGAGAGATGGGGGTTCATATGGCGCTGGAGTCCTGTCCCCTGACACATTTTCTCCGGGAGAAGGGGTTGGAGGGAGCGGACGTGGCCCAGTGGCATGCACAGGTTCATGAAACGAATCTCGCGGGAATACGACAGGAAGCCAGTGATCGCCTCAAGGATTGGTTGGTAGAGCAGGTTCGATCCGAGAAAAACGTTTGATATCAGGTCGCCCATCCCTTTTCCGCGTGGGGATGAGGGGACGGCGTAATCCGATTGTTTTTACAGGGTGCAGGCGCGCGTATTGCCCGACCGGAGCGAGAAACGCATTCGTGCATCCCGTTCATCAATTTCTACCGTGGCTGTCTTCCCGCCATAGATGGCGGTTTTGAGCCATTCCGTTTCTTTCTTCAAGGCCGTTTCGCTTTCCAGGGTGCGTATCCAGCACCTGCGTTCTCCATTCCAACGATATTGGCGCTCCTTGAGCAGGTCCTTGGTGGAAAAGGGAGAATTGAGCGCAGAGACGGTATAACTTTTTTGCGGCAAGCGGTCCAGTATGGGCTTTAACCCGGGTTGTGCGGAGAGGGGCAGGGGTAGGGAAAGGATTTCCAGAAGCGCCTGACAGTCTTCTCCAGCACGGTGTGCATCGAAAAAGAAGCCTTGCCGGAAGGCAAGGTAATCCAGTTTTCTGGAATTGATGCCTTCGGCTTCCCAGTCGATATCCATCATCGAGCAGCCCCAGGGAAAATCTGAAAAAATGGGCA
>JAKBLB010000002.1 GCA_021832305.1 Pseudomonadota bacterium | reverse complement strand
ATTGTTTTGTGACGGCAGTGCCCAGCAGATCATTGCCTTGCTGCGGAGTGAATGTGAACGGGGTCAGGTAACCTGGCGCATGCCTTGCGAAGTGCAGGCGGTGAGCCAAAATGCGGAAGGATTTCAGATAGCGACGACCCACGGTCATTATCAGTCCCGGGCACTGGTCATGGCCACCGGGGGACTGGCCGTCCCAGCCATTGGCTCGACACCGATGGCTTATCAAATTGCCGAACAATTCGGTCTGGCGGTGATCACCCCCCGCCCAGCCCTGGTACCGCTGGCCCTGGAACCTGAAACCCTGACCCGGTTTGGCGATTTGTCCGGCCTTTCCCTGGAAGTTGAAGTCTCCTGTCGCAAGGGACGTTTTCGCGAGTCCCTGTTGTTTACCCATCAAGGAATTTCCGGCCCGGTCGTTCTGCAAATTTCTTCTTACTGGCAAAACGGAGACTTCATCTCCATCGATCTGTTGCCAGACAAAGACGCGGAAACCTGGCTCCGCGACCATGCGTCCGGTCGAGTTCGAATCGATAACTTCCTGGCAGAAGTCTTGCCGCGCAGATTTGCGCAACAATGGTGTGCCGCCCATGATCTGTCAAAACCGCTCTGCCAGTTCACCCCACCAGAACTTCGAAAAATCGGGGAAACCCTCGGAAACTGGCGGATCCGACCCTCGGGCACCCTGGGTTATCACAAAGCCGAAGTCACCCTGGGTGGCGTTGCCACGGAGGAGTTATCGTCCAGGACCATGGAATCCAAAAAGGTTCCAGGGCTTTACTTTATCGGTGAAGCCGTGGATGTGACAGGACATCTGGGCGGATTCAATTTTCAATGGGCTTGGGCCAGCGGCAATGCTGCCGGGCAGGCCGTATGAATTTCCTGACCGATTTCCGAAATGCTGCGCATTCGGTCAACCACAGACACGAGTGAAAACCGCCCTGAACGGAGAAGACGTTGCAGCAAATTTTGGACTTGGCCCTCCTTTTCAAGCATAATCGTCTGCTGTCCGCAACGAACCGAGTCATCATTCCCGATTTGAAACCATGGATAATCCACGTGTCAATCAGTACGTCGTCACTGGAGCCGCACGTCGAGGGGGAGCCGCCATCGTACGATCACTGCATGATGCCGGGTACCGCGTCATCCTACATTGCCGTACTTCCTCGCAGATCGAGGCCGACAGTCTTTGCCATACCTTGAATGCGCTACGCGCGCACAGTGCCCAACTCTGGGTGGAGGATCTGTGCAACCCTTTCCCCTCTCCCTTCTTTTGTACGGACATCGATGGCATCGTGGCCAATGCTTCGGATTTTTCCCCAACGCATCTCGACAACTACGAAGAGCATCTGGAACGGGATCTGGGCAGTCATCTTTATGGCCATCTCCGCCTGATTCGCCAATGTCGTGACTCACTGGTAAAACGGCAAGGCGCCATTGTCGCCATCGGCGATATTCACTTTCATCGCCCGGCTTCCGGTTACCTGACCTACCACATTGCCAAAAATGCCCTGATGGCTGCGATGCAAGCCCTGGCGGTGGAACTGGCGCCCCAGGTTCGGGTCAATACCGTACTACCCGGTCACTTTGACTGGCCGCATAAATCCCGGGCATTTGCCGAAGAAAACCAACAAAGGATCCTGCAAGCCGTGCCCTTGAAGCGATTGGGCCAATTCGATGAATTGGCCCGTGCCGTTCGCTTTTTGTTGTGCGAAGCCACGTTCACCACCGGATCCTTTCTGACCGTTGACGGCGGTCTGTCACTCCATATTGAAGGATAAAATGTCCCTGCCCTCCCCTTTTTCTTCTGATTCTCTCACCCGCTTCGTTCTGGAGGGCATTGACCTCGAGTTGGAAATCGGGATCAACGCCTCTGAAATTGGCAAACCCCAGAAGGTCTCTCTGACCGTGAGCGTCGAAGTGCCGGACACCCTCTGCCACATTGCAGATTCGCGGGAAGGATTACGCGCTGGCTACGACTACAATCACGTTTATGACGCCATCAAGCAAGCCATCTCGGAACCCGTGACATTGATCGAAGTGCTGGCTCAACGAATCGCCGATCTCCTTTTGCTCAACCCCGAAGTCCGGGCTTGTGAAATCAAGGTAGTGAAGTACCGGATGTGGCCAGAAGTGGCCACGGTGGCTGTTTCCATCCGGCGCTCTCAACCCCTCTGATACAGGAGGCCCGGCCCCACCAAGGAAAGTCGGGCACGCACCATCCTTGACAAAAAACAGAACCTTGTAGGATAATCTCGGGTTCGGGGTGTAGCGTAGCCTGGTAGCGCGCCTGGTTTGGGACCAGGATGTCGGGAGTTCGAATCTCTCCACCCCGACCATAGAATCGGCCCGAGTGAGTGCCCGTAGCTCAATCGGATAGAGCACCAGCCTTCTAAGCTGGGGGTTACAGGTTCGATCCCTGTCGGGCACGCCACCCTTATTGAATGACGTCGGCACCCGGAGGGGGAGTGAAACGGAAAGTATCCGGCGTAAATTTTGGATCTCTCTCGAATTGAGTAAACACGATGCTGAGCGTGTGTCCGAAACTGTCCTGCAATTCCATTCGCGCCAACGCTCGATCCGTGAACCCCATCTTTACCCATTCAAATCCTGATTCCGCACTTTTGGGTTTGGCCATCACCCACTCCAGTCCCTCGCTCTCCCCGCCCTCCGTGACTGCATACCCTTTTTCCAAGGCATCATCCCCTGCCAACAGAGCAGCCGGGGTACTGCCCAAACTCTGACTCATTTTTTTTCGGGTCACCTGCTGCAAATCCGGGTCCCAAATCCAGAGTGTTTGACCATCCGCCACCAAGGTCTGTGGATAAGGACTGCGATACTCCCAACGAAATTTTCCCGGTCGGGAAAACAGGAAGACACCTCGACTGACGGCCCCCTCCGTATCCCCCTTTCCTTTGAGGGTGCGCTGCTCGAACTGGGCCTCTCCCCGGCGCGTGTCACGCAGAAAAGCATGCAGACGATCGAGACCGGATGCGCTGGCCCACCCCACACTTCCCATCCACAGCATCACGCCGACCCAGGGTTTCCATCGCTTCATTCCCGCCCTCCTCCCACCAAGACATCCCGACTGCCGTTGGTGGCCATACTGGACACCAAACCCGCTTTTTCCATATCCTCGATCAAGCGCGCTGCGCGGTTGTAACCAATCCGCAAATGGCGCTGCACCTGAGAAATCGAGGCCCGCCGCGTTTCCAGCACCAACGCCACGGCCTGATCATACAGAGGATCCTGTTCTCCAGTGGACTGTCCTGGAGCCGTTTCCGGATCCATGCCTTCCTCGATCCCCTGCAGCATCCCTTCCACATACGCCGGCTTGCCCTGTGCCTTCAGATAATGCACGACCTGGTGTACTTCGTCATCGCTCACAAAAGCCCCATGCAAACGGTGCGGATAGCCGGCTCCTGTAGGCATATAGAGCATGTCTCCCTGACCCAGCAACGCTTCTGCACCCATCTGATCGAGGATGGTGCGTGAGTCGACGCGACTGGAGACCTGAAAAGAGATTCGAGTGGGAATATTGGCTTTGATCAGTCCCGTGATCACATCCACCGAAGGACGCTGGGTCGCCAGAATCAGATGAATCCCGGCAGCCCGTGCCTTCTGGGCGATTCGCGCAATCAATTCCTCCACCTTTTTGCCCACCACCATCATCAGGTCCGCCAGTTCATCGATCACCACCACGATGAAAGGCATCGGCTCCAGAGGCTCCGGGGCATCCGGAGTCAAAGACAGGGGATTCATGAGAGGCTGTCCCTTGAGGAACGCCTCATTGATTTTCTGGTTGGCAGTGGAAAGGTTTCGCACCCCCAATTGGGACATGAGTTTGTAGCGACGATCCATCTCCGCCACACACCAGTTCAGCGCGTGGGCAGCTTCCTTCATGTCCACCACCACGGGGGCCAGAAGATGCGGAATCTCGTCATAAACCGACAGTTCCAGCATCTTGGGATCCACCAGAACCAGACGAACCTGCTGCGGGGTCGCTTTGTACAGCAAACTCAGGATCATGGCATTGATGGCCACGGACTTTCCGGACCCCGTCGTACCCGCCACCAATAGATGAGGCATCTTGGCCAGATCCACCACCACCGGATTGCCTGCAATGTCCTTACCCAACGCCAAGGTGAGGGGCGAAGCCATATCCCCGTAGACCGCCGCCCCCAGAATTTCAGAGAGTCGTACGGTTTCGCGCCGCGCGTTGGGTATTTCCAGACCCATGCAGTTCTTTCCCGGAATGGATTCCACGACCCGGATATTTCCAACGGTCAGGGCACGAGCCAAATCCTTCACCAGATTGATGATCTGACTTCCCTTGACGCCCACTGCCGGTTCAATTTCGTAGCGCGTGATGACAGGGCCGGGCAAGGCCGCCAATACCTTTACACTGACATTGAAATCCGCCAATTTTCGTTCGATCTGGCGCGATGTGAATTCCAGCAATTCCTGGCTCACCGATTCCCGCACAGCATTGGCCTCGTCCAGCAAACTCAGGGGGGGCAAGACAGAATTCGGAAGATCATTGAACAGGAGCACCTGACGTTCCCGTACCGCCTGCATGGAAGGCTCGATCTGAGTGATGACCGGCAATACCTGCAAGGGCTCATGATCTTCCTGCAATTTACGCGCTTCCTGCACCAGAGTCTGACGTTGCTCACCTGCCCGGCGTCCCACGCGTCGGTCGATGGCGGCACTGCGCTTCGAATTGAGTCGGCGAAAGAACGTTTCACAGGTTTCTCCCAAGGATTCCGCCAAACGTAACCAGGAAATCCCCGTCATGAGTGAAAAACCCAGGGCCCATGCCAACAGCAGAAACATGACCGCCCCACTCAGTCCGACCCCCTGGATTGCCCAACTGGCCAGTTCGCATCCCAGCACACCGCCCCCCCCACTACAGGTCCCTTCTCCCATGGACTGAAGAGGCAGTTCGAAATGCAGTCCGGCCAGGCGCATGGCTTCCAGCCCCGCGCTGGAAACCACCATCAGCAGGAACCCCAAGCCCATCAGAACAAACCAGTGCTGAGGCACTGGCGACATGGTTTTTTTCGCCCCGGTGGAACCCGGTTCAAGTTTCAGGTAACGATAGCCACGCCAGGCCGCCCAACCCACAACGACCACGAACCAACCTGCCGAAAACCCGAACAGATAGAGTAAAAAATCCGCCAACCAGGCCCCCACCCGCCCCCCCGCATTGGCCACATGGGAAGCGGAGGCCGCCCAGTCGGGACGATTGACCGCCGACCCCAGGGACCATCCCGGGTCGGTCCGATGATAAGTCACCAGGGACAGCGCAAGATAAAGTGCCAGTAACACCAGCAGCAACAGAAATGCCTCGTACAACAGACGGGTCAATTTCAGGGCAAGGGGAGAATCACTCATGGGCCGATTATAGCCTTTCTGACCATGGAACGATAAGAGTCATCGGAGAGACGATGGTACAATCACGGGTTGATTCCATTACGGGAGAGGACCATGCCCAAGCGCCGTCATTCACGCCTACTGATCCTGGGCTCCGGCCCCGCCGGTTACACTGCGGCAATTTATGCTGCGCGCGCCAACCTTCAACCGCTGTTGATTACCGGTATTGCCCAGGGAGGACAATTGATGACCACCACGGAGGTGGATAACTGGCCTGCCGATGTGCATGGTGTCCTGGGACCGGATTTGATGCAGCGCTTTCAGGCCCATGCCGAACGTTTTCACACCGAAATCCTCTTCGACCAGATTCATCGGGCGGATCTGAGTACCCGTCCCTTCCTTCTGGAAGGGGATGAAGGAGTTTATACCTGCGATGCACTGGTCATTGCCACCGGTGCTTCCGCCCTCTATCTGGGCTTGCCTTCGGAACAAGCTTTCATGGGACGTGGAGTCTCGGGCTGCGCCACCTGTGATGGTTTCTTCTACCGGGGCGAGTCGGTCGCCGTGATCGGAGGAGGCAATACGGCGGTGGAAGAAGCGCTCTATCTCAGTAACCTGGCCGCCCACGTCACCCTGGTTCATCGTCGTGACCGCCTTCGTGCCGAACCCATTCTGGTGGATCGACTCATGGAAAAAGTGGCGCAGGGAACCCTGAGTATTCGATGGGACCATGTACTCGATGAAGTACTGGGAGATGAGTCGGGGGTCACCGGAGTGCGTCTGCGCCATACCTCCTCCGGGATTCCCGAGGAATTGACGGTCAAAGGCGTATTCATCGCGATTGGCCACCGCCCCAACACGGAACTCTTCACCGGCCAACTGGAGATGGATGGCGGCTACCTGATCACGCGTACCGGCCGCACCGGCAACTTTACCGAAACCAGTATTCCCGGCGTATTTGCGGCCGGCGATGTACAGGATTCGGTCTACCGTCAGGCCATCACCAGCGCTGCCACCGGATGTATGGCAGCCCTCGATGCCCAGCGCCACCTGGAAAGCCTGGCCCATGCCGGCTAAGTCACGCCCTTGACCTCGATCAAAACCTGCGGGGTCTGGATCATCCTGTTGGCAATGATCTGGAGTCTGGGACTGGGGACGCGCGCCCTCACCCGGCCCGATGAAGGACGCTATGCGGAAATCGGCAGGGAAATGGCCGTTTCCGGAGATTGGGTGACCCCCCATCTGAACGGCATCCCCTACTATGAAAAACCGCCCCTGCAATACTGGGCTACAGCACTCAGCATCGACCTGCTGGGCCCCACCCCGCTGGCCGCCCGTCTCTGGACCGGCCTGCTCGGTTTTTCAGGGATCCTGGCCAGTGCTTTT
The DNA here is from genome assembly GCA_021832305.1 of Pseudomonadota bacterium. Taxonomy (GTDB): domain Bacteria; phylum Pseudomonadota; class Gammaproteobacteria; order Burkholderiales; family Ferrovaceae; genus Ferrovum. The sequence goes on along the minus strand of JAKBLB010000002.1, from coordinate 137,936 downwards.
TTTGCCCGGCGTCTCTTCGGAACGGAGGCAGGATGGCGTGCGCCCCTACTCCTGATCGGAACCTTCTATTACACTGCGCTGGGGCACATCAACACCCTCGACATGGGAGTTGCGGTCTGGATGTTCCTGGCGGTGGGGTGTTTCCTGCTGGCGCAACAGGAATCCTCTCCGCGCTTCTGGATGACCCTGGCCTGGGGCGCTGCCGCCGCCGGATTCATGAGCAAGGGCCTCATGGCCCTGGCGCTCCCCGGGGCCACTTTGGTGCTCTACACCCTGTTCACCCGCGATCTGAGTCCCTGGAAACGACTCTATCTCTTTCCTGGTCTACCCTTGTTTTTATTGCTCACTTTGCCGTGGTTCTGGCTGGCCAGTCGCGTCCACCCCGAGTTTCTGTGGTTTTTTTTCATACACGAGCAGTTTGACCGCTACACCACCACCCTCCATCAACGGGTGGAACCTGTCTGGTATTTTCTCCCCATCCTGCTGGTCGGCCTCTGGCCCTGGACCCTGGAGGTTCTGCGCGCCACAGGCAATGCCTTGCTTCACAACCATGGACGTCATTTCTCACCCACTCGCTTCCTCGCCATTTACGCCCTTTTCACCGTCGTCTTCTTCAGTCTGTCCGGCTCCAAGTTACCCGACTATATTCTTCCGGCCTTTCCGGCCTTGGTACTGCTCAGCGCCCGCCGACTCAGCGTATGGCCGGGGCCCTTTCCGCTCAGCCCTCCTCTTCTGCTGGCAGCGGGCGGCGCCTTTCTCGGGGTCGCCGCGTTACTTCTGGCGTTCCCCGCTCTCCCGGAAAGTTTGGGTTGGTCATTGGGGATGGACCCGGACATGGTCGGGGGTTACCAGAACTTTTCTGCCTGGATTGCCACTGCTGCCGCAGTGTCCCTGATTCTGGGCTACCAGGCCCACCGTCAACGCGCCCTGCCCACCCGCAGTTTGAAAATCGTCGCCATCGGTACGCTGCTCGTCACCCAACTACTGCTCAGCGGAAGTAATACCCTGGCAGATTTTCAATCCGGGGCCACCCTCGCCCACCGACTGGGTCCCCGATTTGCCGCAGCCAGCCATCTCTACAGTGTGAATACCTACGACCAGACGCTCGATTTTTATCTGCAACGCACCGTCATTCCCGTGGCTTATCAGGATGAAATGGCCTTTGGCCTGAGCCTGGAACCTCAACACTCGATTCCCACCCTGGAAAAGTTCAAACCGCTCTGGGCCGCGGATCCGGGGGCCTTGGCCATTCTCTCCCCACCTTTGTATGACGTCATGAAAAATCAGGGTTTTCCCATGCGCCTTCTGTTTCGGGATGCGCACCGTGTTATAGTGGCTCGAACATGAGCCTGGTCAGTTTTTCCCTCATCCTTTCCGGCGTGCTGCTCAATGCTGCAGCCCAACTGCTGCTCAAGGCAGGCACCAACCATCTGGGGCATTTTGCATTCACCTGGGAAAACCTCTGGCCCATTGCGCTCAAAATTTGTACCCAATGGCCCATCCTGGCAGGCTTGTTCTGCTATGCCGTCAGTGTGGTGGTATGGATTCTGGCGCTTTCCCGCGTCCCCGTTTCCCAGGCTTACCCCCTGTTGTCCATTGGCTATGTGGTCAACGCTCTGGCAGCTTGGGCGTTGTTGGGGGAAACCCTGACGGGTAGCAGGATTTCCGGCATTGCCGTCATTCTCGTAGGAGTGTATCTGATTGTCCGCTCATAACCTCCCCTATCTGCCCTTTTCCCGCCCCACGATCGATGAATCCATGGTGGAAGCCGTGGGAGATACCCTGCGTTCCCTGTGGATCACCTCCGGACCTCAGGTTTTGGCCTTCGAAAAAGCCTTGTCCGAGTATCACGGCGGGCGTCCGGTCCGGGTCTTTTCTTCAGCCACGGCGGCCCTCGAAGTTGCCGTTCTGACGATGGGCATCGGCCCCGGTGACGAAGTCATCATCCCGGCCCAGACCTTTTTTGCCTGTGCCAATGCAGTGGCCCGCACCGGTGCTACCCCCGTCTTTGTGGATGTGGATCCCATCACCCGCAATCTGGATCTGAACGCCGCCGAAGCGGCGCTCACCCCGCGCACCCGCGCCCTCATGCCAACCCATTTTGCCGGTTGGCCGGTGGCTCCGGAACCCCTCTATGCCCTGGCCCAACGACATGGACTACGGGTCATCGAAGATGCCGCCCTGGCCATTGGCAGCCGCTGGAAAGGAAAACCCGTCGGCAGTTTTGGAGACATGGTGAGTTTCAGTTTTCATCCCAATAAAACGCTCACCACCATCGAGGGAGGCGCACTGGTTTTTGCCAGCGAAGAAGAGGCGCGCACCGCCGAGCGTCTGCGCTTCCACGGCATCGTGCGCCTGCCCGACGGCACCCGCGATGTCGTGGTCACGGGCGGCAAATCCAACCTGCCCGATGTCAATGCTCGCCTGGGGTTGATGCAACTGGCCCGCCTCGAGGAATTCATCGCCCGCCGTCATACCCTGGTCGCCCGCTATTTTGAACGCCTGCACACCGATCCCCCCTGTGAACTGCCTTTCCGTGGAGACGAGGGACACAGTTGGAATTTCTTTGCTCCCCTCCTGCCGCTCGAGCACCTGCGCTGGAGCCGCAAGGAAATCATGGACGCCCTGCATCAGGAAGGGATCGGTAGCGGAATCTCCTATGAAGCCCTGCATCTGACCACCCGCTATTCTGCCCTGGGGTACCAGGCGGGAGATTTCCCCCATTCTGAGCGCATCGCCCGCACAACCCTGACCCTGCCCCTCTATCCCACGCTTACTCTGGAGGAGGTGGATCGCGTCTGCGCAACCTTGGAAAAAATCCTGAAACAGGCGGCCCGATGAATCAAAAACCCGCCCTTTCCGTCGTCATCCCGGTCTATAACGAAGAAACCGGATTGCACCTGCTCTTCGACCGCCTCTATCCGGCCCTCGACGCCCTGCGGGTTCCTTACGAAATACTCTTCATCAATGATGGCAGTCGCGACCGCTCCGCCGCCCTGTTACGAGAGCAATTTCAATTGCGCCCCGAGGTGACCCGCGTCATCCTCTTCAACGGCAACTATGGCCAACACATGGCCATCATGGCAGGGTTTGAGCATTGTCGGGGAGAGCGGGTGATCACCCTGGATGCCGACTTGCAAAATCCTCCGGAAGAAATCGGCAACCTTCTCGCTGCCATGAATCAGGGTCATGATTATGTCGGGACCATCCGCCGCACCCGCGAGGACAGTGCCTGGCGCCATTGGGCTTCGCGCCTGATGAACCGCCTGCGCGAAAAAGTCACCCATATCCACATGACCGATCAGGGCTGCATGTTGCGGGCCTATGACCACCGGATCATCCAGGCCATCGTTTCCTGTCGTGAAGTAAACACCTATATTCCTGCCCTGGCCTACAGTTTCTCGTCCAACCCCACGGAAATCGTGGTGGGACATGAAGAGCGTTCAGCGGGTGAATCCAAGTACTCCTTGTACAGTTTGATCCGCCTCAATTTCGATCTGATCACCGGATTTTCCATCCTTCCTCTCCAGTTCTTTTCCCTGCTGGGTATGGCTCTGTCGGTATTGTCCGCTTTATTCGTCGTTTTCCTGGTGCTGCGCCGCCTCATCCTCGGACCGGAAGCCGAGGGAGTCTTCACCCTGTTTGCCATCACTTTTTTCCTGATCGGCATCCTGCTGTTCGGTATTGGTCTGTTGGGAGAATACATCGGACGCATCTACCAGCAAGTTCGTGATCGTCCGCGCTTTCTCATCCAGGGTATCCTGGAAGCCCCCCTGCCGCCCGAGGAAACCGGTGATGCCTGATAAAGTCAAAAACCCGATACGGGTCGTGGTCTTTGCCTACCATTCGGTGGGGGTACGTTGCCTCGAGGTGCTCCATCGTTTTGGAGTCGATATCGCCTTGATCGTGACCCACCCGGATGACCCGGCAGAAAATCGCTGGTTTGACAGCGTGGCCGAATGGGCAGCCCACCAGGGCATTCCTGCCCTCACCCCCCCAAGCCCCAATGATCCTGCCCTGGTGGAGCGAATCGCCGCCCTTCGTGCGGATTTCTTTTTCTCCTTCTATTATCGCCAGATGCTGGGAGCCGACTTGCTCGCCCTGCCCAAACACGGTGCCTATAACCTGCACGGCTCGCTTCTGCCCCGGTACCGGGGACGGGTTCCGGTCAACTGGGCAGTCATTTGTGGCGAAACGGAAACCGGTGCCACCCTGCATGTCATGACTCTCAAACCGGACCAGGGAGATATCGTCGCGCAGGAGAAAGTCTCCATCGGTCCGGACGACACGGCTCATGAGGTTTTCCTGCGCGTCATCGAGGCGGGCGAACGAGCTCTTTCTCAAGTGCTTCCGGCTCTGCTGGCAGGGAAAGCCGTCCATCATCGGCAGGATTTGTCCCAGGGAAATTACTGCGGTGGACGCCGCCCCGAAGATGGAAGAATCGACTGGAGCCAACCCGCCCAGACCATCCATAATCTGGTGCGGGGGGTCGCCCCCCCATATCCCGGAGCCTTCACGCTGGTAGGCGGACAGCCCCTGCGCATTCTCAGGACCAGTCTTCATCCCCACCCGGATGCCCTGGCAAAGACCCAGGGTGGAGATGGGCAACCCCTCTACCTGTTGCAGGCAGAATGGCAGAAGCAGGATCTGGACGCAGCCCAATTCAAGAGCACTTTTCCTCAAGGTTGCGTACCGGACCCCTGGCCTGCAACAAAAAGCCCCTAAAATACGCTTCTCCCCGTTTATTGGAATGAAGGCTTCCCGTATAATGACGGGATTCTAAAAATAGTCAAAATTTAGACGGCAAATTTTTATAGTTGAACAACGGAACCCCCATGAAAAAAATCCTCATCCTTGGCGTCAATGGTTTCATCGGTCACCACCTCAGCCAGCGTATCCTGTCCACGACCGATTGGTCGGTATACGGGATGGACATGCAGAGTGAACGCGTCAAGGATCTGCTGGATCACCCGCGCTTTCACTTCTTCGAAGGGGATATCACCATCAACAAGGAGTGGATCGAGTACCACATCAAGAAGTGCGACGTGGTACTGCCCCTGGTGGCCATTGCCACCCCCGCCACCTATGTCCAGCAACCCTTGCGGGTTTTTGAACTGGATTTCGAAGCCAATCTGCCCATCGTGCGCAGTTGTGTCAAACATGGCAAACGAATCCTCTTCCCTTCGACATCGGAAGTCTATGGCATGTGCCGGGATAGCGAATTCGACCCCGGTCAATCGGAACTGATCCTGGGGCCCATCGAGAAACAGCGCTGGATCTATTCCTGCAGCAAGCAGTTGATGGACCGGGTGATCTGGGGCTATGGCATGCAGGAGGGATTGGACTTCACGCTGTTCCGTCCCTTCAACTGGATCGGTTCCGGACTGGACAGTATCCACACACCCAAGGAAGGCAGTTCACGGGTCATCACCCAGTTCTTCGGACATATCGTCCGGGGAGAAAATATCCAGTTGGTGGATGGAGGAACCCAGAAACGGGCCTTCACCTACATCGACGATGGCGTCTCTGCGCTCATGAAAATCATCGAAAATCCCCAGGGCGTGGCGACAGGAAAGATCTACAACGTCGGCAATCCGGGTAACAACTATTCGGTCAGGGAACTGGCGCAAATGATGCTGGATCTGGCGATGGAATATCCCGAATACCGCACCACCGCACAACAGGTCAAACTGGTGGAAACTACCGCCGACACCTATTACGGCAAGGGGTATCAGGATGTCCAGAATCGCGTCCCCAAGATCACCAATACCTGTGAAGAATTGAACTGGGCGCCTGAAGTCGGCATGATGGATGCCCTGCGCCGCATCTACGACGCCTACCGCGGCCAGGTGGCGGAAGCACGCGGATTGGTAGACTGACGTTGATGTCGGCGGCCTCCCCCTGGGTGGGACTGGTCATGGGAAGCCAGTCGGACTGGACGGTAATGGAACAGGCCGCCCAGATGCTGACCCGTTTCGAAGTGCCCTTCGAGGCGCTGGTGATCTCTGCCCATCGCACGCCCGACCGCATGTTTCGCTATGCGGAAGAAGCGCGTGACCGTGGTCTGAACTGTCTGATCGCGGGAGCGGGCGGAGCGGCCCATTTGCCGGGCATGCTGGCCTCCAAAACCACCTTGCCCGTCCTGGGAGTCCCCGTCCCAACGCCCTACTTTCAAGGACAAGACTCTCTTCTGTCCATCGTCCAGATGCCCAAGGGCATTCCGGTGGCCACCTTTGCCGTAGGTGCTGCCGGAGCAGCCAATGCAGCGCTTTTTGCGGTCAGTTTGTTGGCTGCGCAACACCCGCATCTGATCGAGCGTTTGAACGCCTATCGGGCTGAGCTGGTCGCACAAGTCACTGCCATGCATCTGCCGCCTGCTCCATGAGCCGACGTAACCGGACCCTGGGTTTGCTGGGGGGAGGGCAATTGGGGAGAATGTTTACCTCCTCCGCCCGCACCATGGGATTCGATGTTTGGGTGTTGGACCCCGACCCTGACGCCCCGGCAGCGCATTTTGCCACCCGCCACCTGTGTGCCGCCTTCGATGATGCCATCGCTCTGAAACAACTGGCAGACTCCTGTCGGGCTGTCACCACCGAATTTGAAAATGTACCGGCCGAGACGCTGTCTGCCCTGGCCAGTCAGGTCATTGTCCGTCCAGGGGCACGCGCCGTATCGATTGTTCAGGATCGTATCCGGGAAAAGACTTTCCTGCGCGATGAGGGATTTCCTGTGGGGGCTTTTGCTCTTGTCCCCAACGGAGAATCCTGTGCCAACGCACTGACCCAGATAAAATTTCCTGCATTGATCAAGACCGCGCGGTTTGGATACGATGGGAAAGGTCAGGTCCGCGTGGAATCCCCCGAAGAAGCTCGGGAGGTCCTAAGCCAACGCCCCGGTCTCCTGCCCTGCATCCTGGAAGAAATCGTCCCGCTCCGTTTGGAAATATCGGTCATCCTGGCCAGAACGGCCGTCGGTGAAATCGCCTACTGGCCTGTGGCTGAAAATCGCCACCATCAAGGGATTCTGGATGTCACCATCGCCCCTGCGCGTATTCGCGACGAATTGGCCAGCCGAGCCCGTAAAATGGCCGGTGAAATTGCAGAACGACTGGAGTATGTGGGAGTCATGGCAGTAGAATTTTTTGTAACGGGCATCGATCAGATCCTGGTCAATGAAATTGCGCCTCGCCCGCACAACAGCGGACACTACACCCTCGATGCCTGTATCACGAGTCAGTTCGAGCAACAGGTCCGGGTCCTCTGTGATCTTCCCCTGGGCAGTACGGAACAGTTGAGACCCGCAGCCATGATCAATCTGCTGGGAGAGTTATGGCAGGAAGGGACGCCCCCCTGGCCCCTGGTTTTTCAGGAACCGGAAGCCAAGTTACATCTCTACGGCAAGGAAAAACCCCGTCCAGGACGCAAGATGGGACATATCACGGTCCTGGGTCCCAGCGCCAATGAAGCACTGGAGCGCGCCCTTCGTCTCAGGAACGCGCTATCCACGACCACCGGTCCATCTGCATAAAAACCTATACGGCATCCTCGCCCTGTTCTCCCGTACGTATCCGCATGGCCTGTTCCACATCGACGACGAAGATCTTGCCATCACCGATTTTACCGGTACGGGCCGAGTGGATGACTGCCTCCACGACCTTATCCACTATCCCATCGGTCACGACCACCTCGATCTTGACCTTGGGGAGAAAATCCACGATGTACTCAGCACCTCGGTACAACTCTGTATGGCCCTTCTGGCGCCCAAATCCCTTGACCTCGGTAACGGTCAGACCAGATACGCCGACTTCGGAGAGCGCCTCTCTGACTTCATCGAGTTTGAAGGGTTTGACGATGGCCGTAATCAATTTCATGACACACTCCGATGATTCAGTAACGCGCTTAGTTTAGCAGTCTTTGGCCTACTTTTTTAGAAAATCTCTGGGGCTTGTGCAATTCCATCCCCCATCGTGCATCGTGACGGCATTGCGTTCAAACGCCATGCCCGTAGAAAAGAGAAGGCCCACACAAAAGAAAAGCCGCCCCCAGTTCACTGTGGGCGGCAAAAGACCACTTTAGGAGACTGCTACAACACTTTCGAGAACCGCTGATGGTCCTGATGCAACCAGAGATATTTATCAAAACTCATGGCCATGGGACGCACAAAGAACCACCCGGCTTTACTGACCTCCAGACCCGCCAATGTACGGGTCAAAAGGCCCTCATGTTCAAATTCCCGCAACCGTTCCAGCGCATCCTGGAAATAGGTTGCAAAATCGATTCCGTAATTCCGCTCGATGGGCTCAAAGACAATGCGCCCTTGACACATCAAGGACATGATGACCTCGCGCCGCAGGAGGTCATCCGTCTCCAACGTCAACCCCCGCTCCACGGGGAATTTTCCTGCATCCAGTGCCGCATAATAGGCCTCCAGAGTTTTGACGGACTGACTGTAGGCCCGTCCCACCTGACTGATGGCAGAAACCCCGAATCCCAATAAATCCGCCCCCACATGGGTGTGATACCCCTGAAAGTTTCGTTGCAGACGTCCGTCCCTTTTGACCTTGGCCAATTGATCTTCAGGCAGGGCAAAATGGTCCATCCCGATATAGTCATAACCATGGGCCATGAAGGCGTGAATCGCCTGATCCATCATCTGCACCTTGGTGGCGGCTGCCGGCAAAGTCTCCGCATCGATACGCCGTTGCGGTTTGAAACGAGCCGGTAAATGGGCATAGGCGTAAAGAGCAATGCGGTCGGGCTGGATGGTCAATACCTGATCCACGGTCTTCTGGAAAGACTCCAAGGTCTGGTAGGGCAACCCGTAGATGAGATCCAGATTGATGGAATCGAATCTCAAACGCCGTACTTCCTCCACCAGTGACTGAACCTGCTCAAAGGGCTGAACACGGTGGACGGCTTTCTGGACGCGAGGATCAAAATCCTGTACCCCAAAACTCACCCGATTGAAACCCAGAGTACGCAAATGCGCCAGTCTTTTCGGCGTGACCGTGCGCGGATCGATCTCGATGGAACGCTCCATGTCTGGAAGCAGTTCAAAGCGCTGAGCCAGCAGACTCATCAGGTGCGTCAGTTCATCGTCGTCCAGAAAGGTGGGAGACCCACCACCCAGATGCAACTGGGCGACCTGTCGATGACCCGAACCGATCAAGGGCACCACCAGATCCATTTCCTGTTCGAGATAACGGAGATATTCCGAAACCTTCCCGTGATCCTTGGTGATGACCTTGTTACAGGCGCAGTAGTAGCAAACCGAGGCACAGAAGGGCAAATGGACATACAGGGAGAGCGGTGCATGACCCGGCGTCCTTGCACGATCCCCCAAGGCATGGGCGAGGTGCGCGCCCCACTCATCGGGCAGAAAGCGATCCGCCGTCGGATAAGAGGTATACCGCGGCCCCGGAATATCAAAACGCCCAACCAATTCTGGGGTGACGACGATCTCGGAAGTGGGTTTCATGCGATCCATGAGGGCCATTATCCTCTCGGCGCATCCCTTGGATATTGATAAAAATCAACTTTCGATACGTTACCCCACGACCACAGGAGCCCGGAGAAATGCAAACGGCTCGGTTGACCCGAGCCGTAACACCCCGCCAGACAAGGAAAGCGCCACCGCAAAATTACGCCGCGGTGGCGAAGGTTCGCCGGCGGAGGGGGAAGCCGGCTAGAAGACTAGAAGCGGTAGCCAACCCCCACACCCAGAATATAGGGATCGGGATGGAGTTGGAGGATCGTGCCGCCGGTAGAATTATCCAGCCCCACGTTGACCCAGGTTTTCTTGATATCCGCATTCAGTAACCAGTGGCTGTCCAACTTGTAATCCGCCCCCAACTGAACATCCTCGCCCCAGTTATTCTGTTGCAGTCCGAGCGCCCCGCCTTGCAGCGAGACATTCATGGTCCGCATGTACATCACGCCCGCCCCCACGTAAGGAACAAAGTTTCCCATCCCATCGAAGTGGTACTGAAGATTCAAGATGGGCGGCAACTCCTGCAGACCGCCAATATATTTCCCACTCGATTGCACCTGATGGCTCAGCGGATAGGAAGCCACCAATTCCGCAGAAATGTTGTGGGTGATGAAGTAGGAGACATCGATTTCCGGTTGGGTGCGATTGGCCAGCTTGATCGAATCAGCTGGAACACCTGTGGCAGCATCATTGCCCTGCTGGGTCATCACTTGCAGCATCCGAACCCGGACGAGCCAGGGGCTGGGCTCACCATCATCCGCAAGGGCGCTGGACGCAGCAAACGGACCCGCCACGGCGGTCAAGGCGATGGCCGCCACCAGAGTTTTTTTGGTCGAAAATTTCATTAATCCCCTCCTAAGTACGTTGGTATGACAGGCATGATTTTTATGCAGTTCCTAGCCCTGCGCAGCCATGGTAGCGCAGGACATAAGCGCGCATTCTGACGCAAATCAATCTTGAATGAAACAGTTGGTCACAGGATCGTCACAATCCTGAGGGAGAATGTTGCATTTACACAACAACCTGCCAGCCAATGAAAATAAATGAAATCGCAGACTGAAGATCTTCTGACCCGCTACTGGTGGGGGGGTTCGGTTCTGCGCAATGCCAGGGCGTTTCGATCGAGAATTTTCACCCGGCGTCCCCGTACTTCAAGTAACCCCTCATCATGGAAACGAGAAAGGAGACGGCTGACGGTTTCCAGTTTAAGTCCCAGATAACTGCCGATGTCCTCCCGCGTCATGCGCAGGGTCATTTCCACAGAGGACTGGTGGCGATGGGCATGGCGATCCGCCAGGTCGATGAGGAAATTGGCCAGACGCTCCTCCGAACGCATGCTCCCGAGCAACATCATGACATTGTGTTCCCGGACGATTTCCCGAGACAAATCCTTGTTGAACCGATGCTGAAGGTTGGCCATGACCTGCCCCAGTTGTTCAAACTGGTCAAAAGGAATGGCACATACGGCGCTGTCTTCCAGAGCAACGGCGTCACACACATGGTGATCGCTGTGAATGGCTTCCAGACCCAGCAGTTCCCCCATCATCTGAAACCCGGTGATTTGCCCCCGACCATCCTCATGAAGCAGTACCGTCTTGAAAAACCCGGAACTGACGGCAAAGAGCGAACGGAAAGGGTCACCGACACGGTAAAGGTAGTCGCCCTTGGGCACAACTTGACGGTGCTCCATGTGCTGATCGAGCAGGTGAACCTCCTCATCGCTCAACCCGGCAGGGAGACACAATTCCCGGATGGTGCAACTACCACATACCGATTTCAAGTCATGAAGATTCATAATGGGAACGATGCCTGATCCAAAAATGATTAATAAAATACCATCAGGTTTTGACTTATGTCATTGTACCCTTCCCTCTTCTTGAAAGGGAAAGCTTTTGTGCCGCCCTGTCGCAGAAGCCAACTTGATTTTTCACAAAAACTCTTGCATCGACGGGCGCAAACCCTTATATTGTACGTACTCGTACCATTTGCCCCAGGAGGCCCTTCATGAAAAAAGCACGACTCATTCTCGCCCTGCTCGCTCCCCTTTCCGCATCGGCTCACGCGGCCATGGATACCTATACCACCGACCCCCATCACACCTTTGCCCGTTTCTCCTATAATCACCTTGGATTCAGTACTCAGTTGAGCCGCTTTGACAAGGTATCCGGAACGATCATGCTGGATACGGCAGCCAAAAAAGGTGCCGCCGATATCACGATCGACACCCGTTCCGTGAGTACCGGTTCTGACCATTTCAATGAGCATATTCAGGAGGCCGATTTCCTGGACACAGAGAAATTCCCCACCGCCACTTTCAAGGGAGATTCTGTCAAGTTTACCGGGGATACACCCACCGAAATCGATGGGATCCTGACTCTGAAAGGCATCAGCCATCCAGTAGCACTCAAGATCACCTCGTTCACGTGCAAACTCCATCCCATGGTACTCAAGGAAGCCTGCGGGGGTGATGCGGAAACGCATGTCAAACGTTCCGACTTTGGAATGAGCAAATATGTTCCTTATGTGGGTGATGACGTCACCATCACGGTTTCCGTCGAAGCCATCAAACAGTAACCGCGCTCCCCCCGAGGCTTGCCCTCGGGGGGAAGTCGAACAGCCGCCGTGAATTCAACGCGTTCCCATCCGCACGGCCCAGAGCATGACCACAACCATCACAGCCACCGCGCTCCAGACCACATAGACCCAAGCGGAACGTTCTTCCTCGGCAAAAGGATCGGTCAATGTCCGTTCAGCATTCGGTGGCAGTTGGGCCAGTTGAGTCAGGGAAGCCCCAAAGGGCAAGTTGATTTTTGCCCGGGCGTTGATCGCCCACCCATTGGCGTCGAGGATCGGACCCAAGGTGCGAGAGCGCAACTTGAACCAGGCCAGTAGAAGCGACGGCCCGGAAATCAGGAGCAAAACACCCAGAAAAACAAATGGGATTTGCCAGAGCGCCAAAGAAAACAATCCGACCGCCACCGATGCCAGAGCGGTACCGATGGCCCCTACAGCCATGCCGATGGCCGCAAAAATGCCCGCAAACTTGCCCACGTCAAAAGCCTGTTGCGCCACGGAGGGAGCACCCCCGGCAGCGTTTTTAGGGTTCAGAATCGCAGGGCCGACCAATTTGTCATCGATGGCCTTGGCCCTGCTGGAGGCAAATTTCTCGAACTGATCGCTGATGGCACGGACCATCTTCTTGTAGGGCGACCAGAAAGCCTGGCGCAGACTGATGGGTTGCTCGATGATACGCGTAATGGTGGCGTCCCAATCCTGCCCTTTGACATCATAGAACACACCGTTTCGTCCCACCCGCAACTGGTCGGAATCTCCATCGGTAAAGGCAGCCGCAATGGTAGTCTTCTGTCCGGCACGCACGCAATCACAATAGACCAGACAAATGTTCGACAAATTTGCCAACAGCGCATGCTTGGCCGGGTCGTTCACCGTGACACACAGTTCACAGGAACGACTGTCCAGATAAAGGGTCCCCGCCTGAAAAATGGCTTGACCCGTGCGCGTATAAAAAGCCTTGAACGAAACGAAATTATTCGCCAGAACCAGGAGATCTCGCACCAACCGGACTAATTTTTCCAGATCCCGAACCGTTTCGTTTTCCGTATCCACAGGACAGGCCTCTTGCCAGGTCGCGAATTCTGCAAAAGTATCCTTGAGTTGTATCCATTCACGCTCGCCCAGTGTGGCGCACTCTCCCAAAAGCGGAACAACCACCTGGGTCCGAAAAGAGGTCATGGCTCCCGCCCAGGCAGGATTGATCCCTTCGATCAGGGGAAGGCTTCCCATGGGATCGACCAGGGCCAAAGGCCACTCCAGCAAGGCTTCCCGGGAAACGCTGGAAGAAGAAAATACGGCTTGATGTTGTGCCTCCGTGACGACTTCCGCACATTCCCTCCCTTCAAAGGCCAGAATACGGCAGCGCAAGTAATAGTCCTCCAGTTTACCCGCGACCTTTTGCAGGGTCAGGTACCCCTCTGAAGTCTTTTCCCCAAGCGGCAGGTTTGCAGGACAGGCGTCTTCCCAGGCGGTGTGGAGTCGAGCCATGAAACGCGTCTGTGCCTGTTCAACATCAGCGACAGTCAACGGGTCGAACTCGGTCTTGCCCAAATCCGCCAATAACTGACGGGCCTGTTCAGCCAGTGCACACCCTACCTCATCATCGCGCAGGTGGCTCACCCTCAGGCACTCCTGGGGTTGAACCAGAATTTCCGGATCGATCAGTCGATCCACCACCCAGTCGATGGCTGCCAAAAGTTCAGGAGCCCGCACATGTCCGTCCCGATCCGTATCGATCAAACTCAGCGTGCGTTCGTCAAATTGCAACCCCTTGACCGGACAGGACAAAGCAACCCACAACTTTTGATTCAACTGCTCGAGTTCAAGCAAGTCTGATGCGGTCTCGATCCTGACCTGGTCAAATCCGCCGGCCCGAAAAAAACGCCAAACCTTTGGTTCCTCCGCCATACCCATCTCCAAAACCTCGATCAGTTCTCTCCCATAGAGGGATGTTTGTCACGCACCATCTGGGCCAGAAATTTCATCACTTCCAGGCTGGCTTGTTCGGCTTTTTCCATGAACAGAATGATGCGGTCATGGATATCGGGATCCTCCAACCATTTGCCCGCCATCAGATGAGAAACCTCATGAATATTGTCATGAACTTTGGCATGAGGAGTTTCCAGCAGCCGAAAAGCCTGGAGAGCGCCAAAATCTTGCCGACCCACACCGTCATACCACTGCCCTAACCGACAGTGGTGATGATCCACCGCCACCGCCTGAACGGCTGTTTGATCTTCCACCTGATTGAGCATGCCGTAGGCCCGTTGTTTGTAGATGAGGTGATCCACCTTGATCAGGGAGGTAAAACTCAAATCATGGGCGTACGTTGCATCGCTCAACGTTTTATTGGCGGAATCATTGAAGGAGGCGAAGCGTTCTGCCATCTGACCGATGACGTGTAGTGATTGCACCGCATTCAGGCGCATTTCTTCGGAATCCGCCTGCATCTCGTGCGTTTCCTGCTGCAAAGTTTCCATGATCTGACCGATGGATCTCGAAGCATGCTTGGTATTCTCAGCCAACTTTCTCACTTCATCCGCCACCACGGCGAACCCCCTCCCCGCCTCTCCCGCTCGAGCCGCTTCGATCGCCGCATTGAGTGCCAGCAGGTTGGTTTGATCAGCAATGGAAGTGATGAGTGCGACTGCCTGACGAATGTCCGTACTGCGTGAATTCAATTGCAACAAAGTCTGGTTGGCAGAATCCACCCGACGGGCAATATCATCCAGGCGCTGAACGACTTCCGCCACGAGCGACTTCCCGATATCCGCATCCGTGCACGTTTGAGTGGCCTGATCCGTGACTGCGCGCATGCGCTCCGTGATCAGATGCATGTCCTCCTGGGTGGAAGCCAGGTTAGGCAGCAAATTACGCGTATTGAGGTCATGAGCCCGTGAAATGAGTCCATGATAAATCGATTTGCGCTTCTGATCTGCCATGGCAGCCAGCAAAACATTCTGGTTTTCCAACCCCTTTCGGAATCCTCCGTGCAATCCGGCGGAAAGGGTCGTACGATAGTATTTTCCTTCAAGATTGGCCCGGAAGGTGGTTTCCTGTTCACGAAAAAAGGCGCCTAACTGGTCAAGCATATCATTGATGTTCCAGCACAGTTCCCCCAGTTCGCCCGTATCATCGACGCCCAGGATACGGCTGTTGAAACGTCCTTGGGCGACCTCACGCACCACCGTATTGAGTTTGTCGAGTGGGCCCATCCATCGGGTCAAAATGCGCAACGAAAGCCAGGGCAAAAACAATGCGGGAAGCAGACACCCCCATAACCAGGGGGAAACCATCCCAAAACCTGCCGTCAACCCCACCATCAGGCTCACCCAGACAGCCTGTATCGAGCAAATCAAGGTCATTCTGCCAATCAAGGAGCGGGTCATGGTTCGAGATATCCTCAAATAAATAGTTGGAGTGCCCCTAATGGATCAGATCGAGAGGATAAACTCGTCATAACCCATTCCCTTATCCGCCAATATCTTCAACAGCACCTGGGTAGAGGCCTCAATGGCATCCCGTGCCCCTGCCTTTTTCTCGATTTCCAGCAGTGCCTGGTACAGGCCCGCCATCACCTTGACCCCCTCGGCCTTGGGTTTGCGCCGTACGGAAAAATACCCCTCGATTTGACCCGATAGATCAAAGAGCGGAGTAACATTGGCGAAAACCCAGTAGAAACTTCCGTCCTTGGCCAGGTTTTTGACATAGGCATGGCATTCATTCCCCCCGGAAATGACATCCCAGAGCAGTTTGAACACGCATCGTGGCATATCGGGATGACGAATGATATTATGTTGCACCCCAACCAATTCCTGCCATGGGTAGCCTGAAAACTCGATAAAGATGCGATTTCCGTAGGTAATGCGACCCTTGACATCCGTCATCGAAACGATAAAGTCATTATCACGCATGACTTTTTCTACTTGAGTGGGCGATAACTTGTTTTTCATGAATCGATCTCTGGTCAGCGTGAAAGGTCCAGGGGGCAAGCATACAGTCCGAAAGGATTCTAGCATGGTCTTTTTGGAATCAGTGCCCGACCAGGACAGATTTTCTTCATTTTCTGCTATCCTGAACGCTTATCATGAACTCTTCGAACGTGTTTTTCATCCTTACCGGATCAGTGTCCCATGCGCTTCAAAAACATTCTTGGTTTCAAGGGCCGCATCCTGAGAATTTACGGTTCCATGATCGACCTCATTGTCGTGTTCCTGATCATGGTGATGCTGATCACCTTGGGCGTAGCGCTGTTCAGCGTTCTGGTGGATCTTTATGATGCACTGCGTAATTTGCGGCACGAAATTGCCATCCAAACCCTGGTCGAGTCGATTCTGTCCGTCTTCGTCCTGATCGAACTGTTCCGCAGTTTCACCGATTATCTGGAATTTCACCGCTTGCGCTTGCGCGTCATTTCCGAAGTCGCCATCGTCTTCGTGCTGCGTGATGTGTTCATTGGACTCTACAGCCACAGCCTGGAATGGCGCGACATTCTGGCGCTGAGTCTGCTCATTGCCGTTCTAGTGGGTACCCGGGTTGCTTCCCTCTTTTTCCCCCCTCCCCAGGAGTGAACATGGCCTCCCTGTTTCGTTGGCTGGGGCGTTCCCTGTACTGGATCTGGCGTGGGTTGATGGGCTTTGGTCAATTGGCTGTCAGTCTTGTATTTGTGTTGCTTCTGGCCGCAAGCCTGACAACCTACCTGAGTAACCGTATTCCGGCCCCCAGGCCAAAAACCACTCTGGTCATTGATTTGAACGCTCATCTGGTGGAGCAGGCGGCTCCCCGTACCGACAATCTTCTGAGCGCAAGCCTGTTACACCAAACCGATTCCGGGGATATCGAGTTGCGCGATGTTCTGGCAGCTCTGGATGCGGCGGCTCAGGATCCCGCCATCGATCGTGTGCTACTCAAGACTGATGGTCTGCAAGTTTCGGGAATCGCCATCCTGCACGAAGTCGCCCATGCGTTGGACCACTTCAGAAAAACCGGGAAACCTGTCATCGCCTGGGCTGACCATTATGATCAGCGCCAATATTTTCTGGCGGCTCATGCAGATCGCCTCTATCTCGACCCTTTGGGGCAGGTACTCTTTCAAGGATTTGGGCATTATCGTAATTATTACCGTGACGCCCTCGATCGTTTGGGCATCAAGGTCAACCTGATTCGGGTGGGCACCTACAAGAGTTTCGGCGAATCTTACGTCGCCAACGGCCCCTCGCCCGCCGCTTTGGAAGCGGATCAAACCCTCTACCACGCACTCTGGGCAGATTTTGATCAGGCCATAGAAAACGCGCGCCACCAACCCGCTGGCATGATCGACCAGTCCATCGATCACCTTCCCCAGGATCTCGCCGCACTGCAAGGCAATGCCGCCAAACTCGCTCTTTCCCAGCATTGGGTCGATGCTCTGGTCACCCCCGACGAACTGACCAACTTATTGAAAAAAAATGGCCATGAGGATGGCAAGGCCAAGGATTTTCGCCAAATTTCCCTGGATGACTATGTTTCCCGTCTTCCCGATCCCAAAAGCGACGATGGCGTTGCCGTGATCGTCGCCGAGGGGGAAATACAGGACGGGGATGCGCCGGCCGGGACGATTGGTGGAACCACCACCGCAGACCTGGTTCGGGCGGCACGGGAAGACGATCAGGTCAAGGCCCTGGTGCTGCGCGTCGATTCGCCCGGGGGCAGCGCCCATGCCTCGGAACTGATTCGGCGCGAGTTGGCCCTCACCCAGGCGGCGGGGAAGCCGGTGGTGGTGTCCATGGGCAATCTGGCGGCCTCCGGGGGATACTGGCTTTCCTTGTCTGCAGATGAAGTCATTGCCGACCCGGATACGGTGACGGGTTCCATCGGGGTGTTTGCATTGATCCCCACCGCTGATGGCCTCATGAACAAGGCAGGCATTCATACCGGGGGGGTTACCACGACCTGGCTGAGCGATGCCGACAATCTGTTGCGCCCCTTGAACCCTCGCTTCACCCAGATCCTGCAAAGCAGTGTGAATCATCTCTACCAGGACTTCATTCAGCGCACGGCTACTGCCCGCCGGCTTTCTCCTCAAGCCGTCGATACGGTCGCCCAAGGTCGGGTATGGACCGGAGCCCAGGCTTTGAATTACCATCTGATCGATCATCTCGGCCTGTTTCAGGATGCGCTGAAGAGTGCGCGCAAACGTGCCCATCTCGCAGAAAATTCCCCCGTTCACTATTACGATCCCAACCCCAGTCCCTGGCAACGTTGGCTCAACCTGATTGGACAAAGTTTGTTGCCCGATCCTCTGGTCACCTGGTTATCCCAAGGAACGCGCGCGTTGAACCCCGCGCTGGCCGTCTCCTCGTCTCCCCAGATGCGGACCGACCTGGGCGTCCTGATCGGTCCGCTACTCAAAGGTACTGCCCCCTTCATTCCCCTCACGCATTGTTTATGTCAAATTCCTTGAACCATGTTCATGCATCAGGAAGTTTATGAAATTGACCGTCGAATATGGCCCCCCCATCCTGAGCGAAGTGAACAGGATGCCCGCCGCCACTTACCGCTCATTTCATGGTTTGGTCCATCGTGCGGATTCTCCCCTGTTTCTGCCCATCCGTTCCCTGCAGGTATTGGCCATTCTCGAATACCACGAAATCACCTTCATCCATCAGGACAACAAACAGCGCGCCCTTCTACGTTGGATTCACTTCCGCCCGCAGGACCGTCTGGACCTTCAAGCCCCCGTTCAGTTTGAGGGCCACTACTATCACCCGCAGGGTCTGGAACTGAAAGTACGTCTCCCGGCAGAATTTGAGCGGGCTTTGGCCCAACTCGAAGAAAAAAATCCTGTCCGTCCCCTCACACCCTACGTTTCACCGTTCCCTCTGAAAAAATAGCGTTTTCTGCGCCCTATTCCATAAAAACTGCTATACTTGAAAGATTAATAACCCTAACTTATTGAATACGAGGTCTGAATGCCGAACATCCGCGTCAAGGAAAACGAACCTTTCGATGTTGCCATGCGCCGTTTCAAGCGCGCCGTTGAAAAAACCGGTCTGTTGACTGAGTTGCGTGCCCGAGAGTTCTACGAAAAACCCACCGCCGAACGCAAGCGAAAATTGGCCGCAGCCATCAAGCGCCGTTACAAGCGTCTGCGCAGCCAAATGTTACCTCCCAAGTTGTATTAAAGGACTTTCTACCATTTGATTTCCTCATCTCGCACGCGGGATGGGGTGACAGGGAATCGAATGATCCCCAACGATTTCATTCAAACCCTGTTAGATCGTACAGATATCGTCGATCTGATCGGGCAATCGGTTCCGCTCAAAAAGTCGGGCGTCAACTACGTTGCCCGTTGTCCCTTCCATCAGGAAAAAACCCCCTCCTTTTCCGTCAATCCTCAACGCCAGTTTTTTCACTGCTTCGGTTGTGGCGCCAGCGGCAATGCCCTGGGTTTCGTCATGCAACATACCGGCGCCGGTTTTGTGGAAGCGGTCCAGCAGTTGGCGGATCAGGCCGGCCTGGCGGTCCCCTCGAGCACGGAGCCGGCCCGTCAGGCCCCCTCCAGAAGCGGTCTCGACCTATTACGACAAGTCACCACCCATTACCAGGAAAAATTGGCTCAAACCCCCCATGCCCGGGAATATCTCAAGAGACGCGGGGTAACGCCGGAGACTGCACAACATTTTGGTCTGGGCTATGCCCCCGATGCATGGCACGAACTGGAAGAAAAATTTCCCCAGGTCACCGTCGATGTCTGGCTGGCTCTGGGGATGATGGTCCGCAATGAAAACGGCAAGTGTTATGACCGTTTTCGCGACCGTCTCATGTTCCCCATCCATGACCATAAAGGGCAGGTCATTGGCTTTGGTGGACGGGTCCTCGATGCCGGGGAACCCAAGTATCTGAATTCGCCTGAAACCGAACTATTTGAAAAAGGCAAGGAACTGTACGGCTGGCCCCAGGCCCGTCAGGCACTGCGTCAGAATAACCAGATTCTGGTGGTCGAGGGATATATGGATGTCGTCAGCCTGTCCCAGGCAGGGATCGACAATGTGGTCGCCACCCTGGGGACGGCGACCACTTCCGATCAGGCGAGACGTCTATTGCGCAGCACAGACCAGATCCTCTTTGCCTTTGATGGCGACAAGGCGGGTCGCAAAGCCGCCGAACGCGCCCTGCACCTGATTCTCCCGCTTTTTGAAGAAGGCAAGGAAATCAGTTTCCTGTTTTTTCCGGAAGGAGAAGATCCAGACAGTTTCGTGCGCCAGCATGGCCCCGCTGCGCTGCGCGCCAAAATCGCCACGGCCCTCCCGCTCTCCAACTTTGTCATGGAACGGCTGACGCAAGGGCTGATACGCAGCCAACCCGAACATCAGGGTCAATTTCTGCGTCAAGCGCGAGAACTTCTGACGACGCTGACTTCCCCCTGGCTCGCCTTCTCACTGAAACGATTGATGGCCGCCTGGCTGGAAATCACCCCTGACCAGTTGAATTCCTTTCTTGGAACGACCGCCGCCCCCCTGGTTCAACCGCCACAACCACGGTCACGCTCCACCCTTCGCCCGCGCCAGGCCCCCAGTTCCATTGCCCATCAATTGACGGCCTGTCTGTTGGTCGAACCCGCCCTCGCCCAGCAAGTCGGCATTCCCGAACCGGAGACCCAGACCTCGCCCCTTCCTGAAGTACGGGCCCTGCACCATTTGGCCAGTTATCTGCGGCATCAGGATCCCATTCCCAATCTGTCGCACATTCTCGAGCACTTCCGAGCCCAGGATGAAGAAAAATTGATAGAAGCGGTTCTGAAACGGGAATTTTTGACTCTTCAGGATACTCCAATGGAGGAATTGGTTGTGGTCTATCAGGATGGTTTGAAGCGCTGGCAGAGTCTGGAGCGCCAGCAGGAGGCCAGGGTACTGCTCCAACTGGCGCAGAGCCGTCCTCTGAATCAACAGGAAAAGGAACGTTTACAATGGTTGACACTCAATCGCCTGGCGCAGTGACTGGAAGAGTTCTCGATAATAAGTTATAATCCCCTGTTATTTTAACGATTCTGCCTGACAGGAGTACGCCCGCCTATGGCCGCAGACAAACCCGAGACGCGACAATCCGACGTCGACGCGCAACGCACCCGACTCAAAAATCTCATCGTACTGGGAAAGGACCGAGGGTTTCTCACCTACGCTGAAATCAATGATCATCTCCCCGATGAAATGCTCGACTCGGATCAAATCGAGTCCGTCATCGGCATGATCAACGATATGGGTATTGCGGTGTATGACGAAGCACCGGATAGCGAGCAGTTGCTCATGTCGGAAGCGCCTCCCCCCATGGCCGATGAAGATGTGGTGGAAGAGGCCGAAGCTGCGTTGTCCACGGTGGATTCGGATTTTGGTCGGACCACGGATCCGGTGCGGATGTACATGCGCGAAATGGGCTCGGTCGAATTGCTGACCCGTGAGGGGGAAATCGAGATCGCCAAGCGCATCGAAGATGGTCTCAAGCACATGATTCAGGCCATTTCTTCCTGTCCTTCCACCATCGATGAAATTCTGGCCCTGGTGGACTCCGTGGTTGCGGGGACTTTGCGAATCGACGAAGTCATCGATGGGTTGATCGACAGCGACGGCGCGCTCCTCTCTGACCAGGAACTGACCGAAGACACCGAAATCGACCTCACTCAAGATGAAGACGAAGAGGGGGATGAAGACGATAACGCGTCCAATGCCAATCTCGAACATCTGAGAAACGAAGCCCTGATCCGCTTTTCCCGGGTTCGCGAACTCAACCGGCAATTACAGCAGACCCTCGCCAACGCAGGCCATGCCAGCGAAGAGTACAAGTCGCTACAGCAATCTGTCTCGACAGAACTCATGGCCATTCGTTTCACGGCCAAACAGGTGGAATTTTTGTGCAGCAGCCTGCGTCGGTTGGTGGACAGGGTCCGGGCTCACGAGCGCAACATCATGCACCTCTGTGTCAGTTCGGCGGGGATGCCACGGAACTACTTCATCAAAGCCTTTCCGGGCAATGAGGTCAATCTGCACTGGTTGAGTGACGAAATCAGCGCCAAACGGAGTCACAGTGCGGCCCTGGAACGTTTCAAGTACGCGATTGTTGAAGAACAGGAACGAATCCTTGCACTGCAAAGAGAAGTAGGCATCCCCATCCGCGACCTCAAGGAGATCGCGCGCCAGATGTCCACGGGAGAGGCCCGTGCACGCCGTGCCAAGCGTGAAATGATCGAGGCCAACCTGCGCCTGGTCATCTCCATTGCCAAGAAATACACCAATCGCGGCTTGCAATTCCTTGACCTGATTCAGGAAGGAAACATCGGTCTGATGAAGGCCGTGGACAAGTTTGAATACCGTCGTGGTTATAAGTTTTCTACTTATGCCACTTGGTGGATCCGCCAGGCCATTACCCGATCCATTGCCGATCAGGCCCGCACCATCCGAATCCCGGTGCACATGATTGAAACCATCAACAAGATGAACCGAATCTCCCGCCAGATTTTGCAAGAAACCGGACTGGAACCGGACGCGTCGGAACTGGCACGAAAAATGGAGATGCCCGAGGACAAGATTCGCAAGATCCTGAAAATTTCCAAGGAACCCATTTCCATGGAAACGCCCATTGGCGATGATGACGATTCCCATCTGGGCGATTTCATCGAAGACAATGCGACCGTCGCTCCCGCCGACTCTGCGCTGTATGCCAGTTTGCGCGATGCCACCAAAGACGTGCTGGACTCCCTGACGCAACGGGAGGCCAAGGTGCTGAGAATGCGTTTCGGCATCGAAATGAGTACGGACCATACCCTGGAAGAGGTGGGCAAGCAATTTGATGTGACCCGGGAACGCATTCGTCAAATCGAAGCCAAGGCCCTGCGCAAACTACGCCATCCTTCCCGTTCGGAACGACTGCGCAGTTTCATCGAAAATTCAGAAAGTTGAGTTAACGGGCCTCTAGCTCATGCCTGGTTAGAGCAGCGGACTCATAATCCGTTGGTGCTCGGTTCGACTCCGAGGAGGCCCACCATAAAATCAAAGCGTCAGAGCATAATCGCCCAGGTTTTTTTCTTTGTAGGGCGCTGGAGAGACACGCTCGGAACCAAGGCAAGGTCCATAAACCCGCTTCCCTGGCACTTGAGGTGATGGTGTTTTCTCAGGGAGTCAGCGCTATGACGTTGACGACGGCATGTTTGGACTTCCACAGGTCATCCACCAGTTTATCGGTATGGCGGCCGAATACGCCGATGACACATAAGGCACGGCTGTGATGGGGCAGGGAAACCAAGGTATGCAGTTTTAATTGATGTTTCTTTATCAATTCGGCAACGATGGGAAAGACATCTTCACCAGACGAAATGTCAAAGGTGATGCGAACGCCGGGTTCATGGGTATCAAAGAGGGAGGCGAAGGCACGAAACAGGTCGGATTCCGTGATCAAACCAACCAGATGATCCTGGCTGATTACGGGTAATGCGCCAATTTTTTTGTCGCGCATCAGTTTGGCTGCTTTCTCGATGGGATCCTGTGGCAAGACGGTCAGCGGATGATCGCGCATGATATCGGCTGCCGTCAGTTCAGAGGTGCCGTTCATGCGCTGGGAGAACTCATCGTTGGCTACGGACGAGAAGGGATTCAGGTCGGCGGGAAAAGCGTGCAACACATCGGAATAAGAGACAATGCCCAACAGTTTGTTGCTGTCATGGGCTTTATCGACTACCGGCAGACGGCGAATGCGATGTTGTGCCATGAGCGTGGCGATATTGCCAACGGACTCATCGGGGCCGATCGTTAATAGATCTTTTACCATCCACATGCCGACAAACATGATTTCTCCTCGTTGAATATTGAATCCAAATGGTTCATTAGAGTTTTTCGTCGGTCGCATGAGATCTGCTCGCAGCGTTCTCGCCTGCAGAAGAAGTACGACAACCTGAAAGCCGCTACAACATGTGAAGATCCTTGCGGTTGGGGAATTATAGAGAAAAAATAGTTCCCCAGACTGGTAGAATCACGGTTCCTGACAGGAGGATTCCGGGTGATGAATACCTTTACCACTGCTTCACGGAAAAACGACCACGCCATCTGCTGGTTTCGCCGTGACTTGAGAATAGACGATCATGCCGCACTTCACCACGCACTCCTACACCATTCCGCAGTTCATGGGGTATTCGTCTTTGACACGGAGATTCTTGACAAACTCAGTTGTCGGACCGATCTTCGGGTGGAGTTTATCTGGTATGCCATTCAGGAATTGGCCGGCGAATGGCGCAAACTTGGCGCGCACTTTACTGTGCTTCATGGTCGCGCTTGCGATGAAATTCCGCGTTTCGCCCATCAAATCGGCGCTCAAGCCGTCTATTGCAATCGCGATGATGACCCGGTTGCCCTGCAAAGGGATAACTCGGTTGCCCAGGCTCTTTACTCCCTGGGGATTGCCTGGCATCAATTCAAGGATCAGGTCATCTTTGAAAGAAATGAAGTGGTGACGGTCCAAAATCGTCCCTATACAGTCTTCACCCCTTACCGCACGGCCTGGCTCAGGAAACTTACACCCCAGGATTTACAGCCTCATGAGACTCGTCCGCATTTGAGCAGACTGGCTCGGGGAATCACCGCCCCCCTTCCGTCGCTCTCCAGTTTAGGATTTGAAGCCACCTCGTTGACCCGATTGCCGATCCCCTTAGGAAGTTCAGGAGCGGAGAAATTATTGACCGACTTTTCTCGACGCATGACTGCTTACAAGACGACCCGCGATTATCCTGCTATAAAAGGGGTTTCCTACCTATCTGCACATCTGCGTTTCGGCACCATTTCCATACGCAGGGTTGGCGCAATGGCTCGATCCATGACGGGCGAGGGTCCTGAGACCTTTTTAACCGAACTGATCTGGCGAGATTTTTATCAGATGATTTTGTATCATCGCCCGGATTTGGCGCAGGGTCGTTGCTATAACCCCCGCTTCGACGCACTGATTTACCCTGGATCCACCACGGATTTCGAACTCTGGTGTCAGGCACATACCGGCTACCCCCTGATCGACGCTGCCATGCGTCAGTTGCATCAGACCGGATATATGCATAACCGTTTGCGCATGATTACCGCTTCGTTTTTGGTCAAAGATCTTCAGGTGGATTGGCGCTGGGGAGAACGCCATTTTGCCAATCATCTGCTGGATTATGACCTGGCTTCCAACAACGGGGGATGGCAATGGTGCGCTTCGACCGGTTGCGATGCTCAACCCTGGTTTCGCTTATTTAATCCTGTCACTCAATCTGAGCGTTTTGATCCGGAAGGAAAATTCATTCGACGCTATGTACCGGAACTGGCCCATTGTCCGCTGCACTGGATTCATGCGCCATGGCGCATGCCCGAAGCGGATAGAGATCGATATCCGATAGAATACTGGCCGCCCATGGTGGACCATGGGCGGGCCAGAATCCAAACCTTGGCGCTCTACCGTGCCTGATGCCGTCTGACACCTTATCAAACACAGAGTACTGGACCCTGTAAGCAGGGGTTAAAAAGCGCGTAAATCCAGGGGATAAGATGCGGATTAGTGACGCCATGCATTTTCGTTGATTTTTCTGCCTCACGGATGCTGGTGGTGAGCGGAAGGTGACAAGTGCCGCTCTGGTCAACGAACTGCGTCAAGCGCTGCCGCTCAGTCAATTTGAACTCCTCTACCAGATCCAGGTCAACGATGCGGCGATCGTCCGCACCATCATCGGGATGGCCGATAACCTCGGCCTGAAAGTCATTGCTGAAGGCGTGGAGACGGAACAGCAGCGCGATTTTCTCGAACGCAACGGTTGTCACGCACATCAGGGGTACCTGTTTGCCAGGCCCGTGCCGATAGAAGAATTCCAGAATTCGTTGTCCCGGCTATGTGTGGGCGATTATGGGCCATAGATCAAACGCACCCGAGACACATGGCATCGTGGCGTAAAGTGTTCCAGAATCCCGGCGTAGGTTTTGGCGTAGCGCAGTGCAGAAAGTTTCCGTTTGGGGCGGAAAATACCGGAAAGGGTAAAAAATGCGGGTGGCGCCCCCGACGGGAATCGAACCTGTAATTGCCCCTTCTTCCCACTTCGGCTTTCGCCGCCGAAAATCCTTTCGTTCGTGGTCTGGACTTTACCTTGACCCTAATCCCCTGCGGGGATGACAGGCCGCATCCGTCAAGTCTCTACACATTTTCCAGCATTCCGGAACTTTGCTCGGTATTGCCTCGTGCCTGGCACAGGGGGTTCACCGACTTTGAATGCATTCACCCGGTCTCTTTCGATGACCGGTGCCCAATGATGTTCAGGAGGGGGCCGTTATATCCATTTAACTACGGGGACGCGCCTGCGCATTCTATCATCATCTTGCCTCTATCAAGGGACAGAGAATCTTGCGAAGAATTCCGGGGAAAAAATTGACGTGATATTTTCCCCTTCGGGTGTTGCAAATACACAACACTCCCTTCTGTTCAAACGCACCAATCCGCATATGTCACTGGCATCACGAGTAGAAAGTCTTTACACTGTGACGGAATTCGAGGCCGTCCGAAGCGATGCCCAATGGAAGCATAGTGAGCCAGAAGCCAGTCATCATCGGTCTGCTGGCGGTAGTCTTAGCGTCACAATAACCAAGTCATGGAGAGTACCTATGAAATTCGAAAAGAAATTGCTGGTGTTGGCCCTCATGGGCTTACCCGTTGCCTCAGCCTTTGCCGATGGCATGTTGTCTACCACCGAAAGTGATGTCAAATCCGCAGGAACCACTGTCGTCAATGGCGTTGAATCCGCAGGAACCACTGTCGTCAATGGCGTTGAATCCGCTGGAACCACCGTCGAAAATGGCGCCAAGGATGCCGTCAATGACGTGGATAATTTCCTGACACGCTACCACGGCCCCTTCACCGGTGCCTATGTGGGTGCCAAGGCCGGCGTCAACGACTCCAACATGGGGGTGGGCAATCCCGGCGCATTGACAGGCGGTGCAACCCCTGGAATCCCTGGCAATCACAATTATGGTACGGCTCTCGGGCTCGAGGCCGGTTATGGTTGGGCTCTGGGTCGCACCGTGCTGGGCATCGATGCTGGTTATGGTTACAACAGCACGGGCCGCTCCAGTTATTTCTCTGGTAACCAGGGTTATGGTAGCCACGACTACGGCTTGGGCCTGAAGTTCGGGATCCCGGTGACCGACAAGTTGATGCCTTATGCCAAGTTGGGCTATGGTCACTTGGTCGGAACCGGCTCCGCCTCCGGATTGTCGGGTAATGGAGCCAATGGTGGACTGGGGGTCGAGTATCTGTTTGCCCCCCATTGGAGCGTGGCGGGCGAATGGAACACCATGTCGGTGTCCAATAATGCCAACACCATGAACAACAACACCTACACCGTGGGTGTGAACTACTACTTCGGCGCTGCCAAACCGCCTCGCCACGTTGCCGCAGCAGCACCGGCACCTGTGGTTGCCCCCGCTCCGGAACCTGTGGCTGCCCCCGCTCCTGCACCAGAACGGTGGCGCATCATCACCGAAGAAAAACCCGTCAGCCTCGATGGGGCCAACTTCAAATTCAATTCAGCCGTGTTGAACAAGACCGCCGACGAAAAACTGACCCAGGTCGTGGACTTCTCCAAAAACTATCCTGAAGCCGATATCAACGTCGACGGTTACACCGACAACGTCGGGCCCAAGGCTTACAACGTGAAGTTGTCCCAACGTCGTGCCGACGCCGTCAAGGCATATCTGGTCAAGCATGGCGTGGCAGCGGATCGTATCCATACCAAGGGTTACGGCATGGCGAATCCCGTCGCTTCCAACAAGACAGCGGAAGGTCGTGCCCAGAATCGTCATGTGGAAGTCCACTACACCGTGCGTGAAGAAAAGAAAGTTCACGTCATGCAGTAATCGATCCCACACAGGAGGGCTTCCAGCCTCCTGTTCCGGATCATCCAACCCGAGGGTAACCCCCTCGGGTTTTTTCTGGTGCCGTTTGCGTTGAAGTCCCCTCCCGTAGCAGTGACAATTTCATCGTCGAGGTTGGGGGATTACCGGGCTTTGTCCAACCCGACCATACCACAGACGTTCCACGACCGCTTCCACCAAGACACTCAAGCCCGGCTCATTAAAAAATCCTCCGCGAATCTGGATCGTAGCCACCAATGCCCGCACGAACAGGGAATACACCTTCCGCTCATGGGTTGCCTGATGATGCCCCTCATGTCGCCAACCGCGCCAGCCAACCCGCTGCGTCCGTTATCGTGATCCCGTGGCGGAATTCTTCCTGCCGCAAGTTATAGACAAGTTGCACTGCCTCGGTATCGGGAAATCTCTCTGCGAAGCGTGCCAAAGCCCGGTGTGGCCTATGGTCCCCCCACTTGCATTCGATCAGTTGTCGCAGTTCCCCGGCCTCGCTCAGCGCGAAATCCACTTCCGTGCCATCCTTGGTGCGAATGTAGTGCAGACCTGCCTCTCTCCCTGCGCTATCCTGCCAAAAGTGCGCCTGCTTCAACAACATGGTCGCTACCGCATTCTCCAGACGAACCCCTGAGTCGCCACGCACCAAGCCACCATCAAAAAAATACACTTTCGGGGTTTGCAAAATGGCACGACCGACATTGCGATGCCACGGATGGACCGTGAACACGACGAACAACGCCTGCAATATATCGAGGTACCGCTTCAAGGTCGCGGGAGCAACCGCCAGGTCGCGCGCAATCGAGGCCAAAGATAACGGTGATCCCACGCGCTCGCGCAGCAATTCGACAAACAGCCGCATCGTATTGATCTCATGCAAACGCGAAAACTCCAACACATCCTCGCGTATCAGATCGGTGAAATATTGCGCCCGCCAACGGTCGGCCTGAACCGAATCGGCAGCCAGACAAGGCTCCGGGAATCCCCCCCGCTCCAGCAAATGGTCGAGTGCCGTAGCCGGATCAACTCCCTGCTGCGCACACCACTCACGCACCGAAATGGGATGCAAGCGAAAGGCAAAATACCGTCCCGCCAATGAATCGCCGGCTTGCCGGAACGTCTCCATGCGAGCGCTGCCCGTCACCAACAATGCCTGCCCGACCCGGTGACCGTCCACCACCCCCTTGAGCCATGCCTTCCAACCCGACATCTTGTGAATCTCATCCATCACCAACAGTCCGGCACGGGGATTCCAGGACTGCCGTTGCAATACCGCGCGATCTGCCGCTACATCCCAGTTCAAATACTGGGCACGGTCAAAGGATTGCATCAACTGCCTGCTCAAGGTGGTCTTGCCAACCTGACGCGGGCCGGTCAACACCACCGCCTTGGCAGCAAGATCGTTCAGCAGCAGATCATCGAGGTAACGTTTCATGATTGGAGTATACAATCATTGCATAATAGTCGCGACTTTTTTGCAATACACTTACAAAAAGACGGTTATTACGCGCTTGGTAACGGGAGTTTCACAAGTTATCGATACTTCCGCGTCCGCCAACAGTGCACCTTTCTGATCCTTGGGCGACAGAATCCAATGGCTCTGCCTCTACGATGAACCCGTCGTAGGGATTCCAGAACAAATTTCTGGGGGAAATATCCTTCGTTTGTTCTGACCTTCCAGAGGTGGCAACTGCAGTGCCCGTTAGAGAACTTGATGATCCGCAAAAAATAGCCAATAATGGAAACCAATTCCATTATCGTCGGGATCATGTTATGCGTTCAAGAACGCTCAAAGCACACCTCCTGTTGGCCAGCCGCACATTTCCTGTGGTTTTATTGACCGGACCGCGTCAGGTGGGAAAAACCACATTGCTCAAAAGCATTGCCGGGGCAGAAAGAAATTACGTCACTCTGGATGACCGGGATGCCAGGACCTTGGCCGAATCGGATCCTGCCCTGTTTTTGCAGCGATACCCCCCACCCATCCTCATCGATGAAGTGCAATACGCGCCAAACCTGTTTCACCACATAAAAGTGATCGTCGACCGGAGTCAGACCAATGGGCTGTTTTGGTTGACGGGCTCACAAAAGTTCCACCTCATGCACTCCGTCACGGAAAGTCTCGCCGGGCGCGTCGCCATTCTTGAACTCAACGGCTTTTCTCAGGCAGAAATCCAGGGACGCGATGATCCTGCCCCTCCTTTCCTACCCACCACGGAGTGGCTTCGTCAAGCGCGTCGCCAAGCGCATGAAACCGATCTGAAAACCCTTTATCACAGCATCTGGCGCGGCAGTTACCCCAGGGTCGTCTCGGAACCGGAACTCTCCACCGATCTGTTCTATAACTCGTATATTCAAACCTACATTCAACGAGATATCAGGGAGATGATCAAAATCACCAATGAAAGTGCGTTTTACCGATTCATCCAGGTCATCGCTGCCCGCACCAGTCAACTTCTGAATCATGCCGATATCGCACGCGATGTCGGCATCGACCAAAAAACCACCAAGGCCTGGCTGTCCGCTCTGGAAGCCTCAGGACTGGTTTACCTCTTGCAACCCTACCATAACAACCTGACCCATCGACTGATCAAAACGCCCAAGATATATTTCCTGGATACCGGACTTTGTGCCTACCTCACCCGATGGTCAACCTCGCAAGCCTTGGAAGCCGGGGCCTTTTCCGGAGCCATCCTCGAAACCTGGGTAATCTCTGAACTGCTGAAGAGTTATTGGTACAACGGCAAAACCCCCAATTTTTATTTCTATCGTGACAAGGACCAAAAAGAAATCGACCTTCTGATTGAACAAGACAATACCCTTTATCCCATAGAAATCAAAAAATCCGCTACCCCCAGCCAAAATTCCACCCATCATTTTGGCTTGCTTGCCAAACTCAACCAACCTGTCGGCCACGGAGCCGTACTGTGTCTACGC
Source organism: Pseudomonadota bacterium (assembly GCA_021832305.1). Lineage (GTDB taxonomy): Bacteria > Pseudomonadota > Gammaproteobacteria > Burkholderiales > Ferrovaceae > Ferrovum. The sequence continues at coordinate 107,037 of JAKBLB010000002.1, read as the reverse complement.
CAGCAGGATATCCCCCTGTCGGCGGAAATCGATGCCATTCCCGTGGGCTACCTCTGAGCATGAGTCGAAGTTCCCCCTCAAACAAAAATCCCGCGCTCCCCACCCGTTGCGGTACCATTCTCTCCCGCGCGCGTTGTTGCCCGTCACTTTGAAGATCCTCTGCTCATGCCCCTCATCCTCCTTGATGCTGTGTCCCTGGCCTTCGGGCTGGACCCCTTGCTCGATCACATCGACTTTCAGATCGACCCCGGCGAACGTATCGGTCTGATCGGTCGCAACGGCGGCGGAAAATCCACCCTCTTGCGCATCGTACTGGGCACCCTCACCCCGGACGAGGGCAAGGTCTGGCGCCAGCCCGGCCTCAGGATGGGGTATGTTCCGCAGGAACCCGAACTGGACCCCGAATCGTCGATCTTTGACGCGGTGGCCCAAGGGCTGACCGAAGGCGGATTGCCCGTGGCGTCTTATCAGGTGGAACGGCAACTTTCCCAAATGGGGCTCGACCCGGAAGGACGAGTCGGCCAACTGTCGGGGGGATGGAAAAAACGTGTCGCCCTGGCCCGCGCCCTGGTCGGCGAACCGGATCTGCTGATCCTGGATGAACCCACCAACCATCTGGATGTGGCGGCCATCGAACGGCTGGAAGGGGCCTTGAGAAATTTTCCCGGTGCCGTACTGTTCATCACCCATGACCGGCATTTCCTGGATCAGGTCGTCACCCGCGTGGTGGAGTTGGATCGAGGAAAATTATCGACTTTCGGTACGTCCTTTGCCGACTACCTGCGCCGCAAGGCCGAGCAACTGGCCTCCGAGGCCCTCGAACAGCGTCGTTTCGACAAGTTGCTCAGTCAGGAAGAGGTATGGATCCGCAAGGGGGTCCAGGCACGTCGCACCCGCAATGAGGGACGGGTACGACGGCTCGAAGAACTGCGCCGCGAGCGCGCCCTGCGCCGGGATCAGATCGGGTCGGTCCGTCTGGCCGTGGATTCCGGGGACCGTTCCGGGGAACTGATCGCCGAATTGCAGGAGGTGACGTTGCGCTACGACAACCATATCCTCGTGCAAGGCTTTTCCACACGCATCCAGCGCGGCGACAAGATCGGCATCATGGGACCCAACGGGGTAGGAAAAACCACGCTGCTGAGAACCTTGTTGGGTTTGCACGTCCCCGATGAAGGAACCGTGCGCAGCGGCACCCGCCTGAACATTGCCTACTTCGACCAATGGCGCGAACAGTTGGACTCTTCGGCCACTTTGGTGGAAACCATCAGTCCGGGGTCCGACTTTATCGAGATCGGCGGCACGCGCAAACATGTCATCAGTTATCTTGGTGACTTTTTGTTTCCGCCCGAACGCGCGCGCGCCAAAGTAGCCTCCCTGTCCGGGGGGGAACGCAACCGCCTGCTCCTGGCGCGCCTGTTTGCCCGCCCGTCCAATGTGCTGGTCCTGGACGAACCCACCAACGACCTGGACATCGAAACCCTGGAATTGCTGGAGTCCCTGCTCATCGAGTATCCCGGCACCCTGTTCCTGGTCAGCCACGACCGCGCCTTTCTGGATGCGGTCGTCACCCAGGTCATGGTCCTGGAGGGTCAGGGCATCGTCACGGAGAATGCCGGGGGTTACAGCGACTGGATCCGTTACTTGGCCCAACGAAAAAAAACTCGGGAAAACAAGGATTCTCCCGTCAGTGCATCCCCTGAAACTGCCAAAACGAACCCTCCCCCTTCGATCAAACCCCGTAAAGCCCCGGCCGATCGATTGTCCTACAAGGAGCAAAAGGAACTGGAAACCCTTCCAGACACCATCGCCCGCCTGGAAAACGAGGAAATCGAACTGGCCCGGCAACTGGCAGACGGGTCTCTCTACCGTCATGCACCCGATGAGGTCAAGCGCCTGAGTCAGCAGCAAAGTGAACTCACCCACCAACTGGAACAGGCATTCCTGCGTTGGGAGGAACTCCAGCAGAAATACGACAAGGCCCGGTGACCCCCCAGATCTTTCACACGGAGGTGTCAGATTTTATTACATTCTTGACCGGAAATTTTTCAGCTGAAAGAATTTACAACGATATTTCAACGTGTTGCAAATCACGGCATCGTTTTTGCTTATAATCTCAGACAACCCGATCGCTTCCATCAAGCGAAAAATGATGGGAAAATCAACGCAGGAGAAGGAAGTCGGTGAAAGCGACGATGGCCAATCAATGAAGATGGGGATTCCATGAAGGTGCTCATGGTGGATGATCATGCACTTTTTCGTGACGGGTTGCGCCTGTTGCTGTCCTCTATCCGTCCTGATGCCATGCTCTTCGAGGCAGATACGGTTGTTGACGCATTGTCCATGCTGGCGAAACACCCCGATCTAACCTCCTGTCTCCTCGACCTCAACCTCGGACAAGAACGTGGACTACCCGTTTTAAAAAGAATCAGACTCGAATCCCCTGACGTGCCCGTAATCATCGTTTCAGGTTCGGATGATCCCTCGACCGTGCGTGCCTGTATGGAAGCCGGGGCCATGAGTTACATTCCCAAAAGTCTGTCTTCCGAAGAATTTCTGGATGCCCTGAAACATACTCTGGAGGGGAAGTTCTTTTTCCCCCATGATGAGGATGATATCCCTCTCTCCTCCGGCCTGCCCAACCTGACCCCCCGCCAACGTGAAGTTCTGTATGCCCTCAGTCGCGGTTTTTCCACAAAATCGATCGCCAAGGAACTGTCCCTCTCCGAATATACGGTCAAGGATCATATATCCGACCTTTTTCGGATTCTCGGGGTAAAGAACCGAGTCGAGGCCATCACCAAGACCAACCTCTTGTACCTGCGTCCCCAATGAAATGAGTGTCTTTCCCTGCTGGCTGCGCACATGGTTCGGCCCAAATCATGCATTGACTGACCATCCCCCCACCTCCCCATTGAAGCAGGAAATGACACGGGAGGTCGTGACCCTTCACGCAAGGGTACTGCTGCACATGCCCCTCGTTCAATTATTTTTCATTGGCGGAGTGGGCTGGATCGTCTACCCGTCCGTACCTCTCTCAACCTTTATATTATGGTGTGCGCTGGCGCTGGGCGTGGAATTGCTCCGTGCTGCCCTTGCGTGGTGGGTTCTGCCTCGTGTCGACAAACTGGACCCGAAGCGGCTCCATGCCGCATTCATGACTTTGGATGCCTTGGCTGGCGCCAGTACCGGTTTATCCGCCGTTCTCTTCCTGCGCCATCTTTCTTTCGTATCCCAGTCGCTGATCGAGATCATCCTGTTCTCCGTTGCCGCTGCCGGGGTGTCCGTGGCAGTCTCCTCCAGATACATGACGGCAGCGTATTCGTTCCTGGTATTGCTGGGCGCAACGATCCCCTGGATAGGACTGCACCCGGACAAAAGTTGGGCCGTTATGGGCCTGACCCTCGTTTATTGGTTATTTCTGATCCGGGTGGCCACCGAAAGCGAACGCTTGCTCTATCGCTCTGTTCTGATCCGCCAGGAACGTGATCGCATCATTTCAACCGTCAGCCATGATCTGCGCCAACCCCTTCATGCACTGTCTCTTTATGGTGCCGTGCTGGTCTCCCACCCTTCGGCACAAACCCTCCAGGAAACCCGAAAAAACATCGATCATATCGTCCGGGATCTGGAACGAATGCTGGCCGACGTACTGGATCTCTCAAAAATCTCTGCGGGAAATTACCCGACGCAACAGAATGTGTTTTCATTGGACACCGCTGTTGCCGATATTTGCGATGAATTTGATTCGAGTGCTTCTGCCAAGGGTTTGAAAATTCGGCGAACGCTCAACCCTGTCAAAATTTCCGGGGACAAATTGGCGGTGGCTCGAATCGCGCGCAACTTGATCGACAATGCCATCAAGTTCACCGAACAGGGAGAAGTTCATGTCACGACTTCATCATCCCAAGAGGGAGATCCATTGCTCTATGTGGCGGATACCGGACAGGGCATTGCCGACACAGAGCAGGAGCTCATATTCAGGGAGTTCTATCAAATCAACCATTCCGAAGAAGGAACAGGCCTGGGTCTGTCCATCGTCCGTCGCCTGACAAAACTCATGGGGGCCAGAATATCGGTGAAGTCTGCACCGGGACAGGGATCCTGTTTTCAGGTCTCGTTCCCACCTCCCCCAAACGGAGGGATTGTCGCCCTCAATCTCCATCGTTAACATGGACCCCATCGTGCATCCGTTTGCTCAGGAGGGAGAGCATAAAATCCGTGCTAAAATGGGCAGTCCATTTTCTGGGTGTGTGGTTTATGGTTCTTTATTCGCTGAAGTGTGCTTTGGGGCATGGGTTTGAAGGCTGGTTTGCTTCTGAAGAGAGTTTTTCAGCCCAGCGTGGGCGCGGGTATGTCACCTGCCCCTATTGCCAGTCTCCCCAGGTGAGTGCCACCCTCCTGGCTCCTGCGGCTTGCGATCCGTTGCAGACCGGTGCCCAGGATCCTGCCGTCCCCCTGGACGAAGCCCTGTCACGCCTGACCTCGCCCCTTTCAGCTCAGACCTCTCCAGTCGTCCTGGTGGCCACTCTGCAGGCGCTCACCATTTTTCAACTGAAACTGATTCAATCCGTCCTGACCCACCTGAACGTTTCCGAAGAAAAAACACCCATGGTCACCGGGAGTCCCACCATCGTGGTTTTCGAGAGTTCTTCTCCCGCCTCGGCAGAAGAAGGAGAGATGACCGGCCCGGATGAAAGCAACACGGGCACCATACACTGATCAGCGTGCGGAACTCAGGGTGTACTGTGACCAGTCGATTTTGTCGGGCAAGGAAGTCAACCGTGCAGGTCGATTTTTGCTGGCCTCCTGCCAGGACACGGGCGGCTGGTATTGTCGACACCAGTCCGCCACCCGCTGTGCCGGCATGGGTCGGGCAATACCGAAACCCTGGGCCTGAGTACAGCCGAGGCAAATCAGGGCAATTCCCTGCTCTTCCGTCTCCACGCCCTCCGCAATGGCCTCCTTGCGAAACACCTCAGCCAGGTTGATCACCACTTCCACGATCGCAAGATCCTCCCGATCGGTCAACATGTCCCGAATGAAACTCTGATCTATCTTGATCACGTTCACCGGCAAACGCCGGAGATAATCCAGCGACGCATACCCTGTCCCAAAGTCATCGATGGCAAAACTCACCCCATGCCGACGGCAGGCTTCCATGGCCTGAGTGACTTGGGGAATATCCCACAAGGCCATGGACTCAAGCACTTCAAGTTCAAAATTGAGGGTCCGGTCGGTGGGATAGCGTTGCATCATCCGACCGATGAATTCGGAAAATCCAGGCGTATGCAAATGACGGGCCGGCAGATTGACGCTGACCCCAAAGTCCAGTCCGACGGCCTTCCAGTCTTCCCGTTGTTTGAAGGCACTTTCGATGACCCACTCGGAAATCCGTGTTTCAACGTCTGTATTTTCTATCATGGGCAGGAATTCCTTGGGCAGCAGTACGCCCTGCTGCGGATGATTCCAGCGAATCAGGGCTTCCACCCCCAGTATTTGTCCCGTGCCGAGATTCACCTTGGGTTGATAATACAGTTCAAATTCATGACTCTCCAGAGCCTGCTCCACCCGGGTTCGTCCTTCCGTGCGCAGATGCGCGTTACGCTCGTCGACCACATCGAAGAAATGAAAACAGTTGCGCCCTTTCCCCTTGGCTCGATACATGGCCTGATCGGCATGGCGCAAAAGGGTTTCGGCATCCACCTCGTCATCCGGGTAAACCGTCACGCCCAAACTTGAAGACACCACCACTTCCTGATCCCCAAAGGTATGGGGCAAGGCAATGGCAGCCATGATCCGTTGCAGGGTGGCGATCAATTCCTGGTCGTTGCTGACCTCGGACAATACCACCACGAATTCGTCGCCGCCCAACCGCGCCACGGTATCCGTGGCGCGCAGGGTGGCGGTCATGCGCTGGGCCACGGTCACCAGGACTTGATCTCCCCGGTCATGACCAAACTGGTCATTGATCGGTTTGAACCCATCCAGATCGATGAAACAGAGGGCCATTTTTTTACCGAAACGGCGGGCGTCGGCCAGAGCCATGCTCAGCCGATCGTTGAGCAGGGCACGGTTGGGTAGTCCGGTCAGAACATCGTGCAGCGCAATCATTTCCAATTCGTTCTGGTGTGCCTTGAGCACCGTGATATCGGAGGACACGCAGACGATACTGAGGATGGTCTCATCCTCATTGCGCACCACCGACAAGGTCAGTTTATCCGGATAGATTTCGCCGTTCTTGCGCCGATTCCAGATTTCCCCGGACCAATGCCCCTGTTCCAGAACCTTGGTCCACAAATTGGAGAAAAAATCCGGATCGTGATGTCCTGACTGAAGAAATCCGGGGGTTCGTCCCAGCACCTCCGCACGACTGTAACCGGTGGTCCGCGTAAAAGCCGGGTTGGCCTCGATGATATGCCCCTCGGGATCCGTGATGAAGATGCTTTCGTCGGCATGCAGAAATACCTGCGAAACCAGACGAATGTAATCATCGGATAACTTGCGCTCGGTCACATCGTTGATGATGGCCACAAAGTGAGTCAATCCACCGTCTTTATCGTGGACGGGCGCAATCTGGAAACGATTCCAGAACATGCCGCCATCCTTGCGGTAATTACGCACCGTCGCCTTGACGGGAACCCCGCTCGTCAGGGCGACGCGCACGGCCATCAACTCCGGCTGGGCGCGATCATCCCTTTGGAGAAAGCGGCAGTTGCGCCCGATGGCCTCCACCGACGAATAACCCGTAATCCGTTCAAAAGCCGGGTTGACATACACCAGGGGAAAATCGGGCAAGGTGGCATCGGCAATGGCAATGGCATTGACGCTGTTGTTCAGGGCCCCAGCCTGAAGCCGGATCAGGGATTCGGATTGCTTGCGCGCAGAAATATCGCGGGAAGAACAGAACAACAGACCCTCTCCCTCCACCTGAAATCCACGCGCATGCACTTCCACATCGATGACCTGACCATTCTTGCGTCGGTGCTGACTTTCAAAGGTCAGGTCATTCATTTCCTGCAATGAACCCACGCGCTCCTCAAAAGCCCCCGGCTGGAAGGACGCATCCCAGAAGGAAATGTGCTTTCCCAGCAATTCACTGCGTTCATAACCCAAAGACGCACAAAAGGAGTCACTCATGGTGACCAGAAGGCCTTTGGCGTCCAGAACATGGAGACCATCACTGGCAATTTTCAGGATGATCTCATGCATGCGTTTTTCCCTCGCCACAGCCCAAATATCTTCCTGGAGGGACTCCACTTCCCGGGATGCGTCGGTGACGCTCTTGCTCATGGTGTCTGTGGAGCCTTGGGTTTCAATTGATATTGGGCGAGAGTCGCCTGGTTACAGTTGTAAGTATTTTTGCCCGATTTCTGGCATTCGGAAAGGTCTGAAGCAATCTCATCGGGATGATCCAGGTAATACTCCTTGGTCTTGGTGTTCTCACACGCCGTCAACAACAGCAGAGCGAGAACTCCTCCACAGAATGCGATTTTCATGAGCAAAATTCCTCGGTGATGGCCCAACTGTCATGGTACTCGATTCGAGCCGTGCTGTGCGCAGGCTTCCTTAAACGATCATGCCCGCCGCCACCGTATCATGGGTCAGCGCATCGACGAGGATGAAACTGCCCGTCGTGCGATTGTCCTCATAGCGGTCAAAAGCCAAGGGCTGCTGAACCTTGAACCCCATATGCACCAGGTCGTTCATGGTCACCTGCGCCGGAGAGGGGATCAATTGGGAGGTCTGGATATCCAGACGGGCGCTGACGGTCTCTATCTTGCCTTGTATGCAACGGGTGGTTTGCTGGATCAGGAGACGGCGTGCCGAATCATAAGGCAGGTGGGAAAACCAGCACACCAGGGCTTCGAAGTTTTTGCCGATCCTGGGCGGATGCGCGACACTGGCAATCATATCCCCACGCGACATATCGATCTGATCGGTCAGCACCAGGGTGATCGACTGTCCTGCCCGCGCTTGGGAAATTCGTCCGGCGTAGGTCTCGATTGCGGAAACACGGCTCGTTCGCCCGGAGGGCAGCAGGAGGACCTCGTCTCCCACCGCCACCGTGCCACTTTCCACCCGCCCCTGCGCGCCCCGCCGCTCTTCCCCGTTTTCTTCAGAAAGTCTCGTAACCAACTGAATTGGAAATCTAAAACTTGTGTTCAAAATCTCTTCGTCCAGAACCACCGTCTCCAGCAATTCAAGCAGGGTTGGACCGGCATACCAGGGCATGTGCTCCCCATGGAGCACTACGCCATCGCCATTCAATGCGCTCAACGGGATAAAAACGATATCCCGGAAATCCAGGGGTTCCGAAAAATTCAGAAATTCCTGCTTGACCCGCTCAAAAGCCTCCTGGCCATACGCCACCAGATCCATCTTGTTGACGGCGATCACCACCTTGCGAATCCCCAGCAAGCGTACGATCTGCGCATGCCGACGAGTTTGTTCCACCACGCCCTTGCGCACATCCAGCAACAGAATCGCCAAATCCGCCGTGCTGGCCCCCGTCACCATGTTGCGCGTGTACTGGGCATGACCCGGGGTATCCGCGATGATGAAACGGCGCGCCGGCGTACTGAAGTAACGATATGCCACGTCGATGGTAATCCCTTGCTCGCGCTCCGCCTGCAGTCCATCGGTCAGCAGGGACAAATCCACCTGAGACTGGCCACGGCGCGTGGAGGTAGCTTCGATGGCGGCCCATTGATCCGCCAGTACCGACCGGCTGTCGAGCAGCAAACGTCCGATCAGGGTACTTTTTCCATCATCCACGGAACCGCAAGTAATGAATCTCAAAAGTTCTTGACAGTTCTTCAGTTTATTTTCCATGTCACTGATTCCAATATTTTTCTTCAAAAATAACCTTGTTTCTTACGCAGTTCCATGGAAGCTTCGGAAGTCTGATCGTCGGTACGAGTCGCGCCCCGTTCGGTCAGGGTACTGGTGGCCGTCTCGCGCAAGATGTCCTCCAGGGTATGGGCCTCGGAGGGGACCGGGCAGGTGCAGGTCATATCCCCCACGGTACGGAAACGTACCCAGCGTTCCTCCACCTGTTCTCCCGCCTTCGGCTGAGTCAGGGGCGTGACGGGGATCCACTGATCTCCGCGCGCCACGACTTCCCGGCGATGGGCAAAATACAGGGAAGGCAGGTCCAATCGCTCACGGGCGATATACTCCCAGACATCGGCCTCGGTCCAGTTGCTGATGGGGAAAACCCGCATGTTTTCACCGGGATGGACGTGGGCGTTGTAAAGGTCCCATAACTCGGGCCGCTGGTTTTTCGGGTCCCAGCCGCCGAATTCATCCCGGAAGGAAAAAATTCTTTCCTTGGCCCGTGCCTTTTCCTCATCCCGACGAGCCCCCCCCAGGCAGGCATCGAATCCGAACTCATGGATGGCATCCACCAGGGTGACCGCCTGCAACGCATTCCGGCTGTCCGACTCGAAGCGCACACGTGCACGGCCCTGCCGAATGGACTCTTCCACCGAGCGCACGATCAGGTCCGCCCCCAAACTTTTGACGACCTGATCGCGAAAGACGATGACTTCCGGAAAATTATGCCCGGTATCCACATGCATCAATGGGAAGGGAATGCGCTGAGGGTGAAAGGCCTTGCGCGCCAGATGCAGGAGCACCATGGAATCCTTGCCTCCCGAAAAGAGGAGGACCGGGCGGGTGCATTGAGCCACCACTTCACGCAGGATATGAATGGCTTCCGACTCCAGCCGGTCGAGATGATCCCAGGGCGCCCAGGCGCCACCGCCGGACGAAGTGAGGGAAGTAAGTGTTGCTGCTTGGGGTGACTTCATGGAACCGCTTTCTCCTTTCATGATGCCTGGGTGGCCTTTTCTGCTTCCGAGGCCACATGTAATCCACATTCCTTGCTGTCGGAAGATTCCCACCACCACCGTCCGGCCCGCTCATCCTCCCCCGGCTGGATCGCGCGCGTACAGGGAGCACAACCGATGCTGGCATAGTGCTGGTCATGCAATGCGTTATAGGGCACCCGGTATTCTTCCAGTACAGCCCAGACCTCTTCCCGACTCCAGTCCAACAAGGGACTGTATTTCATCAATCGATGCCCTTCGTCCCAGGTTTCAGTGACGAGATCACCACGCGTGGGTGACTGATCCCGCCTCAACCCGGTGATCCAGCCCTGCTGCCCGGACAGGGCACGGGCCAGCGGCTTCACCTTACGCGCGGCGCAACAGGCACGACGCGCTGCCAAACCATGATAGAACCCGTTGACGCCCTGTTCCTTGACCAATGCCTCCACATCCTCCGGGGTGGGCCAGAATACTTCGATGCGTCGTCCATAATGCTCGAAAATCCGGTCCAACAGGCGATAGGTCGCCTCCGGCAAACGCCCCGTATCCAGGGTAAAAATACGGATCGGCAAATTTTTACGGCAAATCAGGTCGGTGATCACCATGTCCTCGGCACCCAGACTGCTGGCCAACGACAAGGCCGGCGTACGCAACGACCACGCCCGCAAATCTCGTTCCAACTGATCGATTCGGGAAATCGGCATGTCAACCTCCGGAACGGTGGGACAACCGCCGCCGAAACAAGGGCTCGGGTCGTTCCACCGAGATTTGATAGGCCTCGCTGAACAGTCCCAGACCGCGCAGGAGATGGTCGGCCGTTTCTCCCGGTCGGGGTGAAAACCCGTTGAAGCCACAGCGTTCCAGTTCATTGACCGTATCCTGGATCACGTCGCCCACCGCCCGAATCTCGCCTCGATAGCCATAAACCTCGCGCAACAAGCGTCCCAGGCTATGTCCCCGTCCATCGGTAAAACTGTCGATATGGATCGCGATCAGGGCCACCTCCGGCAGATAGGGGCGCAGAGCCTCCGGCTCCTGGTCAGTCTCCACCCATAACCCGACCCGCCCCTCCCTGGCCTGTGCCCGTACCGCCAGCCATTCCTCGAGACGATACAGCCGATCCCCGCCTGCCTCACTTTGCTCCGGGCTGAACCGGACCCAGGTATCCGGCACGATCTGACGATTCACCACGACTTCACGCACAGGCCGCCTCCTGATTGGGTGCATAGACGGCGTCACGGAAAGGTACAATCCCCACTCTTTCCACCGTATCCACAAATTTTTCTGCGTCGCTCAGTCGTAGTTTCAGGTATGCCTCGAGCATGGCCTGGAGGGCATCCGGGACTTCTTCCGGAGCGAGGGAGGGACCGATGACCTTGCCCAGGCGTGCCGGCGCCTGCGCCCCGCCAATGGAAATCTGGTAGTACTCGCGCCCATGCTTGTCCACGCCCAGAATGCCGATATGACCCACATGGTGGTGTCCACAGGAATTCATGCACCCGGAAATATTGAGATCGACGGGACCCAGGGCACGCACCCAGGCCGCGTCGGCAAACTTGTCCTGCAGGGCCTGGGCCAACGGCAGGGAGCGCGCATTGGCCAGGGCGCAGTAATCTCCCCCGGGGCAGGCGATGATGTTGGTGAGCAATCCCACATTGGGAGTCGCCAGTTTCCAGGGGCATAGGGCATCGTACAGTGCCGGCAGGTCGCTCAGGGCCACATCGGGCAAGATCAGGTTCTGCTCGTGGCTGACCCGGATTTCTCCGAAGCCGAAGCGTTCCGACCAGTCGGCAATCGCATCCATCTGCGCGGCGCTGGCGTCCCCCGGAGGCTGATCCGGGCTTTTGAGAGACAGGACGACGTTGGTATACCCCGGCACCTTGTGGGGATGAAGATTCTGGCGGAACCAGGTGGCAAAGTCCGTATCGTGATGCAGACGCGCGGCCAGCGCAGCCGGAATCCCCGCCGGGAGAACCCGATAGGCCGGTTTCTTGAGCCGCGCTTCGATCCGCGCCACTTCCTCCTCCACCAAAGTGGCAGGACCATCCTTCCAGTGCTCCCATTCCGTTTCCACTTCCCGCCGAAAACGCTCCACGGTCATGGCTTTGACGAGAATTTTGATACGCGCCTTGTACTTGTTGTCCCGTCGCCCATAGCGGTTGTACACGCGCAGGATGGCATCGAGATAGGTCAATAGATGACGGGCCGGCAGGAACTCCCGGACGACCTCGCCCACCATGGGGGTCCGTCCCAACCCGCCCCCCACCTGCACCCGATACCCCAGACCCTGCACTGCATCCTGCACCGCCTGCAACCCGATGTCATGAACCCCCGTCGCAGCACGGTCTGCGCGCGCCCCATTGACGGCAATCTTGAACTTGCGCGGCAAGAAGGCAAACTCCGGATGCCCGGTAGACCATTGACGAATCAGTTCGCAGGTGACGCGCGGATCGACCAGTTCGTCTGCAGCCACACCGGCGAAATGGTCGGTGGTGGTATTGCGCACACAATTCCCGCTGGTTTGCGTGGCATGCATCTGGACTTCAGCCAGCGCGGCCAGAATGTCCGGAACTTCGGGCAGTTTGACCCAGTTGTACTGAATATTCTGACGGGTGGTGAAATGGCCCACGCCCCGGTCATGGGTGCGCGCGATCCAGGCCAGGCGCCTCAACTGGGAAGCGCTCAGCACACCGTAGGGAATGGCCACCCGCAACATGGGCGCATGCCGCTGAATATACAGACCGTTCTGAAGACGAAAGGGGCGAAAATCATCTTCAGACAATTCTCCCGCCAGAAAGCGCCGGGTCTGGTCCCGAAAACGGGCTACCCGTTCCTCGACCAGACGCTGGTCTATTTCATCATATTGGTACATGATCGTCTTCTCCACTTCATCGGAATGAAGACCATTCTAACGAGCGCTCTTTATTCAAACAAAGAATATAAAGTTGGACTGTTATAACAAATATAAATAATACGCTCAGGCATAGGCCCGCAAGGTCCGCGAAAATCCCATCAATTCCTGAATTCCGCTGGCCTCGGCACGCCGACACCAATCGCGCAACTGTTCCAGCAACTGTTCGGCGCTGGCATTGGTGCGCGTCCATAACTGTTCCAGTTCGCGGCGCATTTGAACCACCGTGCCGAGCGGGTGACTGATTTCCATCGCCTGGGCCAATGTGTGGCGTTCAGCCCCGGGCAATTCGTGATCGGGATGGTGCAGCCAGCGTCCGACCATGGCGGTCACCTCACGCCGGGAGAGCGAGGGCAATTTGGCGGATTCCCCGAGATGATGGAGTTCTCGCGCACAGGTCGTGGCAAGTTCCCGGGTATAGCGTCTCATGACATCATAACGGTTGCGGATGATGGCATTGAGGGTCACCAGATCACATTCACGCTTGGCCTGATCAAATCGCACCTGGGGGGCCACCGACTTGACCCGAGCCTGTCCGAGGGCCTGCAGGATGCGAATATACATCCAGCCGATATCGAATTCATACCAGTGGTGGGAAAGTTTGGCCGAGGTCGCAAAAGTATGATGGTTGTTGTGCAACTCTTCACCGCCGATCAAAATTCCCCAGGGAACGAGATTGGTACTGGCATCCTTGCAATTGAAATTGCGGTATCCCCAGAAATGGCCCACCCCATTCACGACGCCCGCCGCCCAGAAAGGAATCCACACCATCTGGACCAGCCAGATCAACAGTCCGGGCACCAGGCCGAACAACGCCATGTCCACCAGCGCCATGAGGGTCACGCCCAGACGTTCATGGGCCGCGTAAACATGGTTTTCAAGCCAGTCGTTGGGGGTACCATGCCCAAACCGCGCCATGGTTTCCGCATTGCGGCTTTCCTTGACGTAGAGGAACACCCCTCCCCACAGTACCCGCGCCAAGCCCAATACCTGCGGGCTGTGGGGATCTTCCGGCGTTTCGCATTTGGCGTGGTGTTTGCGGTGGATGGCCGCCCATTGCCGGGTGACCATGCCCGTGGTCAACCACAGCCAGAAACGAAAAAAATGGCTGGCCACGCGCCCCAACTCCAGGGCGCGGTGGGCCTGATGGCGATGCAGAAAGATGGTGACGCTGGCAATGGTGATATGGGTCAACACCAGGGCAACGACCACCTCGCCCACCCAGGACAGGGACAGCATACCGGAATAGATCATGTGCGCTCCTCCAAAGAAGGAAAAATTGCAGGCAAAGGGCCTATTATAACAGATCAGGGCAAGACCGCCTGCGCACCATCCCGGAGGGGAACCGTGATACCCGCCGCGCGCAAGCCCTGGCGAATCTCCTGCATCAGAACGGAGCGCAGCCCCGAGTCGCTTTTTCCGGGGTCCGGTATCCAGTAATACAGGGTCACTTCGAACCCATGCCCCGTCATCTTGCCCACCACCGCACCCGGTGCCGGGTCGGTCAGGATGCGGCTTTGACGACGGGCGACTTCTTCCATCAAGGTCTGTACCGCGACCAGATCCGATTCATAGGACACTTCGATGGTCAGGCCATGACAGACGCCGATCCCCATGCGCGAATGATTGATGATGGTCTGTGTCAAAAAGGTTTCATTGGGCACGATGAACGCCGTTCCATCCGTGCCCGACAGGGTGATGCAGCGCGCATCCAGACGGATCACCGTGCCTTGCCGTCCTTCCACGGTGATCACGTCTCCCATGCGCACGGAACGATCCATGAGCAGAATGAACCCGCTCACATAGTTGCTCGCCACCTTTTGCAGGGCAAACCCCAGGCCTACGCCCAGCGCACCGCCCAGCACCGACAGAAAAGTGGCGTTGATTCCCACCAGAGGGAAAGCCATCAACACCGCAAAAAAGAACAGGAAACCCCGCGTCAATTTGGTCACGATGACGCGCACATGGGGATCCAGGGATTCGGCCCGACTCAGGCGTCGCTCCAACCAGGAACCCAGCCACAAGGCCGCCACCCCCAACAGGCCGATGGCCAGGGTCCCCTGCAACAACTGCCACAGTGTCATCCGGGTTCCGCCCATGCTGAAGTCCGTTTCCCCCAACCAGACCCGTACCGGATCGAGGAGTCCGGTGACATGCAGGGCAAAGACCACCCATACCAGGCGCAGGAACAGGGTCTGGACAAAAACCAGCCGTTTGGACCCCACCCCGTAGTGCAGGACATACACCCCCATGCGCGCCACAGCCAAGGCCAGGGCCAGGGCCAGGGCCATATGCAGCAAAGGCGCATGGCGCCCCTGACCAAAATAGTGACGCAGCAGAATCAGGGCCGCAGCGCTGCTTCCCGCAAATAAAATCCCCTTGAGGCGTTTCAGTTTTTCGCCTTCCGTCTGATGGGCCAGACGTTTCCCCAGGAGCTGGGCAGCCCCGAATCCCACCGCAAGGGCCGCACCCAGGACGGGCACTTGCCAGATATGCCGGTATTGGCTCAGCGACTGAAAAAACTCGATCAGATCAGCAAAGGGCTCTCCCGCCGGTTCCATCGGTTACTCCTGGCGCTGCCAGAGTGCCGCAAAAAAACCGTCGGTTCCGTGGCGCTGGGGCCAGAGCTGGAACCAGGGATCCTCCAGAGCGGGCACGGTGATCCCCTGCTCTGCCAAAACCCGAGAGGCGGCCAGCGGAATGAATTCAGGGTGCCGTGCGCTGAATTCCTGGGCCTGGACCTGATTCTCCGCAGGCAGGAGACTACAGGTGGCATAGACCAGACGGCCACCGGGTTTGACCAGTTGGGCCGCGGCTTCCAGGATATTGCGCTGCTTGTCGAGCAACGCCGGCAATCCCTCCGGGGTCTGGCGTAATTTCAGGTCCGGATTGCGGCGCAAGGTGCCCATTCCGCTGCACGGCGCATCCACCAGTACCCGATCGATCTTGCCGGCGAGACGCCGTACCCGGTCATCGGTTTCACGGGCAATCACCACCGGCATGAGATTGGAGACGCCCGAACGCTTGAGCCGTGGCTTGAGTTGTTCCAGGCGGCGCGCAGCCACGTCAAAGGCATAAAGACGTCCCTGGTTATGCATCAACGCTGCCAGATGCAACGCTTTTCCGCCCGATCCGGCACAAAAATCCACCACCATGTCACGGCGCCGGGGAGCCACCAGAGCGGCCAGCAACTGACTGCCCTCATCCTGGATCTCTACCCAGCCCTCGGTGAACAAGGGCAATCGATTCAGCAGGGGACGTCCCTGCACCCGCACACCCCAGGGAGACAAAGGCGTCGCCTCGGCAACGATTCCCGCAGCCGCCAACGCCGCCAACACTGCCGGTCGCTCGGCCTTGAGCAGATTGACGCGCAAATCCAGAGGGGCCGATTTCTGCAGAGCCCACCCAAGCGCCAGCCACTCGCCTTCCGGCAGGACTTCCTGCACCGCACCCACGACCCATTCCGGCAGATGGGCCCGCACCGAGGGAGTATCAGGCAGACGCTGCGCCGCCAATGCCGCCAACCAGTCCCGTTCCTCATCTCCCCGGCATAGTCCCTGCAATTCGCGCGTACTGCGTCCGCCGCCACGTTGCAGACTGGCCAGCACCAGACGGCGGGGAGCCGTGGGTGGAGCCAGGGCCGTGACCGATTCCCAGTGGCGCAGCAGATCATAAAAATGGTCCGTGACCCAGGCGCGATCCCGCACGCCCAGTTGGGACTGATCACGAAAAAAATCATGGAGCACCCGGTCCGCCGGACGGGTTCCTGCCAACAGGATGCGCAGCACTTCCACCAGAGCCTCGAAGAGGGGAGTCCTCACCCCGCCACTTTCCACTTCTTCCTTCGGTTTCGGCGGTTGGAGAGAAGGACGGGCGGATCTCCGCAGGGGAGAAGAATTTTTTGTCATCGAGAGGCTCCAGCCCAGAGCAGGCGTAAATTTTGTTCTTGCGAATCATCGCGCCACCGGACTCGACCGTCCGCCCCCAAGACCCAGCGATTTTCCGCCCAGCCCCGCAACACATGGGGAAACAACCGATGTTCCATGTGCAGAACCCGCGCGGCCAGGCTTGCTTCATCATCCTCCGCCCATACCGGCACGACCCCTTGAGCCACGATGGGTCCGCGATCCAGTTCCGACGTGACGAAATGCACGGTACACCCATGCACCGCCACCCCCTCCGCAAGGGCCCGACGATGGGTATGCAGCCCCGGGAAAGCGGGCAACAAGGAGGGATGGATATTGAGCAGGCGCCCCTCGTAGTGCGCCACGAATTCCGGCGTCAGAATCCGCATGAAACCCGCCAGCACCACCAGATCGGGCGTAAAATCATCGATGGCCTGCTGCAGGGCACGGTCAAAGTCCGTTCGCCCGGCATATGCCCCGGCGGGAATGACGCGGGTGGGGATCCCTCGCGCCAGAGCCAAACCCAACCCTTCCGCCTCTGCCCTGTGGCTGATGACGGCCACCACCTGCAGCGGCAATCGAGCCTCCAGCAAAGCACCCAGATTGGATCCTCGGCCGGAGATCAGAACGACGACCCGTCGCTCGGCACCCATGGTCCTCACGCGACCCAGGTCGCTGGCGCGGCCTCGAGGCGCGGCACGATCTCACCGATGGTCCAGGCCTCCCAACCCCAGGCTCCAAAATGTTCCAGCACGGCTTTTTCGTCCCGAGGGTCCACCACCAGGGTCAACCCCACCCCGCAATTGAATACCCGCAACATCTCTTCCTCGGTCACGGCACCGCTACGTTGCAGCCACTCGAACAGCGGGGTGCGGGGCCAGCGCGCGCGCTCCAGGCGAGCAGCCAGTCCTGCAGGGAGCACCCGTGGCAAATTGTCCACCAGTCCCCCTCCGGTAATATGGGCCATGCCCTTGAGGGTCACCTGTTTCATGAGGGCCAGAACGGGTTTTACATAGAGGCGGGTGGGGGTCATCAATACATCGGCCAACGTGGCGGTACCATACGCCCCCCCGGGAAAAGGAGCCTTCAGGTCTGCCCCACTCCGGGAGAGGATTTTGCGGATCAGGGAAAAACCGTTGGAATGAGCGCCACTCGAAGCCACGCCGATGACGCAATCCCCCGCCTGCAGGGTGGAGCCATCGATCAAGGCGGACTTTTCCGCCACACCCACGGCAAATCCCGCCAGATCATATTCCCCTGCCGGATAGGAATCAGGCATCTCTGCGGTTTCCCCCCCGATCAGTGCACAACCGGCTTCCTCACAAGCGCGCGCAATCCCTTCGATCACGGTCGCCGCCTGTTCCACATCGAGCCGACCGCAGGCAAAGTAATCCAGAAAAAACAGGGGTTCCGCTCCCTGAACCAGGATGTCATTGACGCTCATGGCCACCAGATCGATACCCACCTCTGAATGGCGGTTCAACTCGAAAGCCAGACGCAATTTGGTGCCCACGCCATCGGTGCCCGAAACGAGTACCGGCTCCTTGTACCGCTGGCTGATCTCCACCAAAGCCGCAAAACCACCGATCCCGCTGACCACCTCCGGGCGCAGGGTACGCCGGGCAAACGGCTTGATGCGTTCCACCAGGGCATCGCCCGCATCGATATCCACCCCGGCACTCCGATAGGACAGTCCGGCATTGAATGGGTTGGAAACAGTCACAAAAATTCTCCAAAGTAGGATCGGATACCTTCCAGAAGGATGCCGACCTGTTAAAATCGTCAAGTCATGGACCGGAACTTCCGAATTCTTTCCACCTGC
Organism: Pseudomonadota bacterium; assembly: GCA_021832305.1. Taxonomy (GTDB): domain Bacteria; phylum Pseudomonadota; class Gammaproteobacteria; order Burkholderiales; family Ferrovaceae; genus Ferrovum. The sequence goes on along the minus strand of JAKBLB010000002.1, from coordinate 88,566 downwards.
AGATTTTAACCCAAATGCCCCTGTCACGCCCCAGGTTCACCCAACGCCCTGAAATTTGGCTTGCCCTGCTTGCACTGGGTGCGCTGATCTATACCCTGGCCGATATTTTGGCGCCTTTCGTGGCCGGTCTCCTGCTGGCCTATCTCGGACACCCTCTGGTTCGCCGTCTGAGTCGTTCCTGGTTTCCCCGCCCCCTGGCGGCGCTGGTCATCGTGGGCAGTTTTCTGGGGCTGGGATTGGGGTTTCTGGTCTTGCTCTTTCCGCTCCTGGCCCATGACCTCCTGCAACTGATTGCACGCTTGCCCAACACGACGGACGCCTGGCAAGCCGCCCTCATCCCCTACCTCCCCAGGAACCTCGGCGTCGACTGGAATACCAGTCTGAGCACCTGGCGCGAATTACTGCAACAACACCTGGGATCGATCAGTGACGCCCTCCAGAACCTGCTCCTGTCCGCCCGCCACGGCGGATCGGTACTGATTCATCTGTTCCTGACCCTGTTGTTGATTCCCGTCGTCACCTTCTACCTGCTCAAGGACTGGGACCGTCTGATTCAGACTCTGGCCCAGAAACTTCCCCCGCGCAATGCTGCCCCCCTGCGCCAACTGGCCCATGAAATCGATGCCGTACTGGGCCAGTTCCTGCGCGGACAGATCCTGGTCATGACCTGCATGGCGACGTTCTATGGCCTGGGTCTGCATTTCACAGGACTGTCCTCGGGGCTGGCTTTGGGCATCACCGCAGGATTGCTGGTCTTCATTCCTTACGTGGGGGTCTTCATCGGATTTGTTCTGGCAGTTCTCACCGCCCTGATCCAGGACCCTTCCCTGCTGCTTCCCGTGTGCGGGGTATTTGCCGCCGGCCATGTGCTGGAGGGCTCGGTCATCACGCCCCGTCTGGTGGGAGAGCGCATCGGGTTACACCCGGTCATGGTCATCCTGGCCTTGCTGTCTTTTGGTCAACTGCTGGGGTTTTTTGGCATCGTGATCGCCTTGCCCACCTCAGCCGTCGCCCGCATCCTGTTGCGGCATCTCCACCGGATCTGGTGGGCGAAGGAGACTGCCGTCTGATGCGCCAGCAGATTCTCGACCTGACCCCCGATCTGCGTCCGTGCCTGGACGATTTTGTGAAAGGCAGCAACGGAGAAGTAGTGAGCGCCTTACAACGCTGGCAACAGGGCGAAGGAGAACGTCAGATCTATCTCTGGGGAGAGTCGGGTACCGGAAAAACCCATCTCCTGCGTGCCCTGGTCCGCCCCGAAGAATTTGTGCGCACCACGCCGGACACCCGCTTCGAACCCGATCAAAACCCGTGTCTGGCCGTGGACGACGTGCATCTTTTGGGCAAGGAAGGTGCTTTGGACCTGTTTCATCGGTATAATGAGCGACGAGATCAGGGACTGGGGCTGCTGGTCAGTGGTTCCTGCCCCCCGGCCCGCCTGCCCCTCTTTCCCGACCTGAAGACCCGTCTGGCCTGGGGGTTGGTGTTGAGAATTTCCCCATTGAACGATGAAGAAAAAATTACAGCCCTGCATACCCACGCCCAGTCCCTTGGACTCACGCTTCCCCCGGCAGTCGCCCAGTACCTGCTCACCCATTGCCCGCGTCGCAATGACTATCTTTTTTCGCTCATGAAAGAATTTCATCACTGGACCCTGGCCACGCACCGTGCCACCATCACCTTGCCGATGGTACGCGAAATCCTTGGAACCCCTCACTCTTGAACCGACCTTCATGCGCCTTGCCCTTTTTGATCTAGACCATACCCTGCTGTCCGGCGACAGCGATTTTGAATGGGGTCGATTTCTGGCTGCTCAAGGGGTGCTGGACCGCGTTCACTATGAAGCCAAAAACCAGGCCTTTTATGACGATTACAAGGCAGGAACGCTGGACATCGACGCGTTTTTGGCCTTCCAGCTGGAACCCCTGGCCCGCTTTCCCCGTGCCCAACTGGATCAGTGGCATCACCGCTTCATGACCGAACGCATCCTCCCGCTGGTGAGTCCGGCGGCGCTCGAACGCGTCCAGGCAGAAAAGGCGCAGGCTCACCTGGTAGCCATCGTCACCGCCACCAATCGTTTTGTCACAGGCCCCATTGCCACCCTGTTCGGAGTCGACCATTTGATTGCCACCGAACCTGCCTTGAATGAAGCCGGCCAATTCACCGGCAAAGTACGGGGCACCCCCAGTTTTCGGGCAGGCAAGATCACGCGGGTGGATGAGTGGCTGGCGGATCTGGGCCACCGCTGGCAGGACTTTACGGAAACTGCATTCTACAGCGATTCCCAGAACGACCTCCCCTTGCTGGAGCGGGCCAGCGAACCCGTGGTTGTGAATCCCGACCCCGTTCTCTCTGATCTGGCCAGACAACGAGGTTGGCCCGTCTATTATTGGAAATCCTGACATGATCCGGCGTTTTCTGAACAAGGTCTTCGGACCCAAAAAATCCCGCCGTAGCGGAAAATTGCATACGCTGACCGCATCGCAGCACTCCCTGCGCCCCCAGGCCATCAGCCCCTGCGCTTTGCGCGTGATCAAGACCCTCCAGGAAAACGGTTTTCAAGCCTATGTGGTGGGAGGCGCCGTGCGCGACCTGCTCCTCCAGCACCCCCCCAAGGACTTCGATGTCGCCACCAATGCCACGCCCGAACAGATCCGGCGCCTGATCCGGCGCTCGCGCATCATCGGACGGCGCTTCCAGATCATCCATGTCCCCTGTCACGATGAAATCGTTGAAGTCACCACCTTTCGGGGCCATGCGCCCCATGACCATCATTCCCAGACCGATGAGCATGGTCGCCTGACCCGTGACAATGTCTTTGGTACCCTGGAAGAAGATGCTGCCCGCCGCGACTTCACCGCCAACGCATTGTTCTACGATCCGGTCCACAACCTCCTGCTGGATTATTTCTCCGGAGCCGAAGACATCGCCGCTCGCCGTCTGGTCATGATTGGAGACCCCGTCCACCGGTTTCGTGAAGATCCGGTACGCTTGCTGCGCGCCATCCGCTTCAGCGCCAAGTTGGGTTTCACCCTGGATCCTACCCTGATCGCTCCCCTGCATGACCTGGGCGATCTGCTGGCCCCCATTCCCGAATCTCGCCTGTTCGATGAATTACTCAAATTACTGTTGTCCGGGCAAGCCCGGACCTGCCTCGAGCTGCTTCGCCAGTTCGGGCTGCATCGCCATATCCTGCCCCATCTCGACGCCCTGCAATCCAACCCGGACCATGCGCGTTTCATCACGCTGGCGTTGAACGATACCGACGAACGGTTACAGGCCAAAAAAACGGTTTCTCCGGGCTTTCTGCTGGCTGCCCTGTTCTGGCCTTCGGTTCATACCCTTTGGCAGGCCCGCCAAGCCCAGGGAGAACCCCTCTATCCCGCCCTGTTTGGGGCCATGGAAACGGTCCTCGATGCGCAGCGCAAAACCCTGCCCATCCCGCACCGATTCGATGGCACCATGAAGGAAATTTGGGGTCTTCAGCCCCGTTTCGAGCAACGCAACGGTCAGCGCCCTTTCCGTCTGCTGGAAACCCCCCGCTTCCGGGCGGGATACGATTTTCTGTTGCTCCGGTCCGCCAGCGGCGATGTCACGCCAGAGTTGAGCGTTTGGTGGCAAACCTTTCAGGAAGCCGACCCCGACACCCGCACTTCCCTTCTGGTGCAGGAGACCCGCAAACCACGGTCGCGTCGCCGTCGTTCCCCATGAACCCGGCTTCCCTTCCCGCCCGGCACCTCACTCCCGTCACGGCGTACATCGGCGTGGGCAGCAATCTGGCCGACCCGGTCCACCAGGTCACGTCGGCCCTCGATAGCCTGGGATCTTTCCCCGGGACCCGTCTGATTGCCCGTTCGCACCTGTACCGGAGCCCTCCCTTCGGACATCCGGATCAGCCGGATTTCATCAATGCCGTCGCGCACATCGAAACGGCCCTCGACCCCGAAACCTTGCTGTCTGAATTGTTGCGCCTGGAACAGGCCCATGGACGGGTGCGGCTGTTTGCCAATGGGCCGCGCACCCTGGATCTGGATATCCTGATGTATGGGACGGAATGCCTCCAGAATGCGCATTTGACCCTCCCTCATCCACGCCTTGCCCAACGTTCCTTCGTGCTCCTGCCCTGGCTCGACGTGGCCCCGGAAACCCTCGTGATCCCCGGACAGGGCACCATTGCCCGGTTGCTGTCCAACTGTCCCGGCCCCATGGCCCTGCCCCTATGACCCGCTCCTGAACGTTCCATGGATATTCTGCATACCCTCAGCGCCCTGCGCGACCGTCTCGCCCAAGAACCCACGGTTGCCCTGGTGCCCACCATGGGACACCTCCATGACGGGCATATCGACCTGGTCCGCCGTGTCCAGCCTCGGGCCACCTGCGTGGTGGCCAGCATTTTCGTCAATCCCCTGCAATTCGGTCCGCAGGAAGACTTCTCCCGTTATCCGCGCTCCCTGGCGGAAGACTGCGCCCGTTTGGAACAGGTCGGTTGCTCCGTGGTCTTCGCCCCCTCGGAAAACGAGATGTATCCCGAACCTCAAAGTGTCACCGTCGACCCTTCCCCGCTTCAGAACGAACTGGAAGGAGCCTTCCGGCCCGGACATTTTCGGGGGGTGGCCACCGTGGTCCTGAAACTGTTCCATATGGTTCAGCCTCAGGTGGCCATCTTCGGCAAGAAGGATTATCAGCAAACCCTGATTCTGCGCACCATGGTGCGCCAACTGGCGCTACCCGTCACGCTCCTGGCGGCTGAAACGGTACGGGCTCCCGATGGTCTGGCGCTCAGTTCGCGCAACAGTTACCTGAGTCCGGCGGAACGGGAGCGCGCTCCCGAACTCTACCGAGCCCTCGAGGCCGTGGCCGAAGCCTTGAAACAGGGAAAAACGCCGCAAGAAAGTCTGGAGCGAAGCCCCCTCGATCCCACCTGCTGGTCGACGGATTATATGGTCGTGCGCCGTGCCCGGGACCTGAGCGAACCCACCCCGGAGGATCGTTCCCTGGTGGTTTTGGGGGCCGCACGCCTGGGGCGCACACGCCTCATCGACAACCTCGAGGTGTCACGCTGACCCTTGAAGACGTGCGCCGACCCAGGGCAGAACCGAGGCCAACGCCGCCGGTAATGCCTCGGGTCGGGTCCCTCCGGCCTGGGCCAGGTCGGCACGCCCGCCTCCCTTCCCTCCCACCTGCTGCGCAAGATAGCCCACCAGTTCCCCGGCCTTGATGCGCGGGATCAGGTCGGCGGTCACGCCCGCCAGCATCGCCACGCGTCCTTCCTGTACCGCCGCCAGCACGATCACCGCAGAGCCGGCTTGCCCCTTGAGGGCATCCCAGGCCTCACGGAGGCCTTTGGCATCAGTATCGGGCAAAGAGGTCGCCAGAACCCGCACGCCATCCACGGCCAGCGCCTGATCGAGCAGGGCCACCCCGGCCCGCGCCGCGACCTGCGTCTTCAGGCGGGTCAATTCCCGTTCCCGCGCCTGACCATGCTCCAGCAGTTGCTGCAGGCGTTTGGCGGCTTCCTGGGGCGTGGCATGGAGTCGTTGCGCAAGATCGTACAGTTGGCGCTGTTCCTGTTGGGTCCAGAGCAAAGCCGCTGCGCCCGTTACCCCCTCCACGCGCCGGGTCCCTGCCGCCACGCCGGACTGGGCCACCAGGCGAAACAATCCGAGGTCCCCCGTCCGGGTGACATGCGTTCCCCCACACAGTTCGGTGGAAAACGCGCCCATGCCGATGACCCGCACCTCGGCGCCATATTTTTCGCCAAACAAGGCCATGGCCCCCTGCCGCAGGGCCTCATCGTAGTTCATCGTCCGAACGGAAACTGGCACATTCCGCCGAATCTCACCGTTGACCAGCGTTTCCACCGCCTGCATCTGCTCGTTCGTCAAGGATTCGCCATGGGAAAAGTCAAAACGGGTGCGCTGGGCATCCACCAACGAACCCCGCTGAGCCACATGGCTACCCAACACCGCACGCAAGGCTGCATGTAGCAGGTGGGTGGCCGAATGGTTGAGGGCGGCCTGCTGGCGCGCAGTTTCGTCGACGTGTCCCGACACGGGGTCACCCACGCTCAAGGTTCCCTCGAGCAGGCGCCCCTGATGACCAAAAACCTGGGCCTGGATTTTTTGGGTATCGCTCACCTCGAAATGACTGGTGCTCCCTTCCAGCCGCCCCCGATCCCCCACTTGCCCCCCTGCTTCGGCGTAGAACGGGGTGCGATCGAGCACCACGATCCCTTCCTGACCCGCCTCCAGTCGTGTCACCGGACTTCCTTCATGATAGAGAGCCTGCACCACGCTCGACTCCTGGAGCAGGTCATATCCGACAAATGTCGTCGCGGGTCCGTCATAATCCACGCCACTGTGTGCCGTGAAGCGGGAAGCTGCACGAGCCCGTTCACGTTGTTGCGCCATGGCCTGCTCGAAACCCTCCCGGTCCAGCGTCGCTCCCCGTTCACGCGCAATGTCTGCGGTCAGGTCCATGGGGAATCCATAGGTATCCGCAAGGCGAAAGATCACCTCGCCGGAGAGATGTTCGGCGTTCAGACGCAGCGCCTCATCCAGCACGGCCAATCCATGCTCGAGCGTTTCAGCAAAACGTTCCTCTTCCTGCAGAAGCACGGCCTTCACCCGCTCCTGCGCCGCCACGAGTTCGGGATAGGCGTCTCCCATCACCGTCACCAGATCCTCCACCAAACGGTAAAAGAAGGGCTGTTTCTGACCCAGTCGATAACCATGACGAATGGCACGCCGGATGATCCGGCGCAGCACATAACCCCGCCCCTCGTTTCCCGGAACGATGCCATCCACGATCAGAAAGGCACAGGCCCGGATATGGTCCGCAATGACGCGCAAGGACTGGCTGGCAGAGTCCGAAGTCCCCGTATGACGTTGGGCCGCCGCAATCAGGTCACGAAACAGATCGATCTCGTAGTTGCTGTGTACGCCCTGCAAAATCGCCGCAATTCGTTCCAGCCCCATTCCCGTATCCACCGAAGGACGGGGCAAGGGGTGCAATACCCCCTGTTCATCGCGATTGAACTGCATGAACACCAGATTCCAGATTTCGATGTACCGATCGCCCTCGGACTCGGCCGACCCCGGGGGGCCTCCCGCCACATCGGGGCCATGATCATAAAAAATTTCGCTGCAGGGTCCGCAGGGCCCCGTATCGCCCATTTGCCAGAAGTTGTCTGCCGTGGCAATGCGGGTAAAACGGGCGGGATCCACGCCGATCTCGTCGAGCCAGATCGTGGCGGCTTCTTCATCGTCATGGTAGACCGTCACCCACAAACGCTCCTTGGGCAGCCCCAGTTCCTCCGTCAGAAACTGCCAGGCATACCCGATGGCAGCGCGTTTGAAATAGTCGCCAAAACTGAAATTGCCCAGCATCTCGAAGAAAGTATGGTGGCGTGCCGTATAGCCCACGTTCTCCAGATCATTGTGCTTCCCCCCCGCACGCACGCTGCGCTGGCTGCTGGTGGCGCGCGTGTAAGGACGCTGTTCCTTGCCGAGAAAGACATCCTTGAACTGGACCATGCCCGAGTTGGTGAAGAGCAGGGTCGGGTCATGAGCGGGCACCAGGGAACTGGAAGGCACGATGGTATGTCCGTGCCGGGCAAAGAACTGCAGAAAACGCGTACGCAGGGCGGAAGATTTCATGATCCGTTTCGACTGAAGGTAAAAGGTTGGATAGAACCCCGGATTTTACCCGATTTTCCTGTCAGGACCGCCCATTTCAACGGATTCTCTTGCGCCGCAGGGGATGTTGCCCACTCTGCAAGCCATTCAAGGCCTTGTAGAGAGCCGCTTCCATCTGGGCATATTCGAGCGCCGATACCCGCGCACGCAACAAATTCTCCCGGGCCTGCTGCCTCTCCTGCTCTTCCCCGCCGGTGTCTTCCGGCGCTGCCAGGACGAAATCGAGCAGGATGGTTACCCGTTCCGGCTGGACCTCCACCGCGCCACCGGAAACATAAAAATGCTCTTCGGCCACGGGATCTCCCTGATCCACCCGCACCCAGCCCGGACGCAATTCCGCCATGAGCGGAGCATGGCCCGGCAAAATTCCCAAATCGCCCTGTTCCCCCGGGATCACCACGAAGGAAGCCTGCCCCGAAAAAACCGATCGTTCCAGACTGACGATATCCACCTGGAACAACTTCATCCTACCCCTCCCGTCGCTGCCGCCCCGGAGGTGATCTCGACCAGTTCGCGGGTGATTTGTTCCTGACGGGAACGGTGGTAGAGGTGCTGAAGGTCTTCCATTGCTTCCCGGGCATTGTCACTGGCCGCCTTCATCGCCATCATCCGCGCCCCTTGCTCGGAAGCCATGTTCTCGGCCACCGCCAGCCAGATCAAGGTTTCCAGGTAGCGGCGCAGCATGCGATCCACGACCGTCGATGGATCCGGTTCGTACAGGTAGTCCCAGGCTCCCGTCGGCGCGCCCAGTCGCTCACCCGAGAGCGGCAACAGGACTTCCACCACGGGGCGCTGAACCAGCACGTTGACAAAATGCGAATAGGCCAGGAATACGCCATCGATCCGACCTTCCCGAAATTTCTTGAGGACCACATCCAGAGGCCCGACCAGTCGTTCCATCCGGGGCGTGTCTCCCAGTCCCACCACCTGCGCAACCACCGGCAAACCCAGACGGCGCATGAAACTCAACCCCTGATTGCCGATCACGCACACTTCCGGTACCATCCCGTTCCGGCTCCATTCCCTCAGATGCTCTCCCAATTGGCGGAACAAGCGGGTATTCAAACCGCCACACATCCCCTTGTCGGTGGTCACCAGAATCAGTCCCACCCGTTTCATGGGCATGCGCTGGGTCAGGTAGGGAGAGTGGTACTCGAGACGGGCATGGTGCATATGGGCCGCAATGACGCGCACCTTCTCGCCAAAGGGACGGGCTGCCTCCATGCGCATCATGATCTTGCCGATCTTGCTACGCGCCACCATCTCCATGGCTCGCGTCAACTTCTGCAAATTCTGTACGGTCCCGATTTTGCTCCGGATTTCCTGGAGATTGGCCATGGCCCCTGCCTCAGTGCCGGAGCGTGAAGAGCGGTGTCGCCACCTCACGCATCAGGTCTTCCTCGTCGGCGGGAATGATCAGGACGGGAAGACTCTGCGCCGTGGAAATGAAGGGCGCATTTTCCTGATTGGCGCCCTCGTCCAGGGTAAACCCGAGAAAAGACAAGGACTGCACGATGAGCGACCGAACTGCCCCGGCATGCTCTCCAATGCCGCCGGTAAAGACCAGCGCATCCAGCCCGCCCAACAGGGTGGCCATGGCGCCCACGCTCTGCGCCACCCGCCGACAAAAAAATTCCACGGCAAAACGGGCCTCTTCCCGACCATCCGCCAACAAGGTTTTCATGTCGGCGCTGATTCCCCCGGACAAGGCCCATAAGCCCATCTCATGGTAAACCACCTGGGCCAGTTCATCCCATGTCAACTCCAGCCCCAGTGCCAGCATGACCCCCGGGTCCAGATCCCCGCTGCGCGTCCCCATCACCAGCCCTCCCGCCGGGCTATATCCCATGGTCGTCTCGACGGACGTCAAGTGATGCAGGAGACAGGCACTGGCCCCTTGTCCGAGATGCAGCCCCACGATCCTCCCCAGGGCGCGCCGCAGACCCAGAACCCCAGGCAGGCGCCGCGCCAGATGAGCATAACTCAAGCCATGAAAACCGAATTTGCGCAGATGAAAACGGGCAGGAACGGGCAGGCGCATGGCCAGGGCGGGCAAGGTGGCATGAAAGGCCGTATCGAAACAGGCGATCTGGGGTACGGGAAAACAGGCCGTGCAGAGGTCTACGCCCCTCAGATTGGCAGGCAGATGAAGCGGGGCCAGAGGCACCAATGCCTCGAGACGACTCCGCTCCACCCCATCGATCACCCGTGCCCCCTCCGCGACGGCGCCCCCATGCACCAGCCGGTGAACCACGCCATCCGGGCGCTGGCCTTCCAGATCGTTCAGCAGGGACTGAAGCGCGCCTTCGTGATCCGTGGTTCCGGAAAAATGCCAGTGACGGATTCCCTCTCCCCCCCGAAACAGGGTGGCACGCAAAGAAGAGGAACCACTGTTGAGAACCAGAAGAGTTAGTGGGGCCACCGCCATTCCTGAATTTCCGCTTGATCTTCACCAAACTCGCACACATAGGCACGATGGGCCGTCAGATAATCCACCATCTGTTGCCGCAAGAGCGCACCCCGCTCCGCCGGAACAGCCACCCGGTCGAGCACATCCATGACCAGATGGAAACGGTCCAACTCATTGAGCACGGTGATGTCGAAGGGCGTGGTGGTGGTCCCTTCTTCCTTGTACCCGCGCACATGAAAATGGGCACTGTTGGCATGGCGATAAATGAGACGATGGATCAGCCAGGGATAGCCATGGAAAGCAAAGATGACCGGGCAATGGGGCGTGAACAGGGCCTCGAAATCCGGCGCCGAGAGCCCATGGGAATGTTCTTCATGGGGTTGAAGGGTCATCAGGTCCACCACGTTCACGACCCGTATCCGCAGATCCGGCAATTCGCGGCGCAAAATATCCACTGCTGCCAGGGTCTCCAGAGTGGGCACGTCACCACAGCAGGCCATGACCACATCAGGGACGCCGTTACCTTCGGAACTGGCCCAGTCCCACCGGCCGATCCCTGCCGCCACATGGGCGGCGGCGGCATCCCGATCCAGCCACTGCAAGGCAGGCTGCTTGCCGGCCACGATCACATTGACCCGATGCAGGCTACGCAGGCAATGATCGGTCACACACAACAGGGTGTTGGCATCCGGCGGAAGATAGACCCGAATGACATCGGCCTTCTTGTTGACCACATGATCCAGAAAACCGGGGTCCTGATGGGAAAACCCATTGTGGTCCTGGCGCCAGACATGGGAAGTCAACAGATAATTGAGCGAGGCCAGGGGAGGACGCCAGGGCAGGTGCGCCGTGGTCTTGAGCCACTTGGCATGCTGGTTGAACATGGAATCCACCAGATGGATAAACGCCTCATAGCACGAGAACACGCCATGGCGCCCCGTCAGCAGATAGCCTTCCAGCCAGCCTTGGCAAGTGTGCTCGGAGAGAATTTCCATGACCCGTCCATCTGCCGCCAGATGGTCATCCTCGGGAAGCACGGGCAGTTCCCAGGTCCGGTCCGTCACTTCAAATACGGCATTCAGGCGATTGGACGCCGTTTCATCCGGGCCGAACAAACGGAAGTTGTCTTGATTGGAAGCCATGACATCCCTCAGAAAACGCCCCATGATCCGGGTTGCTTCGGCTTCCTGTTGTCCTGCCTGGGGTACCGACAGGGCATGGGTGCGCCAATCGGACAAGACCAGATCGCGCCGCAAAAGCCCCCCATTGGCGTGCGGATTGGCGCTCATACGGCGCGTACCCAGAGGGGCCAGGGCCGCCAGGGAGGGACGCAGATGTCCCTCGGCATCAAACAGTTCCTGAGGGCGGTAAGAACGCATCCAGTCTTCCAGAAGTTGGAGATGGTCGGGGCGTGAGCGCAGTTCAGACAAGGGAACCTGATGCGCGCGCCAGAACCCTTCGGTTTTCTGTCCATCCACGGTCTTTGGACCGGTCCACCCCTTCGGACTGCGCAGGATGATCATGGGCCAATGCGTCCGGAGGATCGCTCCCCGTCCCGAACGAGCGACCCGTTGTATCTCCCGGATGTCATCCAGCACCTGGTTCAGCGTAGCGCGCATCTGCGCATGCATGGTCATGGGATCATCGCCCGACACCCAGTGAGGTTGGTAACCATAGCCCTGGAACAGGGCTGTCACTTCTTCCTCGGGCATCCGCCCCAATATCGTGGGATTGGCGATCTTGTAACCGTTCAGATGCAGGATCGGCAGCACAGCCCCATCCCGGCGCGGATCGAGAAATTTATTGGAATGCCAGGAGGCGGCCATGGGCCCGGTCTCGGCTTCCCCATCCCCTATCACACAGCAGGCGATCAGGTCCGGATTGTCAAACACGGCCCCGTAGGCATGAGAAAGGGCATACCCCAACTCCCCGCCCTCATGGATCGAACCGGGCGTTTCCGGCGCCACATGACTGGGGATCCCGCCCGGAAAGGAGAACTGCCTGAACAGGCGGCGCATCCCCGCCCGGTCCCGGGAAACCTGCGGATAAATTTCGCTGTAGGTGCCTTCCAGCCAGGTGTTGGCCACCATTCCCGGTCCGCCGTGACCCGGTCCCGCCAGGTAGATCATGGACAGGTCCCGCGCCAGAATGACCCGATTCATGTGAACGTAGATGAAATTGAGTCCGGGCGTCGTCCCCCAGTGCCCCAGCAGACGGGGTTTGATGTCCTCCAGCGTCAGCGGACGCTCGAGTAGCGGGTTGTCCTTCAGATAGATTTGACCCACGGACAGGTAGTTGGCGGCCCGCCACCACGCATCCATGCGCGCCAACTCTTCAGCATCAGAAAATGGATCCATAAACCCCTCCCCCCGTTAGACTTGGTGGGGCCATTATAAAGGCCAGACTGCGGGGGGAGGAAGGTTTTTAACGGGTCAATGCACGCTTTCAGCCAGGTTTTCTTCAAACTCGAGTCGAATCTTGTTTTCCTCGTTCAGATCCACCACCACCTTCCCTCCCTGAGCCAGACGCCCGAACAGCAATTCGTCCGCCAGGGCGCGCCGGATCGTATCCTGTATCAAGCGCGCCATGGGACGCGCGCCCATCAGGGGATCGAAGCCCTGGCGCGCCAAATAGGCCCGCAAGCGTTCGGTGAAGGTGGCTTCCACACGTTTTTCATGCAATTGGGACTCGAGTTGCATGAGGAACTTGTCCACCACCCGCAGAATGATGTCGCTGTCCAGAGCCGCGAAGGAGATTCGCGCATCCAGCCGATTGCGAAATTCGGGAGAAAACAGGCGCTTGATCTCCTTTTCTTCCTCGCCCTGCCCGCCCTGGGTTTGTGCGCTCATGAAACCGATGCTGGTACGGGTCAGGGCCTCGGCCCCCGCATTGGTGGTCATGATCAGAATGGTATTCCGAAAATCTGCCTTGCGCCCATTGTTGTCCGTCAAAGTTCCATGGTCCATCACCTGAAGCAGTATGTTGGTGATGGAGGGGTGCGCTTTTTCAATTTCGTCCAGCAACAGGACCGAGTACGGGTTTTTGGTGATGGCTTCCGTCAACAACCCCCCCTGGTCGAACCCCACATATCCCGGTGGCGCGCCAATGAGACGGGAGACGGCATGGGGCTCCATGTACTCGGACATGTCGAAACGGATCAGTTCCACTTTCAGGACATAAGCCAGTTGGCGAGCCACTTCCGTCTTGCCCACCCCCGTCGGTCCGGAAAACAGAAAAGAACCCACGGGTTTTTGGGGATTCCCCAACCCACTACGCGCCATTTTGATGGCGGCACTCAAGGCATCGATGGCCCGATCCTGACCAAAGACCACCGCTTTCAGGTCGCGATCCAGCGTCTTGAGCGCGGTGCGGTCGGAACGGGTGATGTTGTGCACGGGAATACGGGCAATCTTGGCCACGATATCCTCGATTTCCGCCTTGCCGATCCACTTGCGTTGCCGGGACTTGGGGAGAATGCGTTGCGCCGCCCCCGCCTCGTCGATCACATCGATGGCCTTGTCCGGCAGATGACGATCGTTGATGAAACGGGCCGCCAGTTCCGCCGCACTGGTGATGGCCGCATCACTGTAGCGAACCCCGTGGTGGACCTCGAAACGAGACTTCAACCCGCGCAGGATCTGCACCGTATCCTCCACGGAGGGCTCGCTCACATCCACCTTCTGGAACCGCCGGGCCAAGGCATGATCCTTCTCGAAAACACCGCGAAACTCGGTGTAGGTCGTCGCACCGATGCAGCGCAGATTCCCCCTCGAAAGCGCAGGCTTCAGCAGGTTGGAAGCATCCAGAGTCCCTCCTGAAGAGGCGCCTGCGCCGATCAGCGTATGAATCTCGTCAACGAACAGGATGCTGTGGGGGTCTTCCTTCAACTGTCTGAGCACCGCCTTGAGCCGTTGTTCGAAATCCCCCCGGTATTTGGTCCCCGCCAGCAAAGCCCCCATGTCGAGGCTGTAAACCGTGGCAGACTTGAGAATTTCGGGGACTTCCCCGCCCACGATGCGCGAGGCCAGTCCTTCGGCGATGGCGGTTTTACCCACCCCGGCTTCTCCCACCAGGAGAGGATTGTTCTTGCGGCGGCGGCACAGGATCTGGACGACTCGCTCCACTTCCCGATCCCGTCCAATGAGGGGGTCGATTTTTCCCGCAACCACCTGCGCATTGAGATCAACTGTGAAGTTTTGTAATTCCCGTCCGGCGACTACCTCGCTCTCTCCATCGGCGGTTGCCTCTTCTTTTTGGAGAGACGCGGAACTCTTCACCTTGCTCACGCCGTGAATCATGAAGTTCACCATGTCCAGACGGGTAATGCCCTGCTGGTTGAGGAAAAACACGGCATGGGAATCCTTTTCCCCGCAGATGGCCACCAGAACGTTGGCACCGGTCACCTCCTTTTTTCCCGAGGATTGAACATGCAGGATAGCGCGCTGAATGACCCGCTGAAAGCCCAGCGTGGGCTGGGTATCCACTGTCCCGGTTCCCCCGGTCTGAGGATTGTTTTCCTGGATGAACGTGCTCAACTTTTCGCGCAACCCCCCGACATCGGCACCACAGGCCTGCAATACCTCCAGTGCGGCGGCATTTTCCGTCAGGGACAACAACAGATGCTCCACAGTGATAAACTCGTGGCGCTTCTGACGTGCGTCCACGAAGGCCATGTGTAGACTGACTTCCAGTTCTTGGGCAATCATGATCCTCGTTCCTCCATGATACATTGCAAAGGATGTTGCGCTGCGCGCGCCAGAGTGACGACGCGCGCCACCCGCGTTGCGGCAATATCGTGCGGATAAGTGCCACAGAGTCCACGACCCTCCGTATGAACCTGCAACATGACCCGTACTGCCGCCTCCTGCCCCAGACCGAACACCCGTCCGAGCACGTCCACCACAAATTCCATGGGGGTGTAATCGTCATTCAGCAACAGGACATCGAAGAGCGGTGGCGGATTCGCCCGGATCTCCCTTCTTTCCAGCACCGTTGTCAATTCCCGACTCATCTCCCCCCCACCGGATCCAGTCAACCGTGAGGAAACTCACCGCCCCCGATCTCCCCTTCCCACTGCCTTCGAAGATATGGTTTCAGTCTAAACTTTTCAAGAATTTTCGCAACCCCTTTACTCAAAAAATCCATTTCTGATCATTTTTTATACAAAACCGACCTTTTTCCCAAAAAAACCCGGATTCCCTCTTGACGATCAGACCCAAACTCGCGTAAAAGTGCAACTGGAGTTTGGTTCCAAGTTGTCTGCATCACCGGTTTTGCCGTTTGCTGGCCTTGAAACTCAAACCTTATCCGGGTTTTAAGGCCCAAATCATCAACAGGAAAGCAAACATGGCAACAGGTACAGTCAAGTGGTTCAACGATTCTAAAGGTTACGGTTTCATCACCCCCGATGACGGAAGCGAAGATCTCTTCGCGCATTTTTCCGCCATCCAGATGGGCGGGTTCAAAACCCTGAAGGAAGGTCAGAAAGTCTCCTTCGATGTCACCCAGGGACCCAAGGGAAAGCAAGCCTCAAACATTCAAAACGCCTAGGTGCGTGAACGGGGCTTGAATGCCCCGTAGTCATTTGGACCAGGTTTCTTCCGCCCACGCGGTCGAATCTGGTCTTTTTTATGTCCGAACCCCGGGCAAATCAACCCCACATCCGCCATGACGCTGGCGCAAAGCCACCTTGTCCACCTTGCCCGTAGCGGTATAAGGCAGACCGTCCACGGTCAGAAAGCGATCGGGCACCCACCAGCGCGCCACATGCCGGGCCAGGTGTCGTCGTAATTCTTTTTCCTCCACCGCCTTTCCCGCTTCCAGCACCATGATCAACAGCGGTCGTTCCCCCCAATGCGGGTCAGGGAATCCGATCACCGCCGCTTCCCGCAGGGCAGGATGAAGTAAGGCCGCCTGTTCCACCTGAACCGAACTGATCCATTCTCCCCCACTCTTGATCAAATCCTTGACACGATCCGTAATCTGCAGGAATCCCTCTTCATCCAGAGTGGCCACATCGCCGGTCGGAAACCAGGCCCGCCCCGTCCCCCGTGCCTCTTTCCAGTAGTATTCACAAATCCACGGGCCGCGCACCTCCAGATGACCGGAGGTCATTCCATCCCGGATCACTTCCCGCCCCTCACTGTCCACCAACCGCATATCCACACCAAAGGGAGGACGCCCCGCCTTATCCAACCAGCGCCAGCGCGCCTCACCGGATAACCCTGTCTGTGCCCGTTTGGGGCTCATGAGCGCCGCCACCGGACTGGTTTCCGTCATTCCCCACCCCGGCCGCACCGTCACTTTCTGTTCACGCTCGAAATAACGCACCAGCGTCGAAGGGCAAGCCGCTCCTCCCACCCCGAGCAGGCGCAGATGATGCAATGTCACCCCCTGCGCCTGAAGAAAGGTCATCAAACCCCGCCACACCGTGGGGACTCCCGCACTGATCGTGACCTCTTCGCGCTCCAACAGGGCATACAGGGTTGCGCCATCCAGCCAGGGGCCGGGCAACACCAGTTTTGCCCCTACCAGAGCGGCCGCATGAGGAAATCCCCAGGCATTGGCATGGAACAGCGGAACCACCGGCAATACCGAATCACAAGCCGAAAACCCGAGACTGTCGGGCAAAGCCACACTCATGGCGTGAAGCACGGTGGAACGGTGGGAGTACGCGACCCCTTTGGGTCGCCCCGTGGTTCCCGAGGTAAAACAGAGACCGGCGGCTTGCTCCTCCGGCCAGTCAGGCCAGTCGAAACCTCCATTTTCTCCGGCCAGCAGGGTTTCATAGTCGAACCACGTCCCCAGGACCGGCACAGTCGCGTCACCGGGTTCGCCCATCACGATCACCCAGGGCAGACGCACGCCCAGGTTTTCAAGGATCGGCAACAGGGAAAGATGCCCGGAATCCACCAGCAAACCCACGTCTTCCGCATCTTGCAGGATTTGGACCAGTTGTTCCGGAAACAGGCGCGGATTGAGGGTATGACAAATCGCCCCGATGCCCGGGATCGCGTAATAGGCTTCCAGATGGCGGTGATGATTCCAGCCCAGCGTCCCGACCCGATCTCCCGGACGCACGCCCAGACGAATCAGGGCCTGAGCCAGACGGCGGGCTCGCTGATCGATGCCAGCCCAATCAAGGCTCACCCCTTCCCCGGGCGCGCGTTGGGAAACCACGGCGGTTTTTCCATGCCAGCGGGCCGCATGTTCCAGCAAGGCAGAAACCAGCAACGGACGTCCCATCATGGAACCGATCACGTTCCACCTCTTCTCATGCCGATCTCTCCTTCACGATTTTACCGCCGCCCCTCTCAATGATTTTGCACGGCCAGAACCTCGTATTATACTAGGGGTCATGAACGCTACCGATTTCTTGCGTGCTTTGCCCAAAAACCCGTGAACGACGCGCCTGGAGTGTCCCCGTGACGCATCTTTACGACCTTCCGACCCAACCCGTGCAGTGTTACGTCACGGCCAGTTATCCCTGCAGTTATCTGGCGGGGCAGAACGCACGCTCTCAGGTCGTGGCCCCCGGCCCCCAGATCGATCAGGAACTGTACAGCATCCTGGTGGAAAACGGTTTTCGCCGTAGCGGACTCTTTACCTACCGTCCCCACTGTCCCCGTTGCCGCGCCTGTATTCCCGTACGGATCCGGGTACGGGACTTTTCCCCCTCGCGTGTTCAGCGCCGGGTGTGGAAACAGCACCGAGGTCTGGAGGCACGCTCACTGCCCTTGCGTTTCGAACCGGAGCATTTTTCGCTCTATACCCGATACCAGCATGCACGCCATCGAGAAGTCACCCAGGATCGCACCGGAGAAGACCAGTACCGCCAATTCCTGCTACAATCCTCCCTGCCTACCCGGTTGGTGGAATTTCGCGAAAAGGGACACCTGCGCATGATCAGCCTGATCGATGAACTGGCTCAGGGACTTTCTTCGGTTTACACCTTCTATGAGCCGGACATGCCCGGAACTTCCTACGGTACCTATAACATCCTCTGGCAGATCGAGGAATGCCGGACTCAGGGACTTCCCTGGCTCTATCTGGGATACTGGATCCGTTCCTGCGCCAAAATGGCGTACAAAAGCCGCTTCCAGCCCCTCGAAGCCAGGGTTTCAGGGGCCTGGATCTCTTTCACTGAACTCCTTGAATCCCTTGACTCGCCGATACGCTGACCCCCACTGATGCTCTATCCCATTGCTCGATCCCTGCTGTTTCGCCTCGACCCCGAAACCGCCCACATCCTCTCCCTGACCGCCCTGGACCGGGCTGCCCGGTGTGGCCTGGTCCAGCCCGGACACCTGGTCGCCACCCGCCCGCGTACCGTCATGGGTCTGACCTTTGCCAACCCCCTGGGGATTGCCGCAGGCCTGGACAAAAACGGGGCCTACCTTCGGGGTCTTGCCGCCCTCGGTGTCGGGTTCATCGAAGTCGGTACGGTCACCCCGCGCCCCCAAAGCGGCAACCCCCGCCCCCGTGTCTTTCGCCTCCCCGCCGTGGCAGGATTGATCAACCGCCTGGGGTTCAACAACCATGGCGTGGCCGCACTGGTGGAACAGGTCCGCCAATGGCGCCCGTCCGCCCTCCTCGGCATCAATATCGGCAAAAATTTCGATACTCCCCTGGAACACGCAGTGGAGGATTATCGGTCCGCACTCAGCGCGGTGGCGCCCCACGCCGATTATGTCACGGTCAATATCTCCTCCCCCAATACCCAAAACCTGCGCCAACTGCAGGGAACCGAGGCCCTGCCCCCGCTCCTGCGCGCCCTTCATGAAGAACGACTCCGGTGGGTGGAACGGCTGGGACGTCCCTTACCCATTGCCATCAAGATCGCCCCCGACCTCACCCCCGCAGCTCTGACAGACATTGCACAGATTCTGGTGGAAGAGCGCATGGATGCGGTGATCGCCACCAATACCACGATTACCCGCGCTTCCGTCCTGCACTTGCCCCATGGGCAGGAAACCGGGGGATTGAGCGGGAGCCCCCTCCACGAACAATCCCTGGCCGTGGTGGCCCATCTGGCCCACGTGCTGGACGGGGCTCTGCCCATCATCGGTGTCGGCGGCATCACCAGCGCAGCGCGCGCCCAGGCCATGCTGGCCGCCGGCGCCCAGTTGGTCCAGGTCTACACCGGCCTGATCTATCGAGGGCCGGACCTGATCCGCGAGATTCTGGAAAGTGACCGCCCGACATGAATCCCACCCTGGCCACCCGCCGACAAATCGCACTGATCGACGAGACACGCTGCATCGGTTGTTTCAAGTGCCTGCGCGCCTGTCCCGAACAAGCCATCGTGGGTGCCGCACGCTGGATGCATACCATCCTGCACGCACTGTGCACCGGTTGTGAAAATTGCCTTTCCCCCTGCCCGGAAAATTGCATTACCTTTTTACCCGCTGCCCCGCTCGATGACTCCTGCCCAACGCCAACAGTTGTTTGAGCGATTGGCGCACGCCAATCCCCACCCCGCCACTGAACTGGTCTGGCATACCCCTTTTCAGTTGCTCCTGGCAGTTCTCCTGTCGGCCCAGTCTACCGATGTGGGAGTCAACCGGGCCACCGCGCCTCTGTTTCCCACCCTGCAGACCCCGCAGGACCTGCTGGCGCTGGGATTGGCGGCCTTTGAACGAGCCATCCGCACCTTGGGACTGTACCGGGCAAAGGCGCGCCATGCCCTTGAAATGGCCAGACTTCTGGTGGAACGACATGAGGGACGGGTGCCCGGGACCCGAGGCGAACTGGAAGCCTTACCCGGCGTAGGACGCAAAACCGCCAATGTCGTCCTCAACATCCTCTACGGTCATCCCACCATCGCCGTGGACACCCATGTCTTTCGGGTTGCCAACCGGACCGGACTGGCCCGCGGAACCACGCCCCTGGCGGTGGAGCAGGCCCTGCTGCGCGTCGTTCCCGCGCCTTTTCTGCAGCATGCCCATCACTGGTTGATCCTGCAGGGTCGACATGTCTGCCAGGCACGCGCACCCCGCTGCAGTGCCTGCCCGATCCAGGATCTCTGTGACATGGGGAAAATCCATGTTTGATCCCAGCCGCGCAGAAGTCCGGAAATTTTTTATGGAAACCTGGCAAGGGCAACGCAACGGACGCTTGCTGAGCCCGCTGGAGGCACTGGCTGCAGAAGTCATTCAACACCACCCGGAATTTCATCCGCTGCTCGAATCGGCTTCCGAAGAAACGCTGGGACGCACCTGGGGCCCGGAGGATGGGGGCATGAACCCCTTTTTGCATCTGTCCCTGCACCTTGCTCTCGAAGAACAACTGGGGATCGATCACCCCCCGGGTATCAGCGCAATTTTTCAGCGCCTGTGCCAGACCACCCGCGACGAACATGAAGCTCGCCACCGCCTTCTGGACTGTCTGGGGCAGGTCCTGTGGGAATCCCAACGCCAGGGGACCCCGCCGGACCAGGCGCGTTACCTCCAGTTACTGCAAGCCACCCTGTCTTCCCCTCAGGGCACCTCGGACCGCCACAGCATACGCCCGCCACTGGCTTGATCGATTCGTTCCAATTGGCTACGGTGAGCCTCCATTTCCGCTTCAGTGGCCTGCAGTACGCGCAATCGATGCGCCGAAGTCGAGGCGACGTAACCGGACATCTGCAGCGCATCCCGGGAAGTTTCTTCGGGTATCCACAGATTTTCCTGGCCGCGCGTCATGGCCAGGTAGACTTCCCCCAACAACTCGGCATCCAGCAGCGCACCATGGAACGTGCGGTGGGCATGATCGATTTCATACCGTTCGCAGAGCGCATCCAGACTGTTGCGTTTGCCCGGAAACAATTCGCGCGCCACCTTGAGGGAATCCACCAACACCCCCTCCGGCAGATGGGCAAGCAACGCCGGCCTTCCCAACAGACTCAACTCATGATCGAGAAACCCCAGATCAAAAGCGGCATTGTGGATGACCAAACCGTTCAGTGGCGTGCTTTGTGGAGGATTGCACAAAAATTCGATGAGACTTTCAACCACTCCGCCGAAGGGAGGTTTGTCCTTCAAAAAATCCGTCGTCAGACCATGCTTTTCCAGGGCGCCCGGATCACTGTCTCGCCCTGGGTTGAGGTAGTGATGCCAGGTGCGCGTACGACGTCGGGCAACGATTTCCACCAACCCGATTTCCACCAGGCGATGCCCCTGACGCGGATCCAACCCGGTGGTCTCGGTGTCGAGCATCACCCAGCGCATACCCGCCCCTTTTCTTCCAGGCCGCGCCGCGCCAACGCATCGGCCCGCTCGTTGCCCAGATCCCCTGCATGACCTTTGACCCAGTGCCAGGAAATCTGGTGACGCTGGGTCGCCTCCCAGAGTGTCTGCCATAAATCGGCGTTCCGCACCGGCTTGCGGGCAGAAGTGAGCCAACCATTGCGGCGCCAGGCATGAATCCATTCCTGGATGCCTTTCTGGACATATTGGGAATCCGTATACAGTTCCACCTGGCAGGGCCTCGTCAAGGCGGCCAATCCTTCGATGACCGCCTGCAGTTCCATACGATTATTGGTGGTTTGCGCAACCCCCCCCCAGAGTTCGCGCTCTCCCCCCGAACTGTGCAACCAGACGCCCCAGCCCCCCGGTCCGGGGTTGCCACTGCAGGCCCCGTCCGTATAGATCCGCACCACACTCATGACTGGGGCGATACCGGCACGGCTTTGGGACGGGGCAGCAGGGGGACCACGTTATCCTTCGCAGAGGGTTGAACTCCTTGCCGGCGTACCCCCCCGCTCCGCACTGCGGCAGCCAGGGAAGGTTCCACCCTGTTTTGAGGTTGCCAGCGGGGCGTGATCAGGCGCAGGGCGTGCACGCGCTTGACTGCCTGCAGCAGATAAATGCCTCCGCCCACCCCCCACCAGCGATCGCCCGCCAGTTCCATGAACCGGAAACGATGCAGCCAGCGAGCGCTGGTAAAAGGCGGGGCATAGGCGCCAAATCGCCCACCATCCATATCGAAACTCAACAGGGCCAGCCAATCCTTGAGACGCGAGATACTGATGAAACGTCCCGACCATGGGGATACCCGTCGGTTCAGGGTGAACAACTGGCGCACGCCCCACAAACTGTGGGGATTGAAACCCACGATGACCAACCGCCCCTCGGGGCGCATGACCCGATCCACCTCCCGCAGCAGGGCATGAGGATGTTCCGTAAATTCCAGAGCATGGGGCATGACCACGAGATCCAGGCTCTGGGAAGCAAGCGGCAGGGCACAGGGTTCGGCCTGGATGGTCCCGCCCGGACGGGCGCTCAACGTCATATGATGCGGAATCCGGTTGGTCCGCAACCCATCCAGGTGCGGCCAACTGATCTGCAGCGCATTGAAGCCGAAGAGGTTCGCCACCGCCTCATCCAGCATGTCCTGCTCCATCCGGAGGACGTACTGTCCCAGCGGAGTCTCGAGCCAAGCGTGCAGGTTTTTCTGTTCCATGACAAAATTGTAGTCCAAATCTGTCTCTTTGTGGAAAATGCCTAAATCTTTTTCTATCGTTCCGATCTCCGCCTTCGCCGACAATTACCTGTGGTTGATCCACAATGACCGCAAGGCCTGGGTGGTCGACCCCGGAGACGCCGCCCCCGTCCTGACCACTCTCGGAAGGGGACATTGGGAACTGGAGGGCATCCTGCTCACCCATCACCACGCCGATCATTGCGGCGGGGTGATGGAATTGCGTGCCCGCTTTCCCGACCTGACGGTTTACGGCCCTGCGGGGGAACCCATCCCGGGCACGACCCACCCCCTTCGCACAGGAGACGAAATCACCCTGACCTCCCTGGATTTGACCCTGACCGTGCTGGAAGTTCCCGGACATACCCTGGGACATGTGGCCTATGTAGGTCAGGATTGTCTCTTTTGTGGCGATACCCTGTTTGCCGCCGGCTGCGGTCGAATCTTTGAAGGGACGCCCGCCCAGATGCTTCGCTCCCTGGAGCGACTGGCTGCCCTGCCCGACGAAACCGCTGTCTACTGCGCCCATGAATACACGGTGAGTAACCTGGACTTCGCCTTGAGGGCAGACCCGCACAATCCGGAACTTCAGAATTGGGCAAAAGAGGCCCGGGCTCAACGCAAACGGGGAGAACCCACCCTGCCCAGCCGGATCGGTCGGGAACGACGGGCCAATCCTTTTCTGCGCAGCGCCGATCCCGCCCTGACCCCGGCGCTGGATCATTACCTGGGATCCCCCGTGGGCAACGACCCATTGACCCGCTTCACCGTGTTACGCACCTGGAAGAACCAGTGCTGACCAGAATACTGGGGCTTTTGACTTTCTTGTGCTGGATGGGGCTGGGCTGGGCCCAGGACCCACCCCACGCTTCTGCGCCCTCGCCCACCCTGGGCGAAGAGGCCCCACAGACTCCCGACCTGGATGACCTCGATCTGCCCCTCGATCCAGAATTACCGCCTCAAGCCAGTGATCAGGCCCCGCCGGGGGAGGTCTGGGACCGGATCCGCAGTGGATTCGCCCTGCCCGACCTGACAGATGAGCGGGATGACCGACTGATCGCCAAACATATCGCCTGGTTTGCCGCCCGCCCGGATTATGTGGAAAGAACCCTCAACCGCAGTCGGATGTATCTGTATTTCATTGTCGACGAAGTACAGCGCCGTGGCATGCCCACCGAAATCGCGCTTCTCCCCGTGGTGGAAAGCGCCTACAATCCCCACGCCCTGTCACGCAGCCAGGCCTCGGGCATATGGCAGTTCATCCCCTCTACCGCCCGTCTCTTCGGTTTGCACAAGGATTGGTGGTACGACGGACAGAAGGATGTGGTCGCGACCACATACAGCGCCCTGGATTACCTCCAGCGCCTGTATGACGAGTTTCACTCCTGGGACCTGGCACTGGCAGCCTACAATTGCGGGGAGGGGAAAATTCGCCGCGAAATCGCCTACAATCGGGCGCGCCAGTTGCCTATCGACTTTGGTCACCTCAATTTATCCGATGAAACCCGTAATTACATCCCGCGTCTTCTGGCTGCCAAAGCCATCGTCCTGTCTCCGGAACATTACGGTCTCATTCTTCCCCCCATTCCCGATGAGCCTTACTTTTCTGCCATTACTACCCACAAGAGACTGGACACCAAAGTAGCCGCTCAACTGGCGGGACTGAGCGAAGAGGATTTTCTGATGTTGAACCCCGGGTTCAATCGCCCCCTGATTCAACTCGATTCCAGTCGGAACACGACGATCCTGGTCCCTGTGTCCGCAGCCAATTCTTTCATCGCGCGCCTGGATGACCCGGACATCACCCTGGTATCCTGGCAAACCCGCCAGTTGCAACGGGGCGAAGCCATCGATCATGTGGCCCACGAATACGGGATGAGCGGTGAAGAATTGAAACGCATCAACGGCATTGCGTCCAACCGCAGGATTGCCAGTGGCGGGGTCATTCTGGTCCCCTTTTCAAAAACCGCAGAAACCGCTCCCCCAGCGCCCACCCCCGACCTTCCTGCCAGCCCTCCGGAAGCCGAACTCTCCACGCTGCCGACGAAGCATCCTCCCGCGCATGAACGACGGGCCCGCAAAAAAACCAATCGGGCGCATGCCCTCCCCAGCAAGAGCCACTCAAAATCGGCCCGCAACACTCCCGTCCGAACGCATTCTGCCCTTCACAAAACCCATCACCCAACCGCCTCTCCGCCTCATTCCTCCCCTTGAGAGGAGAGCGGAATACCCTGAGGGATGGCTTTGAGCAACTGCCGGGTATAGGGGTGTCGTGGGCGCGCATAGACATCTTCCGCTTTTCCCCGCTCCACGACCTGCCCGGCGTACAGGACCAGGATTTCATCGGCCATGAACCGAACCACGGCGAGGTCATGGGAAATGAACAGGAGGCTGAGGTCCAGTTCATCCTGTAAATCCCGCAACAGATTCAACACCTGAGCCTGAACCGACACATCCAGGGCGGAAACGGATTCGTCACAGATCAGCACGCGCGGATTCACGGTCAGACAACGCGCAATCGCAATCCGTTGGCGTTGCCCTCCAGAGAACTCATGAGGGTAGCGATTCAATGCCCGTTCGTTCAGCCCCACGCGCTCCAACCAGCGCACCGCCAATGCCAGTCGTTCGTCCGCATGGGAACCCGGTCCCTGGAGCATGAGGGGTTCGGTCAGCAATTGGGCGATGGTAAAACGCGGATTGAGGGAAGCAAAGGGATTCTGAAACACCATCTGCACCTGGGTTGCCCTTCCGCTTCTGCCGGGAACTCCCGCCCCGGGGAAATGAATCCGACCCGTGTCGGGGGCCAGGATGCCGGCCACCATCCGCGCCAGGGTGGATTTGCCGGAACCGGATTCGCCCACCACGCCCAAGGTACGCCCGGTTTTCAAGACAAATCCCAGGGGTTCCAGAGCTTGAAAACGAGCACGTCGCCAGCCCGCTCCCTGCACCACGAAGGACTTGCTGACTCCCTCCACTTCCAGCGCCACCGATAACGGTTCCGGAGAGCGGGGAGCGGAAGAATCCCGGGCAGGCATCAAATTTCCCTGGTCATCGATCATGGGCAAACGCGCAGGTAGATTGCCCAGGGTAGGACGACAGGTCAGCAGCGCCCGGGTATAGTCATGGCGAGGGGTCACCAGCACCTCGGAACAGCGCCCCTGCTCCACCACCCGTCCCTGGCGCATCACCACCACCTCATCGGCAATTTCTCCCACCAGCGCCAGATCATGGGTGATGAACAGGATGGCCATGGACAGTTCGCGTTGCAGTTCCCGCAACAGGGTCATGATCTGACGTTGCACGGTCACATCCAGGGCAGTGGTCGGTTCATCGGCAATCAGCAATTGGGGATGGGTACTGATCGCCATGGCAATCATGACTCGTTGCTGTTGCCCCCCGGACAGTTGGTGGGGATAGGCGGACAGTCGCGCCGCAGGGTTTGCAATGCCCACCTGCGCCAGAAGTTCGAGGGAGCGTCGACGTACCTGCCGCGCGGACCCCATCCCTTCCGCGCGGCGCACGGATTCGCCCAGTTGCATCCCGATGGTGAATACCGGGTTGAGCGCACCCAGGGGGTCCTGAAAGATCATCCCCAGGGAATGTCTGCGCAGGGTCCGCATGGCTTGAGGTGAAAACTCCAGAAGATTGCGCCCTTCCCACAAGATGCGACTGCGCTCATGGAGATGGGCATGGGATTCCGGGAGGAGGCGCAGAATGGAGAGCGCAGTCACCGATTTTCCACTCCCCGACTCCCCCACCAAAGCGACGGTGGCGCAGTGGGGCACGGTAAAATCCACGCCGCGCACCGCTGCCAGGGGAACCTCTCCGGCCTGGCGAAACGCCACCTCGAGGTCACGCACCTCCAGCAAAGGCAAGGATTTCACGAATTCAACCTCGGATCGAGCGCATCCCGCAAAGCATCGGTCAGCAAACTCGAGGCGGTGACAAAAATGGCCATGGCCACCGTGGTAACCCCCAACTGCCACCATTTACCCAGAATCAGTTCATTCTGCGCCTCGTTCAACATGCTGCCCCAGGACACCGAACTGACGGGGACGCCAAACCCCAGGAAACTGAGAATCACTTCCGATTTGATGAACCCCACCAGATTCTGGGAAAACTGAACCAAAATCACATGGCTGACATTGGGCAGGATATGGACCCACACGCGCCGCCCATGGGAAGCGCCCAACGCGCCGGCAGCCAGTACATATTCCCGGGTGCGGTGCTTCAGATATTCGGCCCGGACCAGGCGAAAGACCCCCGTCCACCCCGTCAGGCCAAGAATCAGGATGAGGGTGCCCACCCCCTTCTGCTGAAATACGGCAGCGACCGCAAAAACCAGCAACAGGTAAGGAATGGAGGTCAATACCCCATAAAAGCCATTCAACAGGTCATCGACCCACCGCCCGTAATAACCCGCCAGAGCCCCCAGGACGGTCCCGATGAACGTGGCCACAAAAGCTGCGACCAGTCCTACCCAAACCGAGGTCTGGGTCCCCTTGAGCACCTTTTGCCCCACATCCCGTCCCCATTTATCCGCCCCGAAAAACAGGGTCAGGCGATACGACACAGGCTCGGGCTGGATCCGTTGCGCCGCGGCCCGCGCTTCGCTCCAGATCGGTTCGAGCGGATCGGTCCAACCATACAAAGGAATGACCGAACGACGATCCCAGGCCTCCCCAGCCGGCCGGGTCACCCGATTTGCGGCAGAGGCACACCATGTCGGAGGTGCGTAATTGACGGCCACCGGGTCATTCCAGCGCGCACCCAGCCACCCGGCCAGCACCATCCCTACCAGCACCAGATAACCCATCACCACGCCCAGGGAAAAACGTCCCACCGGGTCGCGCCATAAACGGCGCAGGGCGAGGTTCCAGGCATTCTCCGAACGCTTCAGTGAATAAATTTTAGCCATCCTTCCGTCCTACTCCAGACGTACCCGGGGATCCAGCCAACGGTAACACAGATCCCCCAGCAAGTTGACTGCCAGGGTGGCCATGGCCACATACACGGTGATCGCCTTGATCAAGGGGAAATCACTGCGCTCCACGGCCAGAATGATTTCCCGTCCGATGCCGGGAATGGCAAAAAACCGTTCCAGCAGAAAAGCGCCGGTCAACAATCCGGGCAGTCCCATCAGAACATTGGTGACGATGGGAATGGCTGCATTGCGCAGAACATGCACGAAAAGGATGCGCGTTTCCGACAAGCCCTTGGCACGCGCCGTCCGCACAAAATCCTGATCGATCTCTTCCAGTATGAAGGAGCGATAGAGCCGGATCGAGGGGGCGACACTCACAAAAAGTCCCAGCAACACAGGCAAAAGCGCGTAGACCCGCAGATTGGTCAGAACGGAATCACTCCACCCCTTGACCGGAAACCATCCCCACAGATACGCAAAGACGTATTGTCCCACGATGATGTAGACCAATAAACTGACGGACATGGCCACCGTGCTCACCATGCGCACCCCCTGATCCAGCCAGGAACCCCTCAACGCCGCCACCAGCAGGGCCACTGCAACGGCCACCAGGGTTTCCAGAACCAGCATGGGGATCAGAAGCGTCAGAGAGGGTCCCAACCGGGAGCGGAAAATGGCGGAGACAGGCTCATGGGTGGCCCAACTTTCCCCATAATCTCCGCGTAACACCTGCCCGACAAAATCCAGAAACTGTTGCCAGAGCGGGCGGTCGAGGCCCAGTTGGTGACGCACGTTGGCCAGGTCCTGCGCGCTGGCCATTTTGCCGGCCAGGATCAGGGCGGGATCCCCCCCCACCCAATTGAACAGGACGAAAACCAGCAGGATCACCCCCAGTAAAGTCAACAGGGCCTGTCCCAGACGCCGGACCAGAAAAAGCAATCCGCTCATGTTTTTTTCTCGTCAAGGGGTTGCTTCATGCCGCTCCTCCACATCCAGGTAATTCCACACCGAAGGCAAGATGGGATGCGCCCGATAACCCAGTACCCAGGGTTGGGACAGGACATTGCGCAAGGCTGACGTACTGACCTTGGTCACCCCATACAGTTCCAGGCGTCGCGCCAAACGATGGTACAAGGCATCCCGCCGGGGGGAATCAGGCAAGGTGAGGGTTTGTTCGTACAATCGGTCCCATTCCGGGTCCTGATAACAACTGGCATTATTCTCATGGGTATGCGGTCCGTACCAGAGTTGCATGAAATTGTCTCCGTCGGGATAATCGGCAATCCAGGCCGACAAGCGGAACTGGATCTGACATTGGCGTTCTGCCCGAATGATGTCCGGAAACTTGAGTTTGTTGCTGGAAAAACGCAAGCCGATGCGGTCCAGGGATTTTTTCATCACCTCGTCCAGTTCCCGATCCTGTGATGAAAGTCCCGTCGTATACCGGACTTCCAAGGGTTTTCCATCCGGCTGAAGACGATAACCCGTTCTGTCCCGCCGATATCCATAGGCATCGAGCAGTTGATTGGCCAGTTCCGGGTCATAATTCAGCAAACTCTGGTACTGGGCGTCAGCGCCCGCCACCCCCGGTGGAATCGGATAAGTCGTCCGAATCGCCTGGCCTTTGTCGATGACCCGCATCATTTCGCCGTCATTCATCGCCAAGAAAATGGCGCGCCGCAGAGCGATTCTGGCGGGGGTCATGCCGCCCAACAGGGGGTCCTGCTGATTGATGAAATAGTAGGCAATGGCGGGTTCCACGATCCGGTCCAGACGAATCCCGCGCCTGACCCATTCCGGACGCAACTGGTCCCCGCTCAGCGCCAGGGGAGAAAACTGGGCCGGAATCCCCAGAATATCCAGTTCTCCCTTGCCAAAACTGAGCCAGGCCGACTGGGCTTCCTCGATGATCTGAATATCGATCCGATCGATCCGAGGCAACGTTTTTCCTTCCATTTGTGCCGCCACACGCTGATTCTCCGGATCGTTGCCGGGAGAGAAATGCCAGACTTCAGAGCGGTAGTTGGGATTACGGATCAGTTCGATGCGCGCTGAGCGCACCCACCGTCCCAGACGATAGGGTCCGGTGCCCACCGGATGAGATGCCGTGTCCCCTGCATACGCCTCGATCACCTCCCGGGCCACGATTCCCATCATGGGCTGGGCCATGGCATGCCCAAAATCATAGTCGGTAGTTTTCAGGTGCACGCGCACATGCCAGGGATCGAGTACCGTCAATCCCGCCACGGGCGTGTCATAATCAAAATGCCCCGTCACCCGGGCTTGATCTGCTCGCTCATCCAGTCCTTCGATTTTTCCTTCCAGCAAAAACTTGTAGGGGGAGCGATTCTTGGGATCCATGAAACGCATCAGGGTATAGACCACATCGGCCGCCGTCACTTCCCGCTTTCTACCCTGAAAAACCGGATCGGGGGAAAAATACACGCCTTTTTTCAGGGTAAAGGTCCAGATGCGCCCCTGCCCGCTCACGCTGGGCATGGTGGCTGCCAGACGGGGAACCAGTTTGGCAGGTCGTGCCAGGTAATCATAAGTCAGCAACGATTCAAACAGTTGCTGTTCGACGGCTGCCGTATTGAGGTCAGAAGTCTGGACCGGATCGAACCCCGTTTCAGAGGCAGAAAACGCCACATGCAGAACCTTTTCCTGGGCCTGCAGCGGGGACATCCACAGGGCCAGCCAAAGCACCCACACGCTTTTCACCTTCATCCGCCGCCCTCTTTCATACCCTTTCCTCTCGATCATCCCTGCAAAACCCACCCATTGCCCCATGCCGGGTCTCATCTTCGCCATCCGCCATTCTATCGCGTCCGACTGCGCCTTTCCGAAGGGAATGGTTTATCATGACGCCCTGACATAGGAGAGCGACCCATGGGATTTTTGGCAAACAAGAACATACTCATCACCGGATTGTTGAGCAATCGTTCCATCGCTTGGGGAATCGCCCAGGCCATGCAAAGGGAAGGCGCCCAGTTGGCGCTCACCTATCAAGGTGACGCGGTGCGCGGGCGAGTGGAGAAACTGGCCACGGAATTGGGGGTAAGTGCGATTTATCCCTGTGATGTGGCGCAGGACGATCAAATCGAGGCCCTCTTCCATTCGCTGGGGCAACGCTGGGACGGACTGGACGGCATCGTTCACTCCATTGCCTTTGCCCCGCGCGAAGCCCTCAGCGGTACTTTTCTGGATTCCGTGACCCGGGAAAACTTCCGCATCGCCCATGACATCAGTTCCTATAGTTTTTCGGCCCTGGCCAAGGCCGGCGCGCCCCTCATGGCCGGTCGTCAGGGCGCCCTGCTGACGCTGACCTATCTGGGCGCCGAGCGTTCCGTACAAAACTACAATGTCATGGGACTGGCCAAGGCCAGTCTCGAAGCCAATGTCCGTTATCTGGCGCAAAGTTTGGGACCCAAGGGCATTCGGGTCAACGGTATTTCTGCGGGCCCCATCAAAACCCTGGCCGCCGCCGGCATCGGTGATTTCGGCAAAATTCTGGGCTATGTGGAGCAAACCTCCCCCCTGCGCCGCAATGTCAGCATTGAAGAAGTGGGAAATGTGGCCGCTTTTCTGTGCAGTTCCCTGGCTTCCGGCGTGACGGGAGAAATCGTTCACGTAGACGGGGGGTTTTCCAGCACCGTCCCGGGCATGGCCAGTTGATTTTTGGGACACGCCAGGGGACAGGCCCCTGGAGGTCAGCGCTGGGGAGACTCTTCCAGTACGCTTTTATCCACGACCTGAATGTTGGCCTTTTGACGCAAAGCGGCCATGAACTCTCCCATGGCTTCATCCCCATAGGCGCGCGTCAGACCGGTTTCGGCTTCTTTGCGCGCGGCAGGCTCATCGGTACGTCCTGGCTGAACCTGGGTGACCCGCACCAGGACAAAGCCGCCATCGGGGGTGGATGCCCCGGCATAACCAGGCAAATGTCGTCCGTCCACCCGGAAGGCAGGAGTCACCACCGCAGACGGCAAGCCCCCGCCATAGGCCTGCTGGCGTGTCAAAAGCCGCTCTCCTGACCAGGTCAGGGCAGTGTCCGCCTTGCCTGCCTGTAGTTCCTTGAGTTTTTCTTCTCCCGCCTGACGGGCCAACACTGCCGCCTGCTGGGTCTCGAGCCGTTGCTCGATGGAAGGGGCTGCCTGTTCCAGCGGTTTCAGCATCGGCGCTTGATCCATGGTAACCCGGGCGGAGATCAGCAAACCGGGGGCCACCTCGATGGCGGGCGTATTGCGATGATCTCTGATCACCGCCGAAGAAAACAATGCCTCCTGCAATTTCGGATTGGACCAGATCCCGGTTTTCTGGCCTTTGCTGACCCCGTTGGCCGTCTGCACGGTCAGGTGAAATTTGTCGGCAGCAGGCTGCAAACTGCCGGACTGCTCATAGACCAGAGTGGTGAAACCCTCGGCCTCCTCGGAAAATTTCTGGGTGGCCTTCTGACGACGGATCTCTACGGTCAGTTGGGGCGTGACCTCCTCGAGACTCAAATGCTTCGCCTCATGGATGTCCGTCACCTGAATCACGTGGTAACCAAAGTCCGTTTCGACGGGTCCGGAAAATTCTCCCTTATTCAAGGCAAACACGGCTTTCTCGAAGGGAGGGGTCATGGTTCCCCGGGCAAAAAACCCCAGATCTCCGCCCTGACGGGCCGATCCCGGGTCCTGGGACTCTGCCTTGGCAACCTCCGCAAACTGTTCGGGATGAGCCTGCAAACGTGTCACCAACTGTTGCGCATGCTGTTTGATCGACTGCCGTTGGGCAGGGCTGGCCCCATTGGGGACGGTGAGCAGAATATGACGGGCCCGGCGCATTTCCTGTCCGGCCCAACGGCTTTGGTTGGCGGGATCCGCGTACGCCTTGCGTAATTCTTCGGGAAGGACCGTCACCCCGGCAGCCAATTGATCCGCCGCCAATACCACGTATTGAATGGATACCTGTTCGGGAATACGGAATTCATCCGGGTGCGCTTCATAGTATTTCCTGACCGCATCGGCAGCAAGTTTGACCTCACCCAAAAATTGGCCCGAACTCAGGGTTGCGGTCGACACGGCACGGATCTGCCCATCCAGTTCGAGAAAGGCATCGAGGGTTTGCTCGGGCACCCAGGCCGTCGTGGTCAGGGATTCCTGTTCCAGTTGCAATTTCAGGTCGGCGCGCAAGCGCTTTTCGAACTGGGCCGGAGTCATCCCTTGAGTGCGTAGCACCTGCTCATAACGGGATTGAGAAAACTTGCCGTTTTCCTGGAACACCTCTACCCGTGAAATTTCATCCACCAACAATTGATCCGGGATGGTCAGATGGTGATCGGTAGCGTATTTGAGCAATAACTGGCGATTGACCAGCGCATTCATGGCTTCATAACGCAATGCCGGAGAACTCAGGGATGCGGAATCCCCGCCCCCCGCACTCTGCATCTGTTGTTGCTGGTTGCGCAGGGCGTCACGGAACTCCGACTGCGAAATGGCCACGCCGTCCACCTTCAGTACCGCACCTCCCCCACCGCCCTGGCGCAGGTAATATTCCAGGCCAAATAAAGCAAAAGGCACGGTGATCAGAGCGAGCACCACCTTGGCAACCCAGGTTTGAGACAACGAACGAAAACCATCCAGCATGAGAACCTCTCGAAACAAAAAACCGTTGATTTCTCAACGGCCTTTGTTGTTTTGGCAGAGCGCATGAGACCCGAGCCCGCACTCTCCAACGTGATAGGCCGACTCCAAAACTCATTGAATTCTGGCGATTATAGCCGTTTCATGGTCCAAAGACAACACACCCCCTCTCCCCATCCCGGCATGAGGTTTGGTCGAAAATTAAGGCGGCGGCGGGGGGGCATTCGATTTTTGACGGCTCTCTCCAGACCACCAACCCGGCGGGGGCGGCGGAATATTCATCGAGGAGGCCCTCGACCGACCCAATTGCGCTTCCAGGACGGCATTTTCGCGTTCCTGTGCCGTCAGTTGGTCCTGGAGCACCTGTTTTTCGGCCCGGTCATGCTGCGCGGCCATGATCCGGGCTTTGAGTTCACTCTCGTCAACGGTGACCCGCGCGGTCACGGACAGTTGCTCGTGCCCGTCTTTCAGCAACGAGAAATGCTCGCTGGTTTCGACTATTTGGACCATGGACGCCGTAATGACCTTGGTTTCCTCCTGAAGATCGTCGTTCTTGAGAGTGGTCCGGGTTTCGATGTACGCACCGACTTCGCGTAGCGCCCGGGCACGAATCTCATCCATGATATTTTGCCGGGCCATGCGGCGACTGTCTGTCTCACCCATGTCGTACTGCACGGTATAATTGCGGGTCCAGGTTCCCGCATCCGCAGGAAATGCGCACAGGGAGAGCAGAACCGCTGCCCCCGTTGCTCCGAATCTCAGAGGGGCGATCAAAATTCATTTCCCCAGCAGCACGCAATACAGGCTCCCTTCCTGCCCGGTCATGGTTTTTTCTTCCAGTATCTCCACGGGGGGCACATCCCCTTCTGCAACTTCGTGGATGGTACGGGTGTAGGTCTCGCCGCTGACCCGTTCGCGCCCGCCCACCGAGAGGCCCCTGGCCCGGGCCATATTGCGCCGTGCATCGATGATCGCGCGCTGGCGCGCGTCCGGATAACGCGCCGGGGCGCAACCCGGAAAAGCCATGCGCCCGGAGAACAGGACCCCCTGGGTTGCCGACTCCCACCCGGCTTGCGCGCTCAGGGCGACTCCCCCGAGGAGCGCGATCAACAGGTTAGTTACCCGCATGATCGGCGTTTGGAGGAGGAGGCAACGGGGTATTCGGGCCCGGCGACTCGATCACGGTTGTAGTAGTGAAGGGAATTCCCGAAGAGAGTCCCTGAGCGGGTTGAGTAGCCTGTTGCGCATTCTGTTTTTGCAATTTATCCAGTCGACCGGACAGTTCATCGAAAGCGTGCTTGATATCCCCGCTCGATGCGCTGGCCCCGCGTTCCTGAAGGACGCGATTCACCTGATTGTAAGGCAGTTTCAGTAGAACATACGCCGTATACGCCCCATCGACCGGACGTACATTTTGATGGACGACTTCGAAGCCCACAATGGGTACCTGGCCGACCAGGCTGTCGATCAGTTGTGTGTATTGCGACTGGCTATAGTTGCCGCTGTCGTTCTGCGAATACTGTCGCTCCGAACCCGAGAGAAGTTGGTTGTAGTTCTTCGCCAATCCGTATTCGCCATCCAGCATGGCTTTGCGGATGGCCAGACGTATCTTGTCGGCCTCGCCGATACCCACGGCATAAACCCCGTCATCGTCAGGGGGCGGGGCCTTTATCGCCCACTCTGGAATCTTGGAAATATTGGTTTCAAGGCGCTTCTGTTCGGCCGCCCGCTGATCTGCGGCAGCCTGCGTATGGATTTTCACGGCAGCGGCCTCATCGGCCGCGGTTTCTTTCATGCTATCGGTGCTCGAACAACCGGACAGGATGACCAGGGCACTGAACACGCACACGGCAACGATTTTCTCGTTCATCACGGATCTCCCAAGTGTTTGCGCCCGCTCATTGTACACACGAAGCGCAACGACTAGCCAGACACATAAGGTTACAGTGTTTCTACATGAACCTTGCTCTCGCAACATACCACGTGGTACCATCTCCCTCATGCGAAAAAATGGCAACCACCGCAGAATCTCCTGGATCGCCCTGCTGATGCTGATCTTCAGTCAGTTCATGCTGGCGGCCCATGCCTGCCCACAAGAGGTCATGGTCCAGCCCCCAGCACCGATGTCCGTGTCATCCATGCCTCCGGATTGTGCACAAATGAGCCAGATGAGTCAGCCTCGCAAGGATATGTCCCCCCTGCTCTGCCTTGACCACTGTAAACAATCATCCCAGTCCCACCAGACATCGGTTCCCGACTCATCCTGTGCAGTGCCCCAGATTTTTCTGGGAGTAGTGCACACGGACATGCAGAGGGTTCCACAACGAACGTCCTATCTTCATCGTTCTCTTCGTTTTCTGATCATCTCACCCCCTCCCCTCCGCATTCAGCATCAAGTCTTCCGTATCTAGTTTTTCTTCCTGATGACGAGCAGTTTCGTGGAGCGCCACGAAACTGGTGCTTGCATTATTCTGGAGGAGTTCACCCTTGTTCAAGTCAAAACATTTTCTGTTGAGGCATGTTGTATCCTCATTGTCCCTTCTTGCCTGGAGCGCATCCTGTCATGCCCTGAGTTATCAAGAGGCCATCGATCAGGCGGAAATCCACGCCTCGGAACTCAAAGCCCGTCAAAATTCGTTGGCGGCCGCACAACAACGACAGATCTCAGCCGGGGAGTTACCTGACCCGAAACTGGTCACAGGAATAAATAACATGCCCGTGCAAGGCGAGCAGGCCTGGAGTACAGGCCAGAACTTCCTGACCATGGAGGTGATCGGTGTGCGGCAGGAAATGACCAACGGAGGAAAGCGGGAAGCGGCCCGTCACATGGCTCAGGCCAATGTAAGCCGTGCTGACCTGGAGTTGGAAGTGGAACGCTTGACGATCCGGCGCCAAACGCTCTTAGCCTGGCTAAAGGTCTATTACGCAGAGCAACGGTATAAGGTGCTGGACCAATTGGAAGCAGAAAATCATCTCCAATCATTGGCTTCGACTGCACGATTGGCAGCCGCCCAGAGCACCGCCGAGGAAAGCCTGCAAGCCCGAAGCGAAGCGGCTACCCTGGCTGACCGCAAGGATGAACTGGTACGCGACATTGCCACTGCCCGCGTCGAGTTGTCCCGATGGATCGGAGTGGTGGCCGACCAACCCTTGACGGGCGGCCCTCCTGCCAAGTTGGAGCCTACGGAGTATTTGCACCATACGCTGGATAAACATCCGGATATTGCCGTATTTGAGGCTCAGAAGGCTTCAGCCCAGGCGGCTGTGGACCTGGCGGAAGCCGCCAAACGACCGGATTGGGGCGTGGAATTGGACTATGAGCACCTAGGTCCCCCCTTTGGTGACATGGTAAACGTTCAGTTCACCATCGATTTGCCCATATTTGCTCGAACCCGACAAAACCCCCAGATCGCGGCCCAGCGACAGGAATTGGAACAGGTCGCCGAGGAAAGGGAAACCATGTTGCGCCAACATACCATGGAACTGGAAACCCAACTGGCCGAGCAAACTTCTCTGTCGCATCAGATTGAGCGCGTCGATCAGGAATGGCTCCCCCTTTCTCAGGAAAAGTTTCGCTTGGCAATGGCCGCCTATCGTTCCGGCAAAGGTTCGTTGACAGCCGTACTCGACTCCCGCCGTTCGATACTGGACATCAAAATGAAACGAGTTGATCTGGAAGAGCGGCGGGGCAACGCGGAAACTGTCTTACGCTATCTGTCCGAAGAGGTGCAACCATGAATCGAAAAAGCGTATGGGCACTCATCGCAGCCATCGCGGGATTGATGACGATGGGCGGTCTCGCAGGGTACAGACTGGGACAGCGTACTTCCAACCGCCCACCGATGGAAATTCCTTCAGCCCAAACCCAGCCCAATCAAACGGGACAGCGAATCGTGTACTGGTATGACCCCATGAAACCAGACCAGCACTTTGACAAGCCGGGCAAATCGCCCTTCATGGACATGGACCTCGTCCCCATGGTAGCCACTGAGAATCCAAAGGAAATCGATGAAGGCGTGAGGATCGATCCCCGTCTACTTCAAAATACGGGGGTTAAACTGGCCCTGGTGGAGCGAGGTCCTCTGGACCTTACGGTTGAAGCAGAAGGCACGCTGACTTTTGATGAACGCCAGGTAACGATCATACAAGCTCGTTCTGCGGGGTTGGTGGAACGGGTCTATGCCCTTGCGCCCAACGATGTAATTGGCGCAGGTGCGCCCTTGGCAGATTTGCGTATTCCCGAATGGTATGGCGCACAGATGGAGTTTATTGCCCTGCGAAAGGCCAATGAACCTGATTTGACCGCTGCGGCACGAAACCGTTTGAAGCAATTGGGGATGACTGAAGAACAGGTTACCCTCCTGGATCACAGCGATGCGCCCCAGGCTGTGGTGACGGTAACGGCCCCACAGGGAGGCGTCTTGAGCGAGTTGGGGGTACGCGCAGGAATGACGGTCACTCCCGGTCAAACACTGGCGCGCATCAATGGTCTGGGCACGATCTGGATGGATACAGAAATCCCGGAAGCACTGGGGCAGGGAATCGCAGTGGGGCAATCGGTATCAGCAACCTTCACAGGACTACCGGGACAGACCTTCACTGGAAGAATCATAACCGTACTGCCTGTTTTGAATGTGGATACCCGAACACTACGGTTGCGGATCGAATGGAC
Organism: Pseudomonadota bacterium; assembly: GCA_021832305.1. Taxonomy (GTDB): domain Bacteria; phylum Pseudomonadota; class Gammaproteobacteria; order Burkholderiales; family Ferrovaceae; genus Ferrovum. The sequence continues at coordinate 50,777 of JAKBLB010000002.1, read as the reverse complement.
CAATCCGGGGAGGCTATTACGCCCCGGGATGTACGCCAAGGTTCGGATCGAACAGCATACCCAAAGCCACGTCCTCATGGTACCTGCAGAAGCAGTCATCGTCACGGGGAAACGCTATGTGGTCATCACGATGGGGAAGGAAGGACATTTTTTGCCTGTGGAAGTGGTGCCGGGACGGGAGGGCAAGGGTAAAACCGAAATCCTCTCTGGATTGCAGGAGGGTCAAAAAATAGTGACTTCCGGACAATTCCTGATCGATTCAGAAGCCAGCCTCAAGGGCGTATGGACGCGCATGGAAAAAACGGGGACGCCACAATGATCGCCCGGCTCATCCGCTGGTCGATCAGCCATCGCTTTTTGGTTTTGCTGGCTACTTTGCTGCTACTGTTGGGAGGACTATGGGCAGTCCGCACCAATCCTGTGGACGCCTTGCCGGATCTCTCCGATGTTCAGGTAATCATCCGTACCTCATTTCCGGGGCAAGCCCCCCAGATTGTGGAGGATCAAGTCACCTATCCCCTGACCACCACCATGCTGTCCGTTCCTGGGGCAAAAACCGTACGGGGTTATTCTTTCTTCGGCGATTCTTTTGTCTATGTCCTGTTTGAGGACGGGACGGATCTTTACTGGGCCCGTTCCAGGGTTCTCGAATATCTCAACCAGATTCAAAATCGCTTGCCAGTCACGGCCAAATCCTCCATGGGTCCCGATGCCACAGGAATCGGTTGGATTTATGAATATGCGTTGGTGGATCACAGCGGTCAGCATGATCTAGGAGACCTGCGCGCCCTACAGGACTGGTTTCTCAAGTATGAACTCAAAAGTTTGCCGAATGTGGCCGAAGTAGCCTCCATCGGCGGCATGGTACGCGAGTACCAAGTGGTACCAGATCCGGCCAAACTTGCGGCCTACCACATCACAGGGGATCAGATTGTGGCAGCCCTGCGTGGCGGAAATCAGGAAGCCGGAGGGGGCGTGGTGGAGCAGGGTGAGGCGGAGTACATGGTGCGCGCCACAGGTTATCTCAAGACACTGGAAGATTTCAGGACGATCCCTTTGACGACCCATGACGGTTTTTCTGTGCGTTTGGGAGATGTGGCGCGGGTTCAAACAGGTCCACAAATGCGCCGGGGGATAGCCGAACTCGATGGGCAGGGGGAAGTCGCGGGCGGGGTGGTGATTTTACGATCAGGGAAAAATGCGCGAGACACCCTCACCGCCGTGAAAGAGAAATTGATCTCTCTGCAAAAAAGCCTGCCCTCCGGGGTGGAGATCGTCCCCACTTATGACCGCAGTCAGTTGATCGACCGTGCCACAGCCAACCTGGAACATAAACTGATCGAGGAATTTATCGTAGTGGCGCTGGTCTGCGGATTATTTCTGCGCCATTTCCGATCCGCTCTGGTCGCCATCATCTCTTTACCCTTGGGGGTGTTGGCGGCTTTTGTCATGATGCGCTACCAGGGCATCAACGGCAATATCCTGTCTTTGGGAGGAATCGCCATTGCGGTAGGAGCCATGGTGGACGCCGCCGTGGTCATGATCGAAAATGCCCATAAAAAAATCGAACATTGGCAGCACCACCACCCAGGATTACTTCTGGAAGGTGCCGCCCACTGGGCGGTAGTGACAGAAGCAGCCGTAGAGGTCGGGCCCGCACTGTTTTTCAGTTTGCTCATCATCACCCTGTCGTTCGTGCCCGTGTTCACACTGGAAGCACAGGAAGGACGCCTCTTTGCTCCGCTGGCCTTTACAAAAAGTTATGCCATGGCAGGGGCAGCGGGGCTGGCGGTGACCTTGATCCCCATCCTGATGGGGTACTGGATTCGTGGCAGGATCCCCGAGGAACGAGCCAACCCCCTGAATCGCGGATTGATTGCGCTGTACCAACCTCTGCTGAACAGAGCCTTGCAGCATCCCAAAGCGACTTTGGCCATCGCACTGGTGGTGCTGCTGACGAGCATATGGCCCGTCTCCCAACTGGGGGGGGAATTTCTCCCTCCCCTTGACGAGGGAGACCTGCTCTATATGCCCTCTGCGCTGCCTGGCTTATCTGCTGCCAAGGCTGCCGAGTTGCTTCAACAAACCGACCGCCTTATCAAGACCGTGCCCGAGGTGAAGCGTGTCTTTGGCAAGGCAGGGCGAGCCGATACGGCGACAGATCCCGCTCCCTTGGAAATGTTTGAAACCACGGTCCAGTTCAAACCTCGCGACCAGTGGCGTCCAGGCATGACTCCAGAGAAGTTGGTGGCGGAACTTGATCGCACGGTTCGTATTCCCGGATTGTCCAATTTCTGGGTTCCCCCCATTCGCAACCGCATCGACATGTTGGCCACAGGAATCAAGAGCCCCATCGGAGTGAAGGTTTCAGGACCGGATCTGGCCACGGTGGAATCCGTCGCCATGGCCGTGGAAAAGGTGGCGCAGGCAATCCCGGGCGTGACCTCCGCCTTTGCCGAGCGTCTGACCGGGGGGCGATACCTTACGGTGAACATCGATCGTGTGGCAGCAGCGCGTTATGGTCTCAACATCGATACCATTCAAGCCGCAGTGACCACTTTGGTCGGTGGTGACGCCATCGGAGAAACTGTCGAGGGAACGGCACGTTTTCCTATCAATGTGCGCTATCCCCGTGCGGACCGGGATTCGCTGCATGCTCTGCGCCAATTGCCCCTGTTCACGCCCAGTGGGCAGTGGATCACCCTGGGAACGGTGGCCCAGGTAAACTACGCCCAGGGCCCCCCCATGCTGAAAAGTGAAAATGCGCGTCTGGCGAGTTGGGTTTATGTGGATGTGCGGGGACGAGATCTGGCTTCGGTGGTGGGGGATTTACGCCGAGCGGTGACGCGTGAGATCCCTCTGCCTTCCGGAGTGAGCATGACTTACTCCGGTCAGTTCGAGTACATGGAACGCGCCAATGCACGACTGAAGATTGTGGTCCCGATCACCTTGCTGATCATTTTTGTATTGCTCACCCTGATATTCGAGCGGTTGGACGAGGCGGCGCTGATCCTGCTGACATTGCCCTTTGCCTTGACTGGAGGAATTTGGCTGCTCTATGGATTACATTACAACTTCTCCGTAGCCACGGGAGTGGGGTTCATTGCGTTGGCTGGTGTCTCCGCCGAATTTGGCGTGGTGATGCTGATCTACCTGCGCCAGGCACTGGATGCTCGCTTGAGCGGGGGCCAAACGCTCACCCGCGCATTGCTTCTGGAAGCGATTCGCGAAGGGGCCGTCTTGCGGGTCCGCCCCAAGGCCATGACCGTAACTGTAATTCTGGCTGGTCTCATGCCTCTTTTGTGGGGACAGGGCACAGGATCCGAGATCATGAGTCGAATTGCCGCGCCCATGCTGGGCGGAATGGTGACGGCGCCACTACTGTCCATGTTTATCATTCCAGTGGGCTATTTATTACTGCGCCAACCCCACAGATTCGGCAGGCACTGGCATTTCTTCAACCGCAACACCTCCACTACTGAAAGGAACAGATCACCATGAATACGCTTCGCATCACGACAATGGCTCTGGCTTTGCTCTCTGCCACTGATTTGGCTTTGGCTGACGATATGAACATGAAAGACATGTCGATGTCGGGCCCAAGGGCTGACAAAATGACAGGAAAGGTTCACCATGCAACCGGGATTGTAAAAAAAATGGATGCATCTGCCGGTCAGGTAACGATTTCGCACGGCCCGATCAACAGCATTCCATGGCCCCCCATGACCATGACATTTGCCGTGAAGGACAAACAGATGCTCCGTCAGGTAACCGCTGGGGAAAAAATCGATTTCGACCTTGTACGGTCGGGTAAAGACCAATACACCGTGACCAAAATCAGTCCGGCCCATGACTGATGAAATAGATCAACGCTGGGTCGTTACACCAGATACTTAACCACAGACATTCTCGAACTTTTCCCATATCAATGGAAAACGGGCCAGCAGAAAAACTGCTGACCCGTTTGGTTTGCTGGCGGAGTGGACGGGACTCGAACCCGCGACCCCCGGCGTGACAGGCCGGTATTCTAACCAACTGAACTACCACTCCTTGACTTTCGACCGACGAATGACCCGGTTCTGGTGGGTGCTGAGGGGCTCGAACCCCCGACATTCGCCTTGTAAGGGCGACGCTCTACCAACTGAGCTAAGCACCCAAAGACCGCTAGTTTACACTATCCTTGAGCACTTTGCCAGCCCTGAATTTGGGAACTTTGGCGGCTTCGATCTGGATGGTCTCCCCAGTGCTGGGGTTACGCCCAGTGCGTGCCGCCCGTTTCCCTACGTGGAACGTCCCAAACCCGACCAGAGAAACCTGTCCTCCTTTCTTAAGCGTCGACTGAATGGCGCTGATAGCCCCTTCCAGAGCCCGCCCTGCAGCCGCTTTGGAAATATCAGCCGCATCAGCCATCTGTTCGATCAGTTCACTTTTGTTCACCTGGAATACCCCTTATTGTTAGTTAGGAACAACAACAGACCTCTTCACTCTTATCCTGCACGGGGGATGCTTCAGTTCAGGATGCATCGCCCTTTATAAGGGGCAATGCGTCCTCTGTCAACCGTTTTTCAGTGAGTTGTGACAAATTCAATGCGTGATGCCCGCAGGGGGGACCACCGCTTCCCCGTGGGGCTTCAAGGGAGTCGTTGCCGCAGGAACGGGCGGAAGAGATTCTCCTGTACCTGCCTCCGGTAAAGGCACCGGTTCGCGCTCCAATGCCAGGGCCAGAACCTGATCGATCCAACGGACCGGATGCAATTCCAGGCGCCCCTTGATGTTGTCCGGAATTTCCACCAGGTCCTTGCAGTTTTCCTGGGGAATCAAAACGGTCCGAATCCCCCCGCGATGCGCGGCCAGCAATTTTTCCTTGAGGCCGCCGATGGCCAGCACCTCACCACGCAATGTGATCTCACCGGTCATGGCCACGTCGGCCCGCACCGGTATGCCTGTGAGTACGGAAACCATGGCGGTGGTGATGGCCGTCCCCGCACTCGGTCCGTCCTTGGGCGTCGCTCCCTCGGGCAAGTGGATATGAATGTCGGATTTTTCATAGAAATCGGAAGGAATGCCCAGGCGCGTGGCGCGACTGCGCACCACGCTGAGCGCGGCCTGGATGGATTCCTGCATGACCTCCCCCAGTTTCCCGGTGGTGGTCATTTTTCCTTTTCCACTCACCCGAGCCGCCTCGATGGTCAATAATTCCCCCCCCACTTCGGTCCAGGCCAAACCTGTCACCTGGCCCACCTGATTGGTTTTTTCCGCCACGCCAAAGGTATAGGGACGAACGCCCAGATATTTTTCCAGATTGCGTGAAGTCACCGCCACCTTCCCGGTTTTCTTTGACAGAAGCAGGTACTTGACCACTTTCCGGCAGATCTTCGCAATTTCTCGATCGAGCGCCCGCACGCCCGCCTCGCGGGTGTAGTATTGGACGATGTGGCGCAGGGCGCCCTCTGCCACCGAAATTTCATCTTCCTTCAACCCATTGGCCTTCAACTGTTTGGGTAGGAGATATTGGCGCGCAATATTGATCTTTTCATCCTCCGTATACCCCGACAGTCGAATCACCTCCATACGATCCAGCAAGGGAGACGGAATGTTCAGGGTATTGGCCGTCGCGACGAACATCACATCGGACAGGTCATACTCCACCTCCACATAGTGATCGGTAAAGGTATGATTCTGTTCAGGATCCAGAACCTCGAGCAAAGCCGAGGAAGGATCTCCCCGGTAATCCTGCCCCATCTTGTCCACTTCATCCAGAAGAAACAAAGGGTTGCGCACTGCCACCTTGGTCAGACTCTGCAGGATTTTCCCTGGCATGGCTCCGATATAGGTCCGTCGATGTCCACGGATCTCCGCTTCGTCCCGCACCCCTCCCAACGCCATGCGTACAAATTTGCGATTGGTGGCGCGTGCGATGGATTTTCCCAAAGAAGTTTTTCCGACCCCCGGAGGCCCCACCAAACACAGAATCGGCGCCTTGACCTTATCCACCCGTGCCTGGACGGCCAGATATTCGACGATCCGTTCCTTGACTTTATCCAACCCGAAATGATCCTGATCCAATACCTTTTCGCAGTTTCCCAGGTCGGAACTGACCCGGGTTTTCTTTTTCCAGGGCAGACCCACCAGGGTATCGATGTAGTTACGCACCACCGTGGCCTCTGCCGACATGGGCGACATCAAACGCAATTTCTTGAGTTCTGCCTCAGCCTTGGACTGAGCCTCCTTGGACATGTGTGCCGCACGGATCTTTTTTTCCAGATCCTCGATATCCGCACCCTCCTCGTTGTCTCCCAACTCCTTCTGGATGGCCTTGACCTGTTCGTTGAGGTAGTATTCGCGCTGGCTTTTTTCCATCTGGCGCTTGACACGCCCCCGGATGCGCTTTTCCACCTGCAGGATGTCGATTTCACTTTCCAGCAGTGAAAGCAATTGTTCGATACGTTTACGGACATCGAACAGGGCCAGGATTTCCTGTTTTTGTTCCAGTTTCAGAGGAACATGGGTAGCGACCGTATCTGCCAGTCGTCCCGCCTCTTCAATACTGGAAAAAGAACTCAATACCTCCTGAGGAATCTTCTTGTTCAGTTTGACGAATTGCTCAAACTGTCCCAGCAAAGTACGACGCAGGGCTTCCAGTTCCGGATGCTCACCGGAGGATTCCTGGATGGGCGTCGCCACTCCCAGAAAATGGGATTGATTGGGTTCAGTGACCTCGCTCACCGTCACCCGCTGGACCCCCTCCACCAGAACCTTGACCGTACCATCCGGCAGTTTCAGCAATTGCAGGATCGTGGCAATGCTCCCCACGTCATACAATTCGTCCACTCCCGGATCATCATTGGAGGCAGATTTCTGTGCCACCAGCAGGATGTTCTTGCCCGCTTCCATGGCCAGTTCCAAAGCGCGGATGGATTTGAGGCGGCCCACAAAGAGAGGAATGACCATATGGGGAAAAACAACCACATCCCGCAGGGGAAGCAGAGGTAATTGCACGGATTCCTGAGTGACTGTACTCATAAGAGATAACCTCTGAAAGTTGAACCTGACAACAGATGGGGGGAATCCTCAGAGGTTTCAAGAGGGACAGCCTTAAACCCCCACGACCTTTTGTGTATCGGCATAGATCAGCAAAGGAGCGCCATCCGACAGGATGCAATTTTCATCCACCACCACCTTGCTGACATTCTGACGGGTAGGCAATTCAAACATGGTATCCAGCAGCGCATGTTCAATGATGGAACGCAGGCCGCGAGCCCCGGTCTTGCGTTGCAGGGCCTTGCGCGCAATGGCCTGAAGTGCGCCGGGACGAAATTCCAGTTCCACGTTCTCCATGGAAAATAATTTCTGAAACTGGCGGGTCAGTGCATTCTTGGGTTCCGTCAAAATCTGGATCAAAGCCTCCTCATCCAGTTCCTCCAGGGTTGCCATAACCGGCAAGCGTCCCACGAATTCCGGAATCAAACCGAACTTGATCAGATCTTCCGGTTCCACTTCCGACAATGCCTGGGTCAACCCCCGATCGTCCTTTCCCATCACCTCGGCACCAAAACCGATGCCCGACCGATCCGAACGATTTCGAACGACCTTGTCGAGACCACCGAAGGCTCCGCCGCAGATAAACAGGATATTGGTGGTATCCACCTGCACAAATTCCTGATTGGGGTGCTTGCGCCCGCCCTGAGGGGGCACGGAAGCCGTGGTCCCCTCGATCAGTTTGAGCAGGGCCTGTTGCACCCCCTCACCGGAAACATCACGAGTGATGGAGGGATTGTCGGACTTGCGTGAAATCTTGTCGATTTCATCGATATACACGATTCCTCTTTGCGCCTTGTCCACATCGTAGTCGCATTTCTGCAGTAACTTCTGGATGATGTTTTCCACATCCTCGCCCACATAGCCCGCTTCGGTCAGGGTAGTGGCGTCAGCGATCACGAAAGGGACATTGAGCAAACGCGCCAGGGTCTGAGCCAGCAAGGTTTTTCCGGAACCCGTCGGGCCGATCAGAAGGATGTTGCTCTTGGACAACTCGATTTCCTTGTCCTTGCCATGATGGCGCAAACGCTTGTAGTGGTTATACACGGCCACCGCCAGGATTTTCTTGGCCCGTTGCTGATGAATCACATACTGGTCCAGGATATCTGCGATTTCCTGGGGGGTGGGCAAATCCGCCTTCACCTGACGCGCATCGGCATCCTGAACTTCCTCACGAATGATGTCATTGCACAATTCGATGCATTCATCACAAATGAATACCGAAGGACCTGCAATCAACTTGCGCACTTCATGCTGGCTCTTGCCGCAGAAGGAACAATAAAGTAATTTTTCGCCGCCGTTTTTATCGCTCATTTCCCTTTACCCGCTCTCCGAATCCCTATCAACTCGTTCAAGAACTCGCCATCTCCCCACGTCGACTCAATACCCGATCCACCAAACCATAGTCAAGTGCTTCCTGCGCGTTCATGAAGTTATCACGATCCGTATCCTTTTCCAAGTCCGCCACCTGTTTGCCGGTATGATGCGCCAGAATCTCATTCAGGCGATGACGGAGGTACAGGATTTCCTTGGCCTGGATCTCGATGTCAGAAGCCTGTCCCTGCGCTCCGCCGGAAGGTTGATGGATCATGACCCGGGAATTGGGCAACGCATAACGTTTGCCCGGGGCCCCGGCGGCCAGAAGAAACGCACCCATGCTGGCCGCAATGCCCATACATGTGGTGCTGACACTGGACTTGATGAACTGCATCGTGTCATAAATCGCCAACCCGGCAGAAACCGACCCCCCAGGCGAATTGATATACAGGTGAATGTCCTTGTCTGGATTTTCAGACTCCAAAAACAGCAACTGCGCCACGACGATGTTGGCCACGCCATCATTCACCGGGCCCACCAAAAAAATCACCCGTTCCTTCATCAGGCGGGAAAAGATGTCGAAGGCCCGTTCGCCGCGTCCACTTTGTTCTACTACGGTGGGGACCAACCCCAGCCCTTGAATATCCATGTATCCCCCATGTTGATTGGTTATGACGGGCTTTCACCCTGAATTCGGAGGTTGGACCGCTCCGGACTCAAAAAATTCCTCAACCCGCCTGGACCGTGCGCGTCATGTCTTCAAAAGAAGACACCACTTCCTTGACCGGGACCTGGTCGCACACCCAACGCACCACCGCTTCTTCCAGTGCCAGATTTTCCACTTGCTGGCGCTGGGCCGGATTCTGGGTATACCATTGCACCACTTCCTCGGGTCGCTCATAGGCCGACGCCATTTCCTCGATGAGTTCCTGAACCTGTTGCGCACCGGCAGAAATTTCGGCCCGTCTGACCAATTCGGCCACGATCAGACCCAAAGTCACACGCCGCCGGGCGGAAGCCTCAAACAGGCTATCGGGCATGTCGGGCAGTTGTCTTTCGGGGTTCTGGTCCTGCATTTCCTCCCGGGTATTCTGACGCATGCGCTGAATTTCGTTATACACCAATACCTGCGGAACAGGAATGGGTGCGACCTGGAGCAGAATTTCCATGACCTGTTCCTTGACCAGCGTACGAACCTTCTGACGAACTTCCCGTTCCAGATTCAAACGCAATTCCTGACGCAACTCTGCCACGCCCCCTTCCGTAACCCCGACGGAACGCAGGAAAGCTTCATCCAGTTCGGGGAGGACGGGCGCAGCCACTTCACGCACCCGCGTATGAAAGGACACTGTTTTACCCGCCAGTTCAGCGGCTGAATAATCGGCGGGAAATTCCAGAGGAAAGGTTTTCTCTTCCCCTGCGCTCATCCCCAGCAAGGCCCGCTCAAAGTCGGCCAGAAACCGTCCATTCCCCAGAACCAGTGATATGTCCTGCCCCTTGCCCCCGGCAAATTCCACGCCCTCCAGGGTCCCGGTAAAATCGATCCGTACCCGATCCTCGTTCTGGGCGGCCCGTTCCACGGCCTCATACCGAACTCGCTGGCGCCGCAAGATATCGAGGGTACGCTCGATGTCCTCGTCGCTCACCGCGACGACCGGTTTCTCGATGGTATATCCGGTCCACTCCCCCACCACGACTTCGGGGTAGACCTCAAAAATGGCTGAAAATTCGAAGGTATCGGCCTGTTCCGTTGGCATCGCCTCAAATCGGGCGGGACCGGCCACCCTCAATTCCTGGGAACGGACCGCCTCGCCAAAGTGGCCTTGCGCCATCTCGTTCAGTACTTCATCCTGAACCTGTGCGCCATACTGCTGGACCACCAGACGATAAGGCACTTTACCGGGACGGAACCCCTGCATGCGCGCCGTCCGTGCCAATTTTTTGAGACGTTGTTCTGCCAGGGTATGTACGGCAGCCAGAGGTAATGCCAATTGCAGACGACGTTCGAGGGGATGGGTGTGCGGGGTGTCCATGGGTTACCTTGCCTTAGAATATTGACCTGAACCGATCATTATACGAAAACCTTTCCCCCTTGACCACTCCCTGTCCTCGTTCTCATGGCAACAGGCGAATCACGGTTCCATCGCGCCGCTGATCGGCGACGCCCAGGCGTTCATGGGTTTGTGGATTTTCCCCCACCCACTGCACCGAACCCAGAGGGATTTCACTCACCGTCACGTCATGCCCACGCGCACGCAACTGATCGACGACGGCCGGCGCAAGGGTTTTTTCCACCAGCGTATGGCCCTGGGCATCCATGACCGCATAGCGGGGCAGGCGCAAGGCCGCTTCGGGGGTCAACGCTTCATCCAGCAAATCCTGGCTCATCTCGAGTACGGTGCTGATGATGCTCACGCCGCCCGGGGACCCATAGGCGGATATCCACTGACCGTCCTTGAAAACCAGGGTAGGGGCCATGCTGCTCCGGGGCCTGCGTCGCGGGCGCACATCGTTGGCTCCGGGGTCCCCGGCACCGGCTTGGGGTTTCAGGTTGAAATCGGTCAATTCACTGTTCAGAAAAAAACCATACCCCGGGACCAGAATTCCGCTGCCCCAGGGAGCCTCCACGGTACTGGTCACACTCACCACATTCCCCTCGTGATCCACCACGGTGAACTGGGTGGTATTCGTCCCTTCGGGCCAGGTACCGGAAAGCACCTCCCCCATCCGTTTTTTTCGTTCCAGACGCTGTGATTGCTGCGTCAGATAAAGGGGAGAAAGCAAATGTTCGAGAGGAATCGGCGTAGCGGCCGGATCTCCCAGCCAGCGCGCCCGATCCGCCATGGCCAGGCGCAGCGCCTCGATGGTCAGATGGATTTCGTCCGGATCTCCCGCCCCCAAACCCGGAAGCATTCCCAATTTGAAAGGGGCCAAGGTTTGCAGCGCCTGCAATACGGCCACCCCCCCCGAAGAAGGGGGCGGCATGGTCACGATCCGGTACCCGCGATACTCCCCCTCCAGAGGCGTTCGCCACACCGGCTGATAATGCGCCAGATCCTCCAGGGACATGCGCCCCTGACCCGCCGGTCCCGCCCGGGTTCGACGCTGGGCCGTCACCATGGCACGGGCAATCTCCCCCTGATAAAACACCTTGGGACCCGCACGCGCGATGAGGCGCAGGGTATGAGCCAATTCCGGTTGAATCCAGCGTTGCCCCAGGGTACGGACCTGCCCCTGGGCATCCCTGGTCAGGGCAAGGGCTTCGGGTTGCAGCGCGGCCCGGGAACTTTTCAGGGAATGGGCCAGATAGGGCGTAATGACAATGCCTTGCTGGGCATCGTCAATGGCGGGCTGCAAGGATTGGGCAAGCGTCAAGCGCCCCCACCGTTGGCGCAGGGCTTCGACACCCGCCAGGGTGCCGGGGACCCCCACCGCGATGCCGCTGGTGGACGCCTCCAGGTAGCCCAGGCGGGAGAACTGGTCCGGGGTATCGTCACACGGCGCAACTTCGCGGGCATCCAGAGCGTAAACCTGATGGGTCGCCGCCCGGTATACCAAAAAAAATGCCCCACCGCCGATTCCCGAGGACTGGGGTTCCACCACATTGAGGGCAAACTGGATGGCTGCTGCCGCGTCCACGGCATCCCCGCCCCGTTCCAATGCCCAGGCCCCTGCCTCGGCTGCCAAGGGTTGAGAGGTGGCAATGACCGCCTCGCCGGCAGACCAGCCATATTGCGTGACGACCATTCCCAGCAGCCACTGCCCCAGCCATTTTCCGAGACGTGGCCAGTCCGGACTCATGAGGAGGCGTCTTTTGGGGGTTCGGCAGAGGAGGTTCCACGCCGGGAATGGCGTTTTTGCCATTGACGGGCGCCCCACAGGACATAGCCGGAAACGGCGTAGATCAGGAAAAATCCCCAGAGGATACGGGATTGATCCAGACTCACCACGACAAACAGCAGCAATATCAGCAAAGCCGCCCAAAAAGGGACGCTACGGCGAAAATTGAGATCCTTGAAACTGTAAAAACGAATGTTGGAGACCATGGACAAGCCGGCAAACAAAGTGATTACCCAGGCCAGCCAGGCGACTCGAGCCCCGTCCAACTGGTAGTCGGAGTGCAATACCCACACCATGCCCGCCAGCAAAGCCGCCGCCGAAGGGCTGGGAAGACCGGTGAACCAGCGTTTGTCCGCCACACCCAGTTGGGTGTTGAAACGCGCCAGGCGCAGGGCAGCCCCGGCACAATAGACAAAGGCCGCCAGCCAACCCAGCTTGCCCATGCCGCGCAGCGCCCAGTCATACATGACCAGGGAAGGCGCCGCACCGAAAGACACCATATCCGAAAGACTGTCGTATTCTGCTCCAAACGCACTCTGGGTATGGGTGAGACGAGCCACCCGCCCATCCAGGCCATCCAGGACCATGGCGATGAAAATGGCCTGGGCAGCCAATTCAAAATGCCCGTTCATTCCCTGCACGATGGCAAAAAACCCGGAAAACAGCGAGGCCGTGGTAAACAGGTTGGGGAGCAGGTAGATTCCCCGACGCTGGTGAGTTGCGCCGGGACCCGTCCCCCCGGAGGGGTCTTCAGGATTGGGTACATTCATGACGATTCGACCTCTGGTTCCGGCCATTCTGCCATGATCGTGGTCGTAGCCTTGACTACATCGCCCAGGGCAACCCGGATGCGGACCTCGGGAGGAAGGTAGACATCGACCCGCGAACCAAACCGAATGAATCCATACCGTTCTCCGGCACCCAACTCGCTCCCCGGGGTGACATAGCACAGGATACGACGAGCGATCAGACCCGCCACCTGCACACAGGTCAGGGAACCGTAGGGCGTGTCCAGTACCATCGCATTACGCTCATTGGCTTCGGAGGCCTTATCCAGGTCTGCATTTACGAACAATCCCGGGCGATACTCGATATGACGCACTTTTCCATTGACCGGACTGCGGTTGGAATGCACGTTGAACACATTCATGAACACACTGACCTTGAGGGCAGGACGTTGCAGCCAGGGATCAGAAACCGGCACGATGGCCACGATGCGCCCATCGGCCGGGGACAGGATGAACCGCTCCCCCACCGGTACCCAACGGGGAGGATCACGAAAAAACTGCACGACGAAGAGGGTCAGGACCCAGAACGGGAGGGCCCAGAAAAACCCCAGTCCCCATTCCACACTCAGGGACACCAGGACGATCCCCGCGAGGTAAGGCCACCCCTCGCGGGCAATCAGAGGATGCGGATAGTTGGGATTCAAGTTAGTTCTTGCTTTGATCGACCAACTTGTTCTTGCGAATCCACGGCATCATCTCACGCAGTTTGGCGCCCACCTTCTCGATGGGATGCTCCGCTCCGAGACGCCGCATGGCGTGCATGGAAGCCGCCCCGGCGCGATTTTCCAGAATGAATTCCTTGGCGAACTGACCGGTCTGGATTTCCTTCAGGATACGTTTCATCTCGGCTCGGGTTTCCTCCGTGACGATACGTGGTCCTCGGGTCAAATCGCCATATTCAGCGGTGTTCGAGATGGAATACCGCATATTGGAAATCCCGCCTTCATACATCAGGTCGACGATCAGTTTGAGTTCATGCAGGCATTCGAAATACGCCATTTCGGGCGCATAACCTGCTTCCACCAGCGTATCGAACCCGGCCTGTACCAGCGCCGTCGCACCGCCACACAACACGGCCTGTTCGCCGAAAAGATCGGTTTCGGTTTCTTCCCGGAAAGACGTTTCAATCACCCCGGCACGGCCCCCCCCATTGGCAGAGGCGTAGGACAGGGCCAGATCGCGGGCACGTCCGCTGGCATCCTGGTGCACAGCGATCAGACTCGGCACACCCCCGCCCTGCGTATAGGTGGAACGCACCAAATGACCAGGACCCTTGGGCGCGATCATGATGACATCCACGTCGGCACGGGGGGTGATCTGACCAAAATGGATATTGAATCCATGAGCGAAAGCCAGAGTCGCCCCCACCTTCAGGTTGGGCGCAATGGCGTCGCGATAGACCTCCGGCTGGTTCTCATCGGGCAGCAGAATCATGACCAGGTCCGCTCCAGCGACGGCCTCCGCCACTTCCTTGACCTTCAGACCCGCCGTTTCCGCCTTCTTCCAGGAAGCCCCGCCAGCGCGCAACCCGACGGTCACGTCCACCCCGGACTCCTTGAGATTGTTGGCATGGGCATGTCCCTGGGAACCGTAACCGATGATGGTCACCTTGCTCTTCTGGATCAGAGAAAGATTGGCATCCTTGTCGTAATACACCTTCATGGCAAATTCTCCTGTATGAAATCGTTAAAATCAAACCCGCATGATCCAGTCGCCACGCCCGATCCCGGAAGCTCCGGTGCGCACGGTTTCCAGAATCATGAGGGGATCGAGGGCTTCGAGAAAGGCGTCCAGTTTATCACGGGGCCCTGTCAACTCGATGGTATAAGTCTGGTCGGTCACATCGACGATACGCCCGCGAAAGATATCGGCCGTGCGCTTGATCTCCTCGCGCGCGCTGTCTTCGGCACGCATCTTGACCAGCATGAGTTCACGTTCGAGGTGACGTCCCTCATTCAGGTCAAATACCTTGACCACATCCACCAGTTTGTTGAGCTGCTTTGTGATTTGTTCCATCACTTCAGCCGAACCATTGGTCACGATGGTCATGCGTGAGAGGGTGGGATCTTCGGTGGGGGCGACCGTCAGGGATTCGATGTTATAGCCGCGCGCAGAAAATAATCCGGCTACCCGGGACAGGGCACCGGCTTCGTTTTCCAGGAGAAGGGAGAGAATATGACGCATGGGGGGAACCTTTCAGCGGTTACAGGTCTTCGGCACCCAGCAGCATCTCTGTGAGACCCTGCCCGGCTTTGACCATGGGAAAAACGTTTTCGGTGGGATCGGTCATGAAATCGAGAAACACTACCCGTTCCTTGAGAGCGAAGGCTTCACGCAGCGCCCCTTCCACGTCGGCAGGGTTCTCGATGCGAATACCCACATGCCCGTAACTTTCCGCCAATTTCACAAAATCCGGCAAGGCGTCCATGTAGGATTCGGAATAACGATTGCCGTGCAGAATCTGTTGCCATTGGCGCACCATGCCCAGGTAACGGTTATTCAGATTGACGATCTTGACCGGCAAATGGTACTGCTTGCAGGTGGACAGTTCCTGAATGCACATCTGGATGCTGGCTTCCCCGGTAATGCAGGCCACCACCTGGTCCGGGAAGGCCAGTTGGGCGCCCATGGCTGCGGGCAAGCCAAACCCCATGGTTCCCAACCCCCCGGAATTGAGCCAGCGGCGCGGCTTGTCGAACTTGTAATATTGGGCCGCCCACATCTGGTGTTGGCCCACGTCCGAGGTGATGATGGCATCCCCCTGGGTCACCTGATACAGGGTTTCCACCACGAACTGGGGTTTGATGAGCGTATCACTGCGCTCATAATGCATACACTCCCGTCCCCGCCATTCCCCGATCTGGTGCCACCACTGTTTCAGGGCGACTGGATCGAGGCGTTGCGGGGTCTCGGCGACCAACTTCTGCATCTCCTGAAGAACCTCCCGCACGTCGCCCACGATGGGAACATCCACCCGCACCCGCTTGGAAATGGAAGAAGGATCGATATCGATATGAATGATGCGCCGCCCCTCCACGAAGAAGTGGCGCGTATTCCCGATGACCCGGTCGTCAAAGCGGGCTCCCACGGCCAGTAATACATCACAATGATGCATGGCCAGATTGGCTTCATAGGTCCCGTGCATGCCCAGCATGCCCACGAACTGGGGATCGGTGGCCGGGAAAGCCCCCAGACCCATCAAGGTATTGGTGCAGGGCACCCCCAATTCACGCACCAATTGGGTCAATAACCCACTGGCTTCTCCCAGTACCACGCCCCCGCCCGCATAAACCATGGGACGGCGGGCCTCGAGCAACATCTGGACCGCCTGACGAATCAAGCCGGGATGCCCCTTGACCACCGGGTTATAGGAGCGCATCTCGATCTGTGCCGGGTACAGGAACTCAGTCACCTGTTGCGAAACATCCTTGGGAATATCCACCAGGACAGGTCCCGGACGTCCCGTCGTCGCCACATAAAAGGCTTTTTTCATGGTTTCCGCCAGGTCTTCGACCCGCTTCACCAGGAAATTATGTTTCACGCAGGGGCGGGTAATCCCCACCGTATCCACTTCCTGGAAAGCATCCAGGCCGATGGCCGCCGTGGGCACCTGACCTGAGATGACGACCATGGGAATGGAATCCATGTACGCCGTAGCGATACCCGTCACGGCATTGGTCACCCCGGGCCCGCTGGTGACCAAGGCCACCCCCGGCCGACCCGTGGCCCGGGCATAGGCGTCCGCCGCATGCAGCGCTGCCTGCTCGTGCCGAACCAGAATATGCTTGACCTTGTCTTGTTGAAACAGGGCATCGTAAATGAACAATACCGCCCCGCCGGGATATCCGAAAATATACTCGACGCCCTCTTCTTCCAGACAACGGATGGTGATTTCTGCCCCGCTAAGTTGCATGACCTGTCCACTCAAAACCGAAACCTTGCAGGTTAGCGAGATCTGGTGCTCCGGTCAAGTACAAGTTCACCAAAACCGGTTACTGAACCATTTGGTTCAAGTCCATGATGGGCATCAGAATGGCCAGCACGATCAAACCCACCAGCCCTCCCATGATCAGGATCAGGGCGGGTTCCAGCAACGTGGTCAGCAGCATCAGGCGGCGTTCCAATTGCTGTCCCTCATGACGGGCAGCCTGGGTCAACAGGTCATCCAGACGCCCCGTCCGCTCTCCCGCCTGAATCAGTTGCATCAGCGTGCGCGGAAAGAGCATGCTCACTTCCAGGGCTCGGGCCAGTCCACTGCCTTCCCGAACCCGTTCCAGGGCCTCCAGGAGCGCCTGGCGCAAGGCGCGGTTATGAACGGCCTGGGCCGCGCCCTGCAAGGCAGACAGCAAAGGCACGCCCCCACCCACCAGAATCGCCAGGGTGCTGGCGAGACGCTCGGTATCGTGACTCAACATCAGTCGCCCCACCAGGGGCCAACCCAGGACCTGTCGATCCCAACGCAAGCGCAGCGCGGGTTTCTGCCACAAATGCCTCCCGCCCCACGCCAGTACGCCCATGCCCGCCATCCCCCAGATACCCCATTGACGAACCCCGTCCGACAGGAAGATCAGGACCCGTGTCAAAACGGGCAGTGTCTGATGATTGCTGACAAAGACCCCCACCACTTGCGGCACCACGGAACTCATCAGAAACAGGACGATGGCCGTTGCCACCCCCATCAGGACCAGGGGATAGGCCAGAGCACCCAGCACCTTGCCGCTCAGATGGTCCTGCGCTGCCGCATAATCGGCCAAACGTTCGAGCACCCACGCCAAACGTCCGCTTTTTTCTCCCGCCGCCACCAGCGCCGGGTACAGACTGGGAAAATCCCGGGGAAATTGTCCGAGCGCCTGCGCCAGAGGACTCCCAGCCACCACTTCAGCGCGAATTTTCAGGAGCCTCTGGCGCACCCCCTCCCGTTCGGCCTCGGCAGCCACCCCGGCCAGCGCCTCGTCCAGGGGTACTCCCCCACCCAGCAATACCGCCAGTTGGCGCATGATCAATACGCGTTCCCGTCCGGAAAAACGGCGTTGCGTCCAGTGCCCCAGTCCCGTCGCTGCCACCGGCAATTCCGCACGCACACGGATCGGACTCAACCCGCGACTGCGCAACATCGTCCGAACCTGACGGGGAGAATCGGCCTCGAGGGTACCCTGCTCCCTTTGCCCCGCATCGTCCAGGGCTTCAAACCGGTAGTGGGTCATGAATCACTGGCACCGGTCACACGCCACAATTCCTCGGCAGTCGTCTGTCCGTCCTCCACCCAACGCTGTCCATCCATCCGTAACGTACGCATGCCGGAAGCCAGTGCCTGGAGACGCATTTCGGAGTCCGGGCACTGCTGATGAATGAGGGTCTGCAGGGTTGGGGTGATTTCCAGCAATTCGTAAATTCCCATGCGTCCCCGATACCCGCTCTGCCCACAGACCTCACATCCGCTTCCGCCACAGGCGGGGCAGCAGCGCCGGACCAGGCGCTGAGCCAGCACCCCCAACAGGGAACTGGACAACAGATAGGGCTCCACGCCCATGTCGATGAGACGCGTCAGGGCGCTGACCGCATCATTGGTGTGCAGGGTCGCCAACACCAGGTGCCCCGTCAAACTGGCCTGCACCGCGATCTGCGCGGTTTCCGCATCCCGAATCTCGCCGATCATGATGACATCGGGGTCCTGACGGAGCAACGCACGCAGGGCACGCGCAAAGGTCAGGTCGATGCGCGGATTGATCGGAGTCTGCCCGATTCCGTCAATGTGATATTCGATGGGATCCTCCACCGTCAGGATATTGGTGGTCTGGCGATCGAGCCGCAGCAAGGTGGCATAGAGCGTCGTGCTTTTTCCGCTTCCGGTCGGTCCGGTGACCAGCACGATGCCATGGGGACGATGCACCAGTCGATCGAACGCCGCCAGGGTATCCGGGGCCATCCCGAGACGGGCCAGATCCAGTCGCCCCAGATCCTTTTCCAGGAGCCGCAGGACCGCCCGTTCCCCGTACCCTGTGGGAAGCGTCGACACCCGCACATCCACCGCCCGGCCCGCCACCTTGAGGGAAATCCGGCCATCCTGGGGCAAGCGTTTTTCGGCAATGTCCAGTTGGGCCATGATCTTGAGACGGGAGATGAGCGCCGCATGCAGCGCCCGCTTGAGTTGCACCACCTCGCGCAGGGTTCCATCCACCCGGAAACGCACCACGCATTCCCTTTCCGCGGCTTCGATATGGATATCCGAAGCGCCTTCCCGTGCCGCTTGAGACAACAGTGCATTGAGCATCCGAATGATGGGCGCATCGTCCTGAGCCTCGAGCAAATCCTCCACTTCGGGCAAGTCCTGCATGAGGCGCGACAGGTCAGCCTCGTCCTCCACCTCACCCACCACCTGGGCCGCCTCGCCTTGCTGCGCCCGATAGGCCTCGCTCAAAGCGGCTTGCCACTCCAGCGTGGTAACGGTATGACAGATCAATGCCCCGTAACGACGCCCCACCTCCAATACCCCCATCGGCTGGGTTCCTGCATGAACCCATACCTCGGTGATCCCCGCCTGCTGAGCCACGGCCAACACACCTTGCGCCCGTGCAAAAGCGAAGGGCAGCAAACGGGCCGCCAGGGGAGTCGGGATGGAGGGTCCCAACATGCTCAGGGCATCCCTGCCGGCGCAGGAACCGCACTGGAATCCCCGCCCGGTAAAGGCGTGGCCGTGGGAAGCGGCGAAGTGTGGAGCGGATCCACAAATGGCGCGCCCGACCCCTGAGCCGGCGTCAGAGGCATCAGGGATTCATTGGACAGGATACGGACGTTGCGCGGTTCCCCATCCCTCATCTCCTGCGTCCAGCCATACCGGTCGTTGGTCAGGGCATCGCTCTGCTCTGCCGTGCGAATGACATAGGGACGCAGGAACAGCATGAGGTTATCCTTGACACGGGCTTTGGATTCATAGCGAAAAAGCACGCCAAGGTAGGGAATCTCCGCCAGCCACGGGGTCTTTTCCATGGAATCCGAATAATTGTCCGACAACAACCCGCCCAGAACGATCAATTGCCCATCATGGACCAATACACTGGAATCCACCGAACGTTTGGTATAACTCGGACCGTTGATGTTGTTGAGGGTGGTGGCATCGAGCGCCGAGGATTCTTCATAGATCTGCATCTTGACCAATCCCCCCTCGGAGATCTGGGGCCGAATCCGCAAAATCAACCCGATATCCTTTCGATCCACCGTGGTAAAAGGATTGACGGTACCCGTGATGCCCGTCTGGGCATAGGACCCCGTCACGAAAGGAACATTTTCGGCAATGATGATCTGTGCCGTTTCGTTGTCCAGAGTCAGCAGATTTGGTGTGGACAGGACATTCACGCCACTGATGAGACTGACCGCCCGGACGAGGGCGGCCATCCCCATCACCCCATTGAAACTGTGCAGGACCGCCAGATTGGTACCCGCTGCCGGTGTCACCAGGGGAGGCGTGGCGCCGGCCCCCAGATTGAGCAGACTGCTGGTCTGGGATCCCAGGGAGACGATATTCGCCCCGGGGTTGGTCGCGTTGAAACTGGTTCCCGCAAATCCCTGGGTGGACCCGCCGCCCAATAATCCCTGCAACTGGGTCCCAAACTCTTCGGTCTTGTTGCTGGACACTTCGACAATCATCGATTCCACATAAATTTGCGGACGACGGGCATCCAACCGATCGATCACCTCCCGCAGGTTGCGATAAACCCGTTCGTTGGCTGTGATGATCAGCGAATTGGTGGCCACATCGGCCTGGATCATGCCCGCCGGCAAAGATCCTCCCGCGCCGCCCGCACTCGCCGTCGCGGCACCTCCTCCCGCCCCGCCTACCCCGGACCCTCCACTCGTCCCACTCCCGGCGCCTGCACCAAACCCCGTGGCTCCCGAAGAAGATGACGGAGAACCTGAGCCCGAGGAGGACCCTGTGGTTCCGGAACTTCCACTGGCGCTGCCCGCCGCATTCCCGGCGAAGGGACTCCCCATCGAAGAAAAGGCCGTCTCGCCTGGAGGCGTCGTCAAGCCTGCCCCATCGGCGGTCACGATACCTCGCAACGTTTTGGCCAACTTGACCGCTTCCGCGTTGCGCAACGGGACGACCCAGATGTTGCCCGGCTGCGCCGTGGGCGCGTCTAACTTGTCGATCAAGGAATGCAACTGCTGAAGTCGGGTCAGCGTCGGGGCTCTCAGGATGAGGCTATTGGTACGCGGTTCTGCCAGTGCGAGGGCCTTCAGATTAGGGTCCCCCCCGCCGGGATCGGCCACATGATTCACCAGACTGGCCAGATCGATGGCCAGGGCGTGGTGCAAGGGAATGACCTCGGCCTCCCCCACCTGCGGCACATCGAGGGAATCGATCAACTTGGCGATACGCCCCAGGTTTTCGGCATAGTCCGTCACCACCAGCGTATTATTGGCAGGGTAGGCCGTGATGGGGTTATTCGGCGCAATCAGGGGACGCAGCACAGGAAGCAGATTGTTGGCCGACTCGTAGCGCAGATGAAAAACCCGCGTCACTACCTGACTGCCGCCTGCCACGGAAGTCGAGCGCCGTCCCAGACCATCGGCATCTTCGGAAACTGCTCCGCCCAGCATCTTGGCATCGGCTTCGGGAACCACGCGGTACAACCCGTCACTTTTGACCAGGGAAAACCCCTGCATGCGCAAACTGGCCCCCAACAGGTCGAGGGCCTCCGGTCCCGTCACCGGCTTGTCGCTGGCCAGGCTGAGCGTGCCCTTGACGCGCGGATCCACCAGAATGTTCACCCCCACCGCTTCCCCTACTGCCTTGATCACGCCTTCCAGGTCCGCATTGATAAAATTCAGGGTCATCAGACCACCGGGTTGGGCCAGGGGGGCGCTCCCCGTCCCCTCCGCAGCCCGGAGCGAAGCCATCTGAGGCCACATCAAAGCCCAGAAGACGGCGTAAAGAAAAAGTTTTTTCATCGCGTTGATCCCTGCTGCAGGCTCATGGTACATAGTCCAGTCTCACTCCTTCTCCCTCTGGCTTGCCCAGGATACTCAATAAACCGGCCAGCACGAACCGTTGTGCGGGATCGGCACTGGCCTGACCCGTAAAATGAAATTTCCCGGCTTCTTGCTCCCCTTCTCCACGTAATTGTAACGGACCTTGACGGGTGGCCAGGGTCAAATGGGTTCCCAGCCGACTCATCACGGCACGCACCTCATAACTTCCTAAGGGAGCGACCGGAGACAGGCGGGAGGTCAGTGACTCCAAAAAACACTCCACGGTCCATGGATGGGTCAATTCCCTGCCTTGCCACTGCGCCGCCCCCCACTGCACACGGACCATCCCGCCCGGATGCAGGGTGGTGAAGGGCATTCCCAGTCCTTCCAGCAGTTGGGCCGGAAAATACCCCTGCCCGGGTTGCAGGTCCCAAACGCCTCCATGCCAGTGTCCCTGAACCAACACGCCGGCACGGTCGGTCGCATTGGTCAGACTGAAGCCCAGCCCCGTCCACTGCGGGCGGATTCGCCATTCTATCCGTCCCGGCCAGTCTCCCTCGGTCTGATCGTTCACCAAAGCCAACTCCGCCGACCCGTGCCACAAAGTTCCGACCTCATTGGTCAGGCGCACGCTTCCCCCCGACCGGGTACTGGCCCAGAGCGACAAGGCGGTGGCAGGCCATTGCCACAGCATCATGCCCAAGAGCACCAGGATCCCCAAGCCCAAAATTGCACCGTGCAGCGTCCGCTTCATTCGCCTGATTCCAGCGTCAAATGCACGGTCACTCCCTGGCCCGGGCCCCGTTCCACATCAGCCTGTACCACGGTCACCCGGGCTGTGGAAGCCACCGTATCCAGCCAATGGGCAAGAACCGAAAAATCCGCACCCGTCCACACCATTTCCACGCTTTTACCCCGTTTCGTGAATTGCACCAACCCGGCGTTCAAAAACCGCCCCTGATGCTGCAACACATCGAGCAAGGCTTCCGGGTACAGCACCCGAGGAGGTTGGACGGGTGCGCTCAACCCTTGCAAACGTTCCAGATCATGGCGCATTCCCGGCAGTTCCCGGTCCAGCCGAAGGACGCCTTCCTGGCCCCAGGTCCACAGGAATTGCAGGACGGCCAGCAACACCACGCCCGCCAGTATCCCCAATAGTTGGCGTTCCCTTGGCTGGCGAGCCCCCCAGCCTTGCTCCAGGCGGATACGCAGGGTATCGATGTATTCCCTCGACGCACTCAAGGCTGCACCTCTTCGAGAACCCAGAGATCCTTCCCCTCTTTCTGCCAGCGCAAATGCTGACGGTTCGCTGCCTCGCCCAATCCTGCGGCTGTCGTCTCTTCCCCCGTCGGGAAATGTACTTCCAGATGGTGGGGACGATAAACCAGCCCCACAGGAACCAAACCGGGTTGTTGCGCCAGCAAGTTCACCAGATGCCCGGTCAGGCGCGGAAACTCACCCTGCAAGCCGTCCTGTGCGGAAGGTTGGGAACGTTGTATCCAGACATGGACCCATTCGGCGACAGCGCCATGAACGGAACCGGACAAGCCCCGTTGCGCCAGAATCCGCTTTTCCTCCACCACCAGGTCGTGGGCAGACCAGGCCAGCCTCCCCCATTCCAGGAACAAGCCCATAAAGGCCACCAAAACCACCGTCCCCACCGCAGTCAAGGCCCCCTTCCAGGCCGGCCCCCAGCGCGCCAAACCGCGTGCGGCCCATTCAAACTGACACAAATCGAGAAGAGGAGGAATCGGGGTTGGTTGCGCCAAGCGCTCCATGAGCGTGATCGGCGCTGGATCCAGTCCTTCTTCCCAAGGCAATGCACCCATCTCCTCCCGTCGTCCGCGTACGCCGCCTCCACTCCCGGCGGCATCCCGCCACCACCGCAGACTCCCTTCTTCCGCAGGGTCCAGTACGGGGAAAACCCACTCCCCCCAGCATCCGATTGGAGCCCAATCATGACTGGAAGACAGGACCAGTCTTCCAGTCCGGCCGGAAAATGCCCCGTGAATGAAATTCATCCAGGAACGCTCCATCACTGCCACGACCCATCTGCCCAGGGCATCCGGGGCTGACGCGAGGGCACAATGACACTCTTCCACCGGCCACAACACCTGAGGTTCGAGCAGATTGGGCAGGGCCTCCCGCCACCGTGCCCGAGGAACCCCGGCCAGCAAGGACTCCGTCACAAAGAGACGGGTGACTGCCGCTGCGGGCAGAATCCATTCATGACGGAGGGCCTCCGGCAACTCGTGGGGCAGCGCGTGTCCTGAGCGCAGAACCTGCCCCTCCCCCCCCAGCAGACAAAACGGCAACGGAACCCAGCGCCATTCAGTGGCGGGCAGATTCAAAGGTTTGTGGGGCAGCACCACCCGACAGATCGTCACGCTCATCCGCCCCCTGTCAAATCGATGCCGGGCGTCCAACCCTCACGCCATTCCAGTACCCGGGTCATCTGTCCAACCCCGTGCTGGCGCGCCACCAGAGCCTGACGTCGTTGCACTGCGCCGGGGCGGCGCAACTCTTCCACCACCCAGAAATAGTCCGAACTGACCCCCAACTGGCTGGATGGAAAGGGCCCCGGGTTGGGCAGCAAGGCATTCACCTGCCGTTGCAGGTCGGCCGTATCGCTAAAGGCCTGCTGCTGACGGGCCTGCAGCAAGCCCGCCAAGGTTCCGGGGTCCACGCCCAACACAGCGCCCAGCACATTGGCCGAGGCCGTGTTGGCATTCACCCGGGTGGGAAGAGGCAGGAGCACGAGACAGGATTCCAGCCGAACCAGCGTCGATGCATCGGCATCCGGAAACCAGGTGCGTACCTCACCCACGACGCCCAGCGGCAAGGGAGCGCCCGCACTCTGATCGGTGACCTGCCGGGCAGGAAAAGGGTCCGGCGCAGAGGCAGTCCCGGCGGTAAGAGGCGCAGTGAAACGACTCGCCAGCATCTGGGCAGCAATCGCAGGGGCGGCGGCCGGATCCAGTCCCAGCGACTGCAGCAACCGCTGAAAAACGGCCACGCCCTCGGGATCGATGGCCGTAGCCCCGACCCAGCCCTGACCGGCGCCAGCACTCGCCACCTTGACCAGAGACATCAGGTTGAAGCGGCTCTGGGCATCGAGGATGCGCCCGGACAGACGAATGCCCGACTCTCCGCCGCCCGTCACACTTTCCAGAGGAATGTCCGTGATGGGGACGGCCCATACCTCGCCCAGATGGTCCACCGCACCCGTGTGCAACAAATCCTCACGCAGAATGAGCCGAGCCCAGTCCAGCGCCCCCACCCCCATCTGCTCCGCTTCATCGCGCACCCGCTGGTTTTCGAGCAATTTCACCCGCCTTTGTTCGTCCTGCATCATGCCGCTGGCCAACACAGCCACCAGAATGGCCAACAGCAAGGCCATCAACAGTGCCGCGCCCCGTTCCCTTCTCATCAATCCTGCCCGGTCAGACAAACTTGACGCAAGGGGGCCGCCGTTCCCCCCAGAAAAATCTCCAAAGCCAGACCGCGTACCCGTACCGGCTGCACGTCCAGAGCCGGATCCTGCGTGGCATCGATCCAACCCTGCCCCCCCAGCCACGCCTGACCCTGCAGGTCCACTCCCCCTGCCACGGCCAGGGCACTCCCCTGCCCCCCGGGATTCTGCGGTGACTCGCCTTGCAGTACCGCCTGCCATACGCCATTCAGTTCCCCCCGCGTCGTGAGGGCCGAGGATATCGCCCGCCGCACGACTCCCCCCGCCCAGGCGTAACTGACCACCCGTACTGCTCCGCCCTCATGCACCACCCAGGCCATCTGGCGGATTCCCAGGTGAACCGGCACCCCCAGAACCCACTGGTCAGGGGGGAGCAGCGCGTGACAGTCCCGTTGCCACTGGCTGAAAAGCGCCTGGGTATCCTCCACCGCCAATCCCCGCCCATGCAGGACGGATTGAGTGCGGGTCATCGACTCCAGCACACGCCACGACATGAGCGCCATGATCGACATCAGAAGGGCAACGATCATCACTTCCACCAAGGTGAATCCACGCATCCTACAATACCTGAGCCGGATTGAGGGGCACCACGGTACTGACCCGCGCCAGGACACTTCCTTCCCCTTCCAGAAACACGGTCACTTCGACCAGACGAAAGGAGGGGTTGGGAGTTTCCTGTACATTTTCATGGCAACTCAGCACAAAACGCCCCTGCGGGCAGGCAAAGTCGCTTCCCCCAACGGGGGGCCATTGCCGACCCAGACGCAACTCGTTCAGGGCATTGGTCGCACTCCACTGCGCCGCCAGGCGTACCGGCACCGCCTCCCCGAGATGGGTCACGCCGCCCAGGGCGCGCATGCCCGCCGCCAGCGCCACGGCCAGCACAAACAGGGCCACCAGCACCTCGATCAGGGTAAAGCCCCGCTCAGGAATCCCAGTTGCCGATATCGGCATCATTGCCCTCTCCCCCCGGCTGCCCATCTGCGCCCAGACTCCAGACATCGATCTCGCCGTGCTGGCCGGGATTGGCATAATGATAGGGATGTCCCCAGGGATCCTTGGGCAAGGTATCCAGGGTTTGCATCCAATTGCCGGGTACCGGCTCCTGCACGGGTTGTTTGACCAATGCCTGCAACCCCTGTTCGGTCGTGGGATAACGCCCCACATCCAGTCGATACAACTTCAGGGCCTGCACGAGGCTGGCAACATCCTGGCGGGCCGCCAACTTACGCGCCTGATCCGGCCGGTTCATGACACGCGGCACGATCATCCCGGCCAGGATGGCAATGATGACCATCACCACCATGATCTCGATCAAAGTGAAACCCCGCTCCCGAAGACTTCGAGATTCCACCCCCCCCCTTTCTCCACGAAGCGCTTTCGTCCCCATCTTCACCGTCCTCCACCTCATGCTTGCCTGGCCCACACAAAGGAAAATTGGACCATACATCCAATACACCAATCCCGCAAGTCTGCAGGTCAATGAACGGATACCGGTGGCTCGGGCCCCGCGCCGGACGGCATCAAACTTCGTTCCCCTGTCCGGTGACTCGAAGACGGGAACACGGGTCTTGGCATCGCAAAAACTTTCAGGTAAGGTATCCGGATGAGGAAAATGAACTTCGAGCGTTCCCGCCAGTTACTGCCCTACGGGGTAGAGGTCGGCGGCTGGCTGATCGTCGTGGCCCTGACGGGCTATTGGGGCATGCAACTGGCGCGTCCCTCGCCTCATCTGGCCCCCCGCTCCGGAGCCTTGACCCCCATGACCGACGCACGCCGCTGGGAAACGGTATTTTCTGCGCCAGTGGCACAGATTCCCATTCAGGTACGGGGAATCATCGCGTCTGCCAGCGGCGGGGTGGCATTGCTGGCCCCGGAAGGCGCCCCGATTCGCGCTTGGCAAGCAGGCCAGGAAGTGCTGCCCGGGGTGTATCTGGTGCGAATGGACCGGCACAGTGTCACGCTGGCCCGGGGAGGCCGGGAGGAGACCCTGATCCTGACCGGTCCATCCCTCCCCAAAGGCACGACGCTTGCCCCGCCTCACCTACCTTGACCGGGGACGAGGTCTGGCCATCGCCATGATGGTGCTCTTTCATGGCTGCTATGACGCCACCTACTTCGGATTCGCCCATTTCGACCTGCTGGAGTCATACTTCTGGACCACTTGGCGTACCCTGATCGTCACGCTCTTCGTGTTCTTTTCCGGAATCAGCCTGGCCCTCAGCGCCCACCATCCGGCCCAGCGAAAGCGTCGCCGCCTCTTTCAACTGGGCGCAGGTGCCCTGCTGGTCAGCGGGGTGACCTTTGTGTTGTTCGGTGCGCGCTGGATCTATTTCGGCGTTCTGCACTTCTATTGGCTCGCCACCCTCATCAGCCGCCCTCTGCTCGGCTTGCGCGGAAAATTGCTGCCCCTGGGGCTGTTGGCGTTGGC
Source organism: Pseudomonadota bacterium (assembly GCA_021832305.1). Classification (GTDB taxonomy): domain Bacteria; phylum Pseudomonadota; class Gammaproteobacteria; order Burkholderiales; family Ferrovaceae; genus Ferrovum. Next base: position 22,921 of record JAKBLB010000002.1, on the reverse strand, counting down.
GGCCGGACAATGGGGAGTGACGGCCATGGACCCACGCTGGCTCAACTGGATCGGACTCGCTGCCCATAAACCCTCCACCGAAGATTATGCCCCGCTCCTGCCCTGGATAGGGGTCCTGTGGCTGGGCATGTGGACAGGGATCCAGCCCTGGGCATCCCGCCCGCCAGGCACGTCCGCCCCCTGCCCGGCCCCCGATCGGGGGATCCAGTGGATGGGACGCCATGGGCTGATTCTCTACCTCATCCATCAACCCGTACTTTTCACGGCCTTTGAACTGGCCCGACAACTCTATCCGGTTCGTTGACTCCGGATCGCTTCGTCTGCGCCGCCCACCGGCGCAGATCGCCCTGCCCGGCGACCGTTCAGCCACCCAATGAAAGCCAGAAAAGCAAGACCGGAACCGATCAGTAAAATCCCGCCCACTTCTGACCGATGGAAAGACTCACCCGTCATCCAGCGCGAGGACAGGATCGCCACCACGGGCGTACCCAGCACCGACAGACTGGCCTCCCAGGCGGGAACCCGGTCCAGGATGTAGAGCCATAGCCACCAGCACAGAGCCGTACTGGCCAGGGACATGAAGGCCAGAATGCCCCCGTAGGTCCAGGTCCAGTGCGTCGCCCGCTCCGGAATCAGAACTGCCGCGCCCACCAGGGGGAGGGCCCCCAACGCCATTTGCCAGGCCGTCAGATTGAGCAGGTCCACCTCATGCCGCTGACGCAACCGCTTGACCAGCAGGGTGCCCACCGCCCAGCAAAAGGCCGCCAGCAGCCCCAGGCATTTACTGACCAGGCTGGTATGCATCTCCCAGGGTTCGATGATGAGCAGCAACCCGCCCAGGGTCAGGACAGCCGCCACCCATTGCGCCCCGCGCACCGGTTCGCGCAGCACCAGGCCCGAGAGAAGGAGCGTCCAGACGGGCATGGTAAAGATCAATACGGCCGTTTTTCCGGGGCCGCCGGTCACCAGCGCCCAAGTCTGGAAAAGCATGAAACCGGAAACCTGAATGAGCCCGATAACCAGAGTTTCCCTGGGGAATTGCCAACGCCAGGGGCGCCCCGTCAGAGGAAGCAGCGCAAGCAGGGCCAGTCCCCCCAGAACGGAACGCTGCGCCGCAAAATGAAGCGGCCCGGCAAAACCCAGCCCTTCCTTGGCGGCCACCCAACTGTAACCCCAGGTGAGGGACAGCACCACCAGGCCCAGAAGCGGACCCCAACCACGAGAATGCCTCAAATACGGTCTCCTATACTCCCACCAGGGAACAGATCATCCCTTGGCGCATTCGGCCCGCATCTGCTGGCTCAAGGTCGTCAAAAATTGCAGAGCCTGCTGGGTTTCCCGTTGAGTCATGAGGTTCCATAACCCGCCCAACCCGCCCCCGACCGGGGTTTGTTTGACTGTGCTGGCGGCCTCCAGGCCATTGAGCAAGCCGACCACCCGGTCCAGTTTATCGAGCAGCGCAGGCAGGCTCTGGAGGATTTTCTCCAGTGCACCGGTGGCTTCCAGACGCTCCAGCAGTTGCAACAGTCGCCCACCGCCCCCGCGATTGAACCGGTCGAGCAGGGACAGCCCCTCCCCCACCGTTTCCGCCAGCCGTCCCACCATTTCATCGGTCAGGGCATCCTGAAATGACTGGTAGACCCGGGCCAACTGACGCATCCTGTCCAGATCCCCGTTTTCGACCATGTCGGCAAGAACCGGGATGACCTGGGCCAGACCGGAGCGCTGGACCCGATCCATCAGGTCCATCCCCTCGCTGCAAAACCCCGCAAGACGACTGACCACGTCGTCGCTCAGTGCATCCCGGGCCGCAGTCACCAGATGTTCTGCCTCTGCGGACGAAAAATCGGTTGATTCCTTGAGTTCCGTCATCATCATCCCCTCCGCTCAAAGCAAGCCACGGGCAGAAACCCAGTAGAGTTTGTTGTAGGCCATCTTGAACCAGTGCACTGCCTTGGTGGGGGGCTGGGGCGAAGGAGGAGTCTGGTAGTTGAACATGGCATAGGTCGCACGATCCTTGCCCGTCTCGATGAAACAGAAGACCTTGCCGTCATATTCCCGCACCGGCGCGCCCAACTTGATCAGGGCGGCAATATTCTCTCCCAGGGTATCCGCCTGAAAATGGGCCGTGGAACCCGCCTTGCTGATGGGAATATTGGTGGTGTCCCCCAGCACGAAAACATTCTCGCGTCCTTCCATGTTGAGTTTGCCCCGGTGGGTAGGGACCCAGCCATTCTTCCCCAGATTATTCCTTTCCAGGACTTCCATGCCGCGATGGGCGGGGATGGTGATCAGCAGATCGTAGGGGACTTCGGTCCCTTCCTCGCTCAGCAGCACTTTTTTATCGCCGTCCACTTCCTTCATGTTGAAAAAGGTTTCGTACGTGATGCCCAGCCGGTCCATTTCCGGCGCGGCCCATTTGGCCACGTTTTCAAGGGTGTGTACGCGATTGATGGGGTAGGTGTAATGCAGTTGGACCTTGTCGAGGAGCCCCCGGTCCTTGAAGTAATCGTGCAGCATGAAGGTGATTTCGAGCGGGGCCATGGGACACTTGTGGGGAACCCCCACGGCAATCACCACCTTTCCCCCCTCAAAGGACTGCAGGCGCTTGAACATCTTGAGTGCCGAGGCTTCCGTATAAAAGGTTTCGGCATGCTCGGCCAGTCCGGGAATTTCTTCCGGATACATGCGTGAACCGGTGGCAATCACCAGAATATCGTAGGCATGGATTCGTCCACTGCGCGTTCTGACGTGTTGAGCATCGAGGTGAAACTCTTCCACCGGATCCACCTGAAAATGGATGCTCGATTCCAGCAAACTGGCCTGATCCCGGTACAACTCGTCGGGCGTCATGCGGCCCACGGCCAGATACAATAAACCCGGCTGATACATATGCTTGTCCGAAGCCGACAGCATCGTGATTTGTGCCTTGCCCTCCTTCAATTCCGGAACCAGGCGACGCGCCAGATTATTTGCCAGGATCGTCCCACCCATTCCGCCACCGACAATCAAGATCTTCATGTATCCTCCCGCCTAAAAATATGTTGGAAACCCTGCGGCCCGATTATTTGGTCTTGCGCACCACGATATGCCAGACACCATCATTTTCTGTGGTGGAGACATAGTCATGACCGACCCGACGCACCCACTCGGGAATATCGTCGGCCGACCCCTTGTCCGTGGACAACACTTCCAACTCATCCCCAATCTGACTGTGCTTCAGGGCAACAATCAGTTCCATCAGCGGGCCTGGACAAAAACTCCCTTTACCATCCACGATTTTTCTTTCCGTCATAGTGTGTCCCCCTCGAATCAGTTATTCAACTTGGTCAGATAGATATTCGGAACAGAGAGAATCCCTGGATCAAAAAGTCCAGACCTGTCCATCCTGAACCTCAGTCAGCAATCTACTCAAACCGGTGGCTTCCTCCAGATAGTCCTCCAGTTGTTCAGAACCGACGCCCAACACGTCCATGGCCATGGAACAGGGGTAGAGACGGGCACTCCCCAACTCGATGGCCTGTTCGAACAACGTTTTGAATTCCGGGACCTTCCTGGCTTTCATCAGATCGCCCATGGGTCCTTCGTGCGGCGCCTCTGCCGTTGATCCCTTGATAAAATGGGGCAAGGCATTCATGGACAGAAAGACCCTGACTTCCTGACCACTCACCGCCGCCACCGAGGCCAGCATGGCCGCCGCCTGCAAACGTTCCAGGGTGCCCGAGATCACCACGACACAGATTTTCTGACCGACCATTTTTTTCTCCTTGATCCGCGTTCCCCCATGCTTCAGGGTGAGTTCTGCCTCATTTCGGGCAAGTTTCCCGTAACGCCAGGATCTTGCCCACCGTCACAAAGGACCCGCACACCACCACCCGGTCTTCTGCGGTTGCCGCCGCACAGGCTGCGCCATAGGCCCGCTCGGGAGACGGATGCCATTGCACGGTCCCCCGCACCCCCCGGAGCGCCGGTTCCATCTCTTCCCGACAGGCCCCGCGCTCCTCATGAATGTCGGCCAGATACCAGTCATCCACCTGGGCATCCAGGGCCTGGACCACCCCCACCCGGTCCTTGTCACGCAGCATACCCAACACCAGACGCGTCCGTCCGACGCAGAGCACCTTATCCAGATTATGCGCCAGTTCCTGAGCCGCTTGTGGATTGTGCGCCACATCCAGAATCACCCGAGGCGAAAAACGCAAGGTCTGAAAACGCCCCGCCAGCACCGCACCTGCGATTCCGCGCCGGCCCTGTTCCGGCGTCACCCGCACCGCCATGCGCTGAAGCGCTGCCAGCGCCAGGGCAGCATTGCGGTATTGAAAATCTCCGCACAAGGAAGGCGCAGGCAGGTCAGACCAGGTCTGATGAGGCAGATGCAGGGTCCAGGTTCCTTGTGCCTGTCTCTCCACCGTAAAGTCCCGTCCCCATAACCAAAGCGGGGTTTCCAGTTCGGCCGCGCGCGCCAACAGGCTGCGGGGTGGGTCCGGATCGGCACAGAGCGCGGGAACCCCGGCGCGAAAAATTCCCGCCTTTTCAGCACCGATCGCTTCACGGGTGGAACCCAGCCACGTTTCATGGTCCAGAGCGATTCCCGTCAGGAGGGATACCGTCGGCTCGAACAGATTGACGGCGTCCAGACGGCCCCCCAAACCCACCTCCAGCACGGCCACGTCCACCGGGGTGCGTTGAAAAATGTCCACCGCCGCCAGGGTCCCGAATTCAAAAGGCGTCAGACTGATCCCCTGGCGGGCCGTCTCGATCCGGGTGAAAGCAGCACAGAGTTGGGCATCGGAAACGGGGATCCCATCCACGACCACCCGCTCGTTGTAACGCACCAGATGAGGGGAGGTATAGGTTCCCACCCGATAGCCCGCGGCCTTCAGAGTCGCCGTCAAATAAGCGCACGTAGACCCCTTGCCGTTGGTGCCCGCCACCATCAGGATCGGGAAGGCAGGAAAAAGACCGAGCAGGTCGCGTACCTGCCCGACCCGTTCCAGGCCCAGGTCCATGGAACGCGGGTGAATCCGATCCAGGTAGGCCAGCCAGTCGGCCAGCGTCAGCGGCACAGGGTTTTCTTCCCGGTGCGCCATTCTGATCTCCGATGAGTCCATCCGTCCCCTGCCCCCGAAATTTCAGCGAATGAGAAGAGCACGAAAATCATTGACATTGGTGAGGGTAGGTCCCGTGATCACCAGATCGTCCAACGCCGCAAAGAAACCATATCCGTCATTGTTGGCCAGATGATCGGCCGCCTTCAGGCCCATACCTTCCGCGCGTGCCCAGGTATCCGGCATCACCAGGGCTCCGGCATTATCCTCGGTTCCGTCGATGCCGTCCGTATCGCCCGCCAGCGCGAACACCCCCGGTTCACCCCGCAGGGCCTGGACCAATGCCAGCAGAAACTCGACGTTTCGCCCTCCGCGCCCCTTGCCCCGTACGGTCACCGTGGTCTCTCCCCCCGACAACAGGACACAGGGACGGGGGACCGGTTGCCCGTGACGCCGCACCTGATGGGCTATTCCCGCCATGACCATCGCCACTTCGCGCGCTTCTCCTTCGATACTGTCGCCCAGGATCAGGGGCGTGACCCCGGCCGCCCGTGCGACGGCCGCAGCCGCCTCGAGGGAATGCTGGGGCGTGGCGATGAGATGGGTCGAAGTACGTGCCAGGCGAAGATCTCCCGGTTTGGGCGTTTCCTCCCGCGCCGCGCAGAGGTGGGCGTAGGCCCGTGTCTGGTCCTGCAGTCCGTATTTTTCCACGATGGCGCGCGCCTCGGCAAAGGTGGTGGGATCCGCCACCGTAGGGCCGGAAGCAATCACGGCAGGGTCATCGCCGGGCACGTCGGAAATCAGCAGGGTGACCACGTTGGCGGGGTGACACGCCAGGGCCAAGCGCCCACCTTTGAGACTTGAAAGATGCTTGCGCACACAATTCATCTCGGTAATGGTGGCGCCACTTCTGAGCAGGCTCCGGTTCATGGTCTGCTTGTCCGCCAGAGTCAACCCTGGGGCGGGGGCTACCAACAAGGCAGAGCCTCCGCCAGAGATCAGGCAGATCACCAGATCTTCCGCCGTCAGCCCCTGAACGGCTTCGAGAATCCGCCGACCTGCCCGTTCTCCAGCCTCGTCCGGCACTGGATGAGCGGCTTCGAGCACTTCGATGGAACGGGTGGGTACTTTATGACCATAACGTGTCACCACCACGCCACTCAAGACGCCTGTCCAATGCTGTTCCAGCGCTTGAGCCATGGCCCCTGCCGCTTTGCCGGCCCCCACCACCACCGTACGTCCACGTGGGAACGCCGGCAAAAATGAGGGGAGTACCCGGTGTGGGTCCGCTGCGGCCACTGCAGAGTCGAAAAGAGAACGCAGGAACCTGCGTTCGTTTGCGAAAAAAGAAGGGGTGGTATTATTTTTCATAACAGGCGTTATAAATTTTCACAGAAGGGTCAAAAGTCGCTAGAATAGAGGCTTGGCGCTTAAAATGATAGTCGTTGTTCATCTCTTGTGGAGGGTTTGTCGTGTTTGATTCCAGAAAGTTGCTTGCCGATGTGGACCCCGAAGTATGGGAAGGCATCCAGAAAGAGTACCGTCGGCAGGAAGACCATATCGAATTGATTGCATCGGAAAACTATACCAGTCCGGCAGTCCTGCAGGCGCAAGGTTCCGTTCTGACCAATAAATACGCAGAAGGATATCCCGGCAAGCGTTACTATGGCGGCTGCGAATTCGTCGATGTGGTCGAACAACTGGCCATCGATCGCGTAAAACAACTCTTCGGGGCCGAATACGCCAATGTCCAGCCCCATTCCGGCTCCCAGGCCAATGCCGCCGTGTACATGGCCATGCTCCAACCGGGCGACACGATTCTCGGCATGTCCCTGGCCCATGGCGGTCACCTGACCCACGGGGCCTCCGTCAATTTCAGCGGAAAACTCTACAAGTCGGTGAGTTATGGTCTTCATCCCGACACGGAGCGGATCGACTACGATGAAGTGGAACGCCTGGCTCAGGAACATAAACCCAGAATGATCGTGGCGGGCGCATCGGCCTATTCCATGGTCATCGATTGGGCCCGTTTTCGTGCCATTGCCGACACCGTGGGAGCCTATCTCATGGTCGACATGGCCCACTATGCCGGTCTCGTCGCTGCGGGTGAATACCCCAGCCCCGTCGGTATTGCCCACTTCGTCACCTCCACCACCCACAAGACCTTGCGCGGCCCACGCGGAGGAATCATCCTGTCTTCCGCCGAGTTCGAAAAACCCATCAACTCGATGATTTTCCCGGGCATTCAAGGGGGGCCCCTGATGCACGTCATCGCAGCCAAGGCCACCGCCTTCAATGAGGCGCTCAAACCCGAATTCAAGTCCTACCAGAAGCGGGTCAAAGCCAATGCGCAAGCCATGGCGGAAACCTTCATCGAACGGGGGTTGCGCATCGTTTCCGGGGGCACGGAAAGCCATCTCTTCCTGATGGACCTGCGTGCCCGTCAGATCACCGGCAAGGCCGCCGAAGCGCTGCTGGGGCGGGCCAATATCACGGTCAACAAGAATGCGATTCCCAATGATCCGGAAAAGCCCTTCGTCACCTCCGGGATCAGGATCGGCTCGCCCGCCCTGACCACCCGTGGTTTTGGTCACAACGAGGCACGCAAAGTGTCCCACCTGATCAGCGACCTGCTCGAAGCTCCGGAGGATGACAGCGTATTGCAACGTGTTCTCGCAGAAGTGGGAACACTCTGTCAGCGTCACCCCGTCTATCGCTAACCGCTCAAGCATTCGTTTCAGGAGTCATCATGGCAGGTCATAATTTTCTCTTCGTTCCGGGCCCTTCCAACGTTCCAAACCGCGTTCTGCGCGCCATGGCGGTCCCCATGGAGGATCATCGCTCGGTCAAATTTCCCGCTCTGACACAGGAGATCCTGGCTGGTTTGAAAAGGGTCTTCAAGACGGAATCCGCCGCCCCCATCATCTTTCCTTCTTCCGGGACTGGGTGCTGGGAAGCGGCGCTGACCAACTGTCTGAATCCCGGAGACCGGATTCTGGCTTCCCGCTTCGGACAATTCAGTCACCTCTGGTGCGATATGGGAAGACGCCTGGGCTTCGACATGAACATCCTCGAAGTGGAATGGGGCGAAGGCGCTCCGGCCGAACGCTATCGAAGCGCCTTGGAGGCCGATGCGCAGCATCAGATCAAGGCAGTACTGGTCTGTCAAAACGAAACCGCCACCGGCGTGACCAGCGATGTTGCGGCGATCCGCCGGGTACTGGACGATTTGGGTCACCCTGCCCTGCTCTTCGTGGATTCAGTCAGTGCGCTGGCCAGTATCGACTTTCGCATGGATGAATGGAAGGTCGACGTCTGCGTCGCCGGTTCCCAGAAAGGTCTGATGTTGCCGGCCGGCATGGGAATCACCTGCGTCAGCCAGAAAGCCCTGCAAGCGGCACAAAACAGCCGTCATCCCCGTTGTTACTTCGACTATCTCGATATGGTCAGGAGCAATGGCACCGGCTACTTCCCGTACACTCCCTCCATCCCCATGCTCCACGGTCTGCGCGAAGCCCTGGTCATGCTGGAAGAAGAAGGGCTCGAAAACGTCTTTTCCCGTCATCATTATCTGGCCGAAGGGGTCCGGGCCGCCGTCACTCAAGGATGGAAACTCTCCCTGTGTGCCAAGGCACCCCAGTGGTACTCCGACTCGGTTTCAGCCATCGAGGTTCCTGCCGGATTCAATGCCGCCGAAGTCATCGAACGAGCCTTCCGCCGATATAATCTGGCCCTTGGCACCGGACTTTCGAAAGTAGCCGGAAAAGTTTTCCGGATCGGACATCTGGGGGACCTCAACGAGGTGATGCTGATGGGTGCCATTGCGGGTGCCGAGATGGCCATGCTGGACTGTGGCATCCCTGTCACCCCTGGGAGCGGTGTGGCTGCCGCCGCCCAATTCTGGCGCACCCATGAGTCCCCGACTGGTCTGGGAGCGGGGGTATGAGCGGACGCGTGGTCTTTCTTGACCGCGCCTCTCTCAAGGCGCGGGTCCGTACCCCGGACTTTTCCGACAGTTACGTCGAGCATGAGCAGACTGCCCTCGCGCAGGTGGTGGAACGTTTGCACGGCGCTCAGGTGGCCATCACCAACAAGGTGCCCTTGCGCGCCGAAACCCTGAGCCAATTACCCGATCTCAAAATGATCGCCGTGGCCGCCACGGGGTACGACGTGATCGACCTTCCTGCCTGTCAGGCTCGAGGCATTCGCGTGGCCAACATCCGCAATTATGCCGTTCATACGGTGCCGGAGCATGCCTTTGCCCTGATTCTGGCCCTGCGCCGCAATCTGCTGGCCTACCGCCAGGACGTGGAAAACGGGGTCTGGCAAACTTCCTCCCAATTCTGTTTCTTCGATCATCCCATCGGCGACCTGTTTGGGGCTACCCTGGGCATCATCGGTGAAGGGGTCCTGGGTCAGGGAACGGCGCGCATCGCGACAGGCTTTGGCATGAAGGTCCTGTTTGCCGATCATGAGGGCCCCAGGCATGATGGAATCCCCTATACGCCCCTGGCGGAGGTCCTCGAACAGGCAGATGTTCTTTCACTCCATTGTCCGCTCACGGCCAACACACGCAACCTCATCGGCGAAAAAGAACTGCGTCGCATGAAACCCACCGCGCTCCTCATCAATACCGCGCGCGGTGGTCTGGTGGATGAGGCCGCGCTGGTCCGCGCCCTGGAGGAAGGATGGATCGGAGGCGCGGGATTTGATGTCCTGACCACCGAACCGCCCACTCAGGGCCACCCGCTCCTCGACATGCGTCGTCCCAATTTCATTCTGACTCCCCACATCGCCTGGGCGTCCGATGGTGCCATGCAGTTCCTGGCAGACCAACTGATTGACAACATCGAAGCCTGGCAGCGCGGTACGCCCCAAAATCTGGTGGTTTGAGACCTGCCACGGCGGTGATATCCGAAGCCTCTCCCGCCCACGGTCGGGGAGGGTGAGAGTCGTATTTTGGACCATCTCCTGTTATCATCGCGAAATTATTGACAGGAGGTGACATGGATATTCATGAGTATCAGGCCAAAGAATTGCTGGCGCAACGTGGAGTTCCCATCCCGCGCGGCAAAGTGGTCTATACCCCGGCTGAGGCCGCCCAGGCCGCGATCGAACTGGGGGGCGAACTGTGGGCCGTCAAGGCCCAGATTCACGCCGGTGGACGCGGCAAAGCGGGGGGGGTGCGCCTGTGCAAGACTCCTCATGAAGTCTCCAAAGTCGCCGAAGCCCTCCTCGGCACCGCCCTCGTCACCCACCAGACCGGCCCCGAAGGCAAGATCGTGGAACGTCTGTACATTGAAGCGGCCGAACCCTTCGAGCGGGAAATCTATCTGGGGTTCGTCCTGGACCGCAAGACACAACGCATCCGGATCATCGCCTCTGCCCAGGGGGGAATGGAGATCGAAGACATCGTCAAGACCCATCCTGAAGCCATACTTCAGATCGAAGTCGAGCCCGCCATCGGCCTGCTGGCCTTTCAGGCACGAGAACTGGCCTTTGGTCTGGGTGGATTGACCCTGAAGCAGGTCCAGAAATTTGTCAGCCTCACCCTGGGGTGTTACCGCACCTTCCGTGATCTGGATGCCTCCATGGCGGAAATCAATCCCCTGGTCGTGACCCGGGAAGGGCAATTGGTTGCTTTGGATGGCAAGATGTCCTTCGATGACAACGCCCTCTTCCGTCATCCCGAGCTGCACGAAATGCATGACCCCGCCCAGGAAGACCCACGCGAGGCACAGGCACACCTGCATGGGCTGAACTATGTGGGCCTGGCCGGCGATATCGGCTGCATCATCAACGGAGCCGGGCTGGCCATGGCCACCATGGACATGATCAAGTACGCCGGTGGCGAACCCGCCAATTTTCTGGATGTCGGTGGCGGGGCATCTCCCGAACGCGTCGCCGAAGCCTTCCGCCTGGTTCTGTCAGACCCTAACGTCAAGGCCATCCTGGTCAACATCTTTGCAGGCATCAACCGCTGCGATTGGGTCGCCCAAGGCGTCGTCCAGGCCGCCCGCGAGTTGAAGGTGCCGCTCGTCGTCCGGCTGGCAGGAACCAACGTGGAAGCCGGGCAAAAGATTATCCGGGAAAGCGGTCTGCCCATCATCAGCGCCGATACCCTGGCAGAAGCTGCCGAGCGCGCCGTAGCCGCAGCCCATGGCAAAACCGCGTAACGCGCATTCAGGAGACACAGATTCATGAGTATTCTTATTGATGAAAACACCAAGATCATCGTTCAGGGGTTCACGGGCGACAAGGCCACTTTTCATGCCACCGAAATGATTCAGTACGGGACGAATGTGGTAGGGGGCGTCACCCCGGGCAAGGGGGGAATGAAACACCTCGAGCGCCCCGTCTTTGACACCGTGCGACAAGCCGTGGAATCCACCGGGGCCGAAGCCAGTCTCGCTTTCGTCCCTCCCCCCTTCGCTGCCGATGCCCTGATGGAAGCCGCCGAAGCAGGACTGAAGTTGGTCTGCATCATTACCGATGGCATCCCCACACAGGACATGATGCGCGTCAAACGCTACCTGCTGCGCTATCCCAAGGAAACCCGAACCCTGATCGTGGGCCCCAACTGTGCCGGCATCATCAGTGCCGGACGAGCCATGCTGGGGATCATGCCGGGACATATCTACAAACGCGGGAATGTGGGCATCGTCTCCCGTTCCGGCACGCTGGGCTATGAAGCCGCCGCCCAAATGACTGCCCTGGGCATCGGTATCTCCACCAGCGTCGGAATTGGTGGCGACCCCATCAATGGCAGTTCCTTCCTCGACCATATGGCGCTTTTCGAACGTGATCCGGACACCCATGCTGTCGTCATGATCGGCGAAATCGGCGGTCCCCAGGAAGCCGAAGCCGCCCAGTGGATCAGGGAGAACATGAGCAAACCCGTGATCGGCTATGTCGCCGGACTCACCGCGCCCAAGGGCCGCCGCATGGGCCACGCCGGGGCCATCATCTCCGCTGAGGGAGATACGGCCGGCGAGAAAGCCGAGATCATGAAATCCTATGGCCTGTTCGTTGCGCCCAGTGCATCCGAGTTGGGTAGCACCGTGGCTCAGGCCCTCGCCACCCTTTAAAAACCGGAGTTCCCATTCATGAGTTTTACCCAGATTACCCCCGCCCCTGCCCGTCTGCATCGTTCCGAACTGGCCGTGCCGGGATCCAACGTCAGTCTTTTTGAAAAAGCCGCCCGCTCCAAAGCCGACATCGTTTTTCTGGACCTGGAAGATGCGGTTGCGCCGGATGATAAAGCCACGGCACGCAAGAACATCATCCAGGCCCTGAACGACATCGATTGGGGCCATAAGACCCTGATGATTCGCATGAACGGGCTGGACACGCATTACGCCTACCGCGATGTGGTGGATGTGGTGGAGGCCTGCCCCCGTCTGGACATGATTCTGGTTCCCAAGGTTGGGGTTCCTCAAGATCTGTATGCCATGGATATGCTCGTCACCCAGATCGAGAATGCCATGGGACGGACCAAACGTATCGGCTTTGAAGCCCTCATCGAAACTGCCCTGGGCCTGGCCAATGTAGAAGCCATCGCCCAAGCCAGCCCGCGTCTGGAGGCCATGAGTTTCGGGGTCGCCGACTATGCCGCCTCGACTCGTGCCCGGACCACCATCATCGGGGGCGTGCACAAGGACTCCGGGGTACTCACGGACAAGGATGAAAACGGTCATCGGGACTATTTCTGGACGGACCCCTGGCACGCGGCCCAAACCCGCATGCTGGTAGCCTGCCGGGCCTATGGTCTGCGCCCCGTCGACGGTCCCTTTGGCGACTTCAGCGATCCCGAGGGGTTCATCGCTGCCGCCAATCGGGTGGCCGTGTTGGGCTACGAAGGAAAGTGGGCCATTCATCCTTCCCAGATCGACCTGTGCAATCAGGTCTTCACACCCAGTGAGGCCGAAGTCCTCAAGGCCAAACGGATTGTGGAGGCCATGGAACAGGCCGCGCGCGAAGGGCGCGGTGCCGTCTCGCTGGATGGTCGCCTGATCGACATCGCCAGCATCCGGATGGCCGAAAGTCTGCTCAGCAAAGCGCGGACCATGGGTCTGGACGCCTGAGGGGGATTTCCGGATGGCCGATTCGGCCCTTCCCTTCACCCCACCCCATCCCCTCCAGCGCTGGATTCTGGGGGTCACGGGGGGGGTGGCCGCTTACAAGGCGGCCGAACTCACCCGCCTGATGGTCAAGTCAGGTCTCGAGGTTCAAGTCGTCATGACCGAGGCGGCCGCACGTTTCATCACTCCCCTCACTTTCCAGGCGCTGTCCACTCGCCCGGTAGCAACGCACCTGTGGGAACCCCAGCGCGAAGGAGGCATGGATCACATCGATCTGGTCCGTCGTGCCGACGCCATCCTGATAGCTCCCGCCAGTGCGAACTGTTTGGCCCACATCGCGGCAGGGTTGTCAGACGACCTGCTCACCACCCTCGTCGCCGCTCGTACCATCCCCCTCTTCGTCGCCCCGGCCATGAATCAGGCCATGTGGCAAAATCCCGCGAATCAGCGCAACGTAACGCTGTTACAGGAAGACGGAGTCGTATTTCTGGGTCCCGCCACGGGATCTCAGGCCTGTGGCGAATCGGGTCTGGGTCGTTTTCTGGAACCCAACGAGATCATGACGCATCTGTCCCCCCATCTCGGTTGTCATCCTCTGCCCGGTTTGCAGGGGAAAAAAGTCTTGCTGACCGCCGGTCCCACCGTGGAAGCCATCGACCCCGTCCGCATCCTGTCCAATATCAGTTCCGGAAAGATGGGGTATGCCCTGGCAGAAGCCGCCCTCGCCAGTGGGGCCGAGGTCGTCCTGGTCAGCGGCCCCACGGCCCTGGCGGCCCCCGCCGGTTGTCGCCTCATTCCTGTGCGTAGCGCAGCCCAGATGCGTGATGCCGTTCTGTCCGAGGTTCCGCATACGGATCTGTTCTTTGCCGTCGCTGCCGTGGCGGACTATACCCCGGCCTCTCCCTGCGGACACAAGATCAAAAAAAGTGGGGATCCCCTGACCTTGACCCTGGTCCCCACCTCCGACATCCTCGCCACCGTGGCATCCTTGCCGAACCCTCCGTTTTGCGTGGGGTTTGCAGCCGAAAGTCAGAATCTCGAGGAGTATGCCAAACATAAGCGTCTGGCCAAAAAGATACCGCTGATCGTGGGTAATTTGGCCCAACGGGCGCTGGGACGGGAAGATAACGAAGTCATTCTGTTCGATGACCACGGACGTCATCCTCTCCCGCCTGCCTCCAAGATTGAATTGGCCCGGCAGATCCTGAGTCACGCGGTAGCCCTGATGACACACCGTGGAATTTCTTCCTGATTTTATTGAGGCCATCATGATCCCCCTGCAGGTAAAAATTCTTGACCCACGTCTGCGCGACAACCTTCCCACCTATGGAACGGCAGGTGCGGCAGGCCTCGACCTACGCGCCTGTCTGGAGGAACCTCTGGTCCTCTACCCGGGGCAAACCGAATTGATTCCTTCCGGTCTGGCCATCCATATCGGTGATCCAAATTTCGCGGCCATGATCTTGCCTCGCTCCGGATTGGGTCATAAACATGGCATCGTTCTGGGCAACCTGGTCGGTCTGATCGACTCCGATTACCAGGGACAGGTGTTGGTCTCTCTCTGGAATCGTGGACACGAAGTCTTCGAAATCAAACCCATGGAACGCATGGCCCAACTGGTCGTCGTCCCCGTGGTGCAAGCGCGCCTCGAAGTGGTCGAGTATTTTTCCCTGAGTGACCGGGGTGAAGGGGGGTTTGGCAGTACCGGGAAGCATTGAGATGCTCCGCGGTATCCTGCTCTTTGCCCACGGAGCCCGCGATCCGCTCTGGGCCAGACCCTTCCTCGACATTCTGGACAAAGTCCGTTCTCTTCGTCCGACCCATGAGGTCGACCTGTGTTTTCTCGAGTTGATGCATCCTTCCTTGGACCAGGCTGTCCATGAACACACCCGTCGAGGGGTCACCGATCTGACCATCGTTCCCCTGTTCATGGCGCAGGGAGCGCATTTGCGGCACGACCTTCCCGCCCTGATCGACGCCTTGCATCGCCAGCACCCCGCGCTCAAGATTCGGATCACCACTGCCTTGGGTGATTCTCCCGAGTTGCTCGAAGCCATCGCTCAGTGGGTCGCCACCCAGGTATGACCCTGAAGCATGCGGCTTCACGCACTGAACCGGGTCAGGAGACTTTCACGGCCTCGGGAGGAATTCGGCTATCGTGCTGGCAAAGGACTTCACATCGATAGGTTTGTCGATATAGCCGTCAAATCCGCTGGCCAAAAGCAGTTCGCGCTCCCCCTTCATGGCACTGGCCGTCAATGCGATGATGGGAATGTGCCGGGTCAACTCGTTGGCCTTGATATGCCTCATCGCATGTTTGCCATCCATCACCGGCATGCGCAGGTCCATGAGAATCAAATCCAGCGGTTCCGACTCCGTAATCTCGATCGCGTTCCTGCCATCCGAAGCGCCCAGAGTCTCGTGTCCGGCCAGTTCCAGCGTGATGCAGGCCAGCTGCAGGTTCATCGCGTTGTCATCGACCACCAGGATTCTGCTCATGATTCCCCCTCGCCGTAGCCTATGCAGCAATCTCCGCCAGATTTCGAGGCAAACGCCATGCGCGCGTCCAGTTGTGCCACCAGACTTTCAGGAGTGAATACGCCAATACCGAATTGCACACACCCAAACGAGGCGGTAAAGTTTCCGATCTCCCCACCCGCCAAGGGAAATTTATGGATGCGAATGCGCAATCGCAACTTCTCGGCAACCCGTTCGGCCACAGATTGCGCCGTGCCGGTCAAAATCAACATGAAGGACGCTTCACTGGAACGGACCAGCACATCCCCTTCGCGGGTGACCGCATTCACCAACTCGACGATTTCCTTGAGCGCGGCCACGCCCCAATGCTGGCCATGTTTCTTCGTATAGACGCCATAAGCATCCATCTGCCAGCCCACCAGTGAAAAGGTCTGGCCGTAACGTTCGGCGCGGTTGCATTCCTGCGCCAGCCGAAGTTGCCGGTAACGCAGATTGTAGCACCGCAACGCCCTGTCCATCAGTCGTGCCTGCACTGGATACAGCAATTCCATGGAGCGCAGTTCTCGCAATAAATCGGCGCGACCGGTGGCTCCCTTGGTCAGCACCTTTTCCACTTCCTGGCCAAGCCGCATGACCTCTTCGCGCGTCAAGTCCTTGGCCGAGAAAATGACGACCGGAATGTCGCGGGCCGTGGGATGACGCTTCAATTCCTCCACCACCTCGAATCCGCTGATGCCCGGCATCATCAGATCCAGTATGATCAGATCCGGATCGTGTTCGATGGCTGCCTGGATGCCATCGCGTCCATTAGCAGCCAGCAGGAGCCGATAGCCCTGGCCGCGGAGACATTCCCTGATGTATTCGCGCACACTGACCTCATCGTCGATCACCAGCACCGTCGTGCTTGGCGCATGCAGACTGTGACGCCCGTGACGGCTGATCAGATTCACCAGATCATTCTTGCTCACCTGCTTGTCCATGGTATCCACGGTACCGAGCGAAAAACTGGGTGACTCGGCATCGCCGCCCAGCAACACGAGCGGAATATGGCGGGTGGCCTTGCGCGAACGCAGCAGGTGCAATTGACGATAAATGTCCACAGGGTCGTCCGGTATGCCGATGATGATCAGGAAAGGACATTTTTCTTCCGCCAGAAGTTCGACATGGCTCAGATCGGTCATTTCACCCAGGTACCCTTCTTCCCGCAACAGGGAGGATACTGCGGCAGCACGAGCCTTGTTGTCATCGACGATCAGAATGACCGGCAACTCCACCAACCCGGAGGGGTCTTCCTCGACCACTTCCATGAGCACCCGGGATTCGGCCTTTTCCGCTTGCCCCTCTGCGGGTATCCTCATCTCCTCACCTCCGGCCGCCACCATCTGCACCGGGAGCGTAAAGACGAACAGACTGCCCGCGCCCGGCGTGCTCTCAGCCCGGATGGCCCCCCCCTGTAGCTCCAGCAAGCGACGCACCAATGTCAGCCCCAGTCCAGTACCGCCGAACTCGCGCGTCAATCCGCCCTCGCCCTGGACAAAGGGCTGAAAAATACGCTCGATATCAGCCGGCTCGATGCCTATCCCGCTGTCTCGTACCCAGCCCTCGAGCACGGCATGGACATCGTCGCCCTTGATGGCGAAGCCCACCTCGATACTCCCCCCATCCGGCGTGAACTTGATGGCATTTCCCATCAGGTTGACCCATACCTGTTGCAATTTACCGGCATCGAGATAAGCGGTGCGATCTTCTTCAGGTAGGACGAGACTGACTTCCAGTTTCTTCCTGTCCAGTAGTGGCCTGAGATGATTGACCATGAATTTGAGGATGGTGCCCGGGATTGCAGGTTCCTGATGGATCTCCAGCATGCCCGCCTCGATCTTGGACAGGTCCAGCAGACTGTTGATCAACTCCAGCAAACGCTTGCCGCTGACATTGATGTATTCTACATATTCTTTATGTTTGGCCGGTAATTCCTTCGATTTCACAAGAAGCAGGTCGGAAAAACCGATAATTGCATTCAAGGGCGTACGCAATTCATGACTGGTGTTGGCTAGGAACTGGTTTTTTGCCTCGCTGGCATGGCGCAATTCGTCATTCATCAGTTCCAGTTCGATTTCATGGCTGCGCAGCAGGCGATTGGCGCTATTGAGTTCACTCGTGCGCGCGGCCACGCGATTTTCCAGTTCGGCATTGGCCTCCTGCAAGTGCTCGAACTGTTGTGCGTTGGATAATGCCACGGCGCAACCCGATGCCAGCATTCGCACTGCCGATTCATCATCATCAGAAAATGGGCGCTCCCCTTTCTTGTCCGTCAGATACAACGCCCCGATCATCTTGCCGGCAAACTCGATCGGAACACCGAGAAAAGTGGTCATGTGCGGATGACCCTCCGGATAGCCGATGGATTTTGAATGGTGGGCGATATTCTCTGCACGTACCACCTGACGGTCATTCCACAGGAACCCGAGCAAACCCAAGCCCTGGGGCGCATGACCCTTGAGTTTCTCCAATTGGACATCGTCCATCCCCAGGGGAACGAACTGCTTCTCGCCATCCTTCAGGTAGGACAGCATGGCATAACGCGCATCCGTCAATTGCATCGCCAGTTCACCGATCTTCCTGAGCACCACCTCGTCGACCAGTTCGCGGGACAAACCGATGATGGCTTCGTAAATGATCGCCTGCTGAATCGCCTTCTGCTGCAGATGGCTCACCAGTTCGTTGAACATGTGCGCGAGACTTCCCAGTTCGTCAGTGCGATCCAGCGTCACGCGGTAGGAGTGATCCCCCTCCAGTTCGATCTTTTTCGCGCCGGCCTGCAGCAGGCCGATGGGCCGGATCACCTCGCGGTTCAACAACCACATCAGCAACGCTCCCGTCAACAGGACGACCGCAGTAGCCGACCAGAAGATTTTTCCGCGTTGATCGGCAAAGGCCTGGGTCAAGGCGCTTGTCGGCACGGACAATTCGAGCACGCCGCGCACGGGATTCGCGGGGGTTCCGTCATAGCCATGACACTGCAGGCAAGCATACTCGATGCGGATGGGAAGCAGCAGGGTCAGGCGACCGTCTTCGATGACCCTCGTCTCGGTTCCGGCAGCGGCCGCAATGAACGATTTCCCGAGGGACGGCGGCAAGACTTCCGGTTTGGTCTCCCGATCGTGGTGTGCGAAACGTTTCTTGCCCAGCCAATCGTCAACCCGATCGATGGTGGCGTTGTCCACGAAGGCCTCGGTGCCGTCGCGGCGGTAGATGCGTACATCAGTGAAGTCGGTCGTCTTTCTGACACGCTTCAACCAGTCGTGCGCAATCGGCCCCTCGCCAGCCAGCATGATGGATTTCAGGCTGGCTTCCAGCGCCAGCGCCGACTGGTCGGTGGATCGTTCTGCCTGCTCCATCATGTACTGGCGCTCGCTGTGGTCGAGCCAGGTCAGTCCGCCGACCAGCAGCAGGGTCAGGACTGCGCCCAGAATGGCGCTCAACCGCAGACCCAGCCGTGATCTGAACATACCCCCCTCACCTCCCATTGATGCGGTCTTCCTGCGCTCCGTCAGGGCAGACGACCGGCGCAGCCAGGCACGCGCCGACGATGTCCAGAAGCCGGCGTGCTTCCAAGGGTTTGGGCAATAGGGCAGCCGCCCCGGCGGATCGTGCGGCCTGCACGACATCAGAGCGATCAAAGAGCGCAGTGACCACCACGATGGCCATGTCATCGAGATCGGGATCCGCCCTGATGCGGTTTAGCACTTCCAAACCATCGATGCCGGGCATGAGGATATCCAGCACCAACATGTCCGGTCGCCACGCGCCAATCCGCATCAACCCCGTGTAACCATCGTGGACACATTGGATGTTCAAAGGAAAGTCGGCCTGTTCCAGTACGGCTTTGAGCAGCGTGCACTCGGCCGGGTCGTCATCGACGACGAGCACACGCGCCGGTGCCGTCTTGCGCCTGCCCGGGATCGGCAGACCCTTCGTCCGCATGAAGGCGTTAAGATCGTCTTTCGAAATACGCCAGTGGCCGCCAGGGGTGCGCCCCCCCCGCAAGTCACCACTGTTTATCCAGCGTTTGACCGTATTCAGACCTACGCCGAGCATGCGCGCCGCTTCCCCTGTTGTCATATCCTCGATCCGTGTTCACGAAATTTACAAAAATTTACACCTGAATGCCTCTTGAAAATGCATCTTGAAGATGCATCTTGAAGATGAGTATAGCGAATAATACAGATGTTATGGACATTTTGGACAGATCGTGGGTAAAATGTTTCCGCTCAATCGTGATGTTCGATCAGCGTGAACAAAACGTCCAACGGTTTCCTAAAACGAGATCCCATGAAACACGCCATCGCATTCAAAATCCAACTGGCTGTTCAATCCATCCTGATGTTGGTCGGCATTGCCGTCGCGGTGTCTTTCTACAGTGTCGAAAAGGATTCGATGCGTCTGGGTGAGCAAAGCAAGATCGAGGTATTGGCCGATGGCGTGATCAACGGGGCCAACATGCTTATGCTCAACGGGATCATCAGCGATGTGGCGCAGAGGAAACTCTTCATCCGGAAGATGGGTTCGAGCGAGAATGTCAAATCCTTGCGGCTGATCAGGAACAAACTGGTACAAGCGCAATTCGGCACGGGATTGCCGGAAGAACAACCCGTCGGAGACGAAGAAAGACAGTCCCTGGATGACGGAAAGGCGCGCTTCAGGGTCAACGGCAATCTGCTGCACGGGATCGTCCCTTACACCGAGAGCCACAATTTCAGGGGGACCGACTGCCTGATGTGCCACGTCGTACCGGTTGGCTATCATAACGGCGCTTCGGTCATCGACCTGGATATCTCGGATGACCAGACCAAACTGAAGCGTCTTGCCTGGATCTCCGTTGCCGTCGTGGTCATCGTTCAGGGACTCCTATGGCTGCTGATCCGCTTCATTCTCACCGTGCTCGTGTCGGCACCCGCGCACAGAATGCAGACGACGATCCAGGAAATCGCACAGACCGGCGATTTCACGATGCGCGCCGAGGTGCATTCCGAAGACGAGATCGGGCAGACAAGTCGGGCGTTCAACGATCTCATGGCGAACCTGCAGCAATCTTTCCGCCAGGTGCATGAAGGGATCGAGAAACTGGCCGAATCGTCCCATGGACTTTCGCTGTCCTCACATCAGGTTGCGACCGGTTCATCGCATCAAAGCGAAGCCACTGCCGCGATGGCGGCGACCGTAGAGCAGATCGTGGTCAGCATCAACCACATTTCCGAAGGGAGCCAGGAGGCAATGAAGCTTTCACGGCACTCCGGCGAACTTTCCGAGCAGGGGAGCAAGATCATTCACCGCGCTTCGGAAGAAATGAAACGGATCGCCGACGTTGCGAAAGCCACTGCCCAGTCCATAGAAAACCTCGGAAAACAGTCGACCAAGATTTCATCCATCGTCGAGGTCATCAAGGAAATCGCGGACCAAACCAACCTGCTCGCCTTGAACGCCGCCATCGAAGCAGCGCGAGCCGGAGAGTTGGGAAGAGGTTTTGCCGTAGTGGCGGATGAGGTTCGTAAACTGTCTGAAAGAACCAGTTTGGCGACTGCCGAAGTGGCACAGATGATCGACACCATGCAACAGGCTTCCAAAATATCCGTAGACAGCATGGCCACCATGGTCAATCAGGTTCACGAAGGCGTGAAATTGGCCGAACAAGCAGGAGAAGCCATCAACCAGATCAAGACGGGGTCCGGGCAGACGGCCGACACGGTCGGTGAGATATCCACTGCCCTGAACGAGCAAACCGCCGCAAGCAATGACATCGCCACACATATCGAAAAAATTTCGCAATTGACGGAGAGAAACAGCATCGCAGCAGAAACCGCCGCCGACGCCGCAGGACACCTGGAACGTCTGGCCGATGATATGCAGACCACAATCAACCGGTTCAAAATTTGAGCCCGACAGAGACAATGGGGATGACCTCCTTGGTGGGAACCCGGGCGGACGATACCCGAAGCCGGGTACTCGTTGTGGATGATGATGCGCAGACCCGTCACCTGCTCGAGGTCCTGCTTCAGAGCGAAGGGCTCGAAACAGTTCTGGCCGAAAATGGGCAGCAGGCCCTGGAAGTCGTGAAGACCTTCAAACCCCACCTGATCCTTCTGGATCTGATGATGCCTGGCATGACAGGATTCGAGGTGGTCAAAAAACTCAAAAGAGATCCAGAGACCCGATCGATCCCGGTCATCCTGGTCAGCGCCCTGGAAGACAGGGCTTCGCGTTTGCAAGGACTGAAGGCTGGGGCCGAGGAATTCCTCACCAAACCCATCGACCACACGGATCTGCAGATTCGTGTACGCAATCTGTTGCAACTGAAGAAATTCAACGATTTTTTGGAAAGTCACAACCAGATACTGGAAACCAAGGTACAGGAGCGCACCAATGCGTTGCGTGAGTCTTTCGTCGAATCGATATTCACCCTTATCCGCGCAGCGGAATTTCGTGACGACGAGACGGGCGAGCATGTAAAGAGAATCAGCCATTACAGCCATGAACTGGCGAAACAAATGGGACTGGACAAGGAATTCTGTGACCTCATTTTTTACGCCAGCCCCATGCACGATATCGGGAAAATCGGCATTCCCGACCATATCCTGCTGAAAACCGGAAGTCTGGAGCGCGCCGAATGGACGATCATGAAAAGTCACACCACCATTGGAGCCAAGATCCTGGCGAACAATTCTTCCCCTTACCTGAAGATGGGGTACGACATCGCCTTGGGTCACCACGAACGCTGGGATGGCAGCGGTTATCCCGGTTGCCTCAGGGAAGAGGCGATTCCCTTGCCGGCGCGGATCATGCAACTCGCGGATGTCTACGATGCCCTGCGCAGCAAACGTCCCTACAAGCCTGCATTCGAGCATGCAAAGGCCATTGACATCATTCTCAAGGGGGATGGGCGCACCCTGCCCGCCCATTTCGACCCGGCAGTACTGGAGGCATTCCGCCTCCGGGCAGACACCATGGAAGAAATATTCGCCGGCAGCGGTGAACATGCACCGTAAAACAGAGCAGGAGCACCGGGCCTGTTTACATCAACCTCACGATGCAACGAGAAAGGGCGCGTGCCGTATGTTCGTGGTGTGTCAACAGAACGGCAAATGCCATCACACCAGTCAGTGGTTCTGTCAACAAGGTTTGCCATTGCTCCCCAGTATCTCTGACAGTTGTCGGGCAATGTCGCGCAGGTCGTTGACCTTGTATTCGCCGCGCAGCGTGCAAAGTCGGCTCAGGTGGGATTCCACCCAAGCTCGCCCCATCGTCCGTATGGCGGCA
>JAKBLB010000017.1 GCA_021832305.1 Pseudomonadota bacterium | reverse complement strand
TCACTGCAATAGGTTCTGTAGCGTTTTCCATTCCTGAAACGTGACCGGGGTGATGGATAGACGGTTTCCCTTGGCCAGCACGCGCAGGGTTTGCAAGTCGGGAGATTGGCGTAGTTCGGCCAGGGTCAACAAGCGTGTTTTTTTGATGGCCTGGACGTGCACGCAATACCAGCGGGGGCGTTCCGGAGTGGCTTTGGGGTCGAAATAAGGGGAAAGGGGGTCGAACTGGGTGGCATCTGGTTCGGCCAGACGAGATACGCGCGCCAACCCTGCAATACCGGGGGCGGCACAGTTGGAATGGTAAAACAGGACGCCATCTCCCACGACCATGTCGCGCATCATGAAATTGCGCGCCTGATAATTGCGTACGCCAAACCACGCTACTTCCTGGTTGGTCAGGGTCCATAAGTCATCAAAACTCACTTCGGAAGGTTCTGATTTCATTAACCAATAATGTGTCTCTGTCATGGGTAGGAGTCAATGGGTAGAGGGTGGCGTGTTTTCGGAGAGGGCTTCCTTGCGTTTCCACCATCCTCCTCCCAAAGCCTGGTAGAGGGCTGCAGTGTCGCCAAAACGATTGACGCGCGCCTGTACCAGGGACAATTCAGCCTGCTGAAAATTGATCAGGGCAGTGAGTTCAGCCTGAGCATTGACATAACCGACCTCGCGTTGCCGACGGGTCAAGTCGTAGGCGCGTCGGGCGGCTCGTTCTGTTTCGTCGGCAGCCTTCAGGGTACGGGCATCCGCTTCGATGGCGTGCAGGGTATCCGCCACATTCTGAAAGGCTCCGATGACGGTGGATCGATATTGGGCAGCGGCTTCCTTGAGAGCTGCTTCGGCGGCGGTCTCATGAGCGCTCAAGGTGCCGCCGTCGAACAGGGTTTGACTGACATCTCCGATCAAACTGAAGAAACCGGCGCCATTGTGAAACATCTGGTTGAATGTGCCCGCTTCGCCTCCAATGAATCCAAAGATGGTGAATTGGGGGAGGCGGTTGGCGATGGCCACGCCCACCTGCGCACTGGCGTAGTGAAGTTGTTCCTCGGCCATGCGCACATCGGGACGTTGGTCCACCAGTTGGGACGGCAAACTGAGCGGAAGGGTGGAAGGGAGATGCAGGGAAGCCAACTCGAATTTTTGCGGGATATCCTGATTGGGTAACTGGCCGGCCAGAGCGCGCAGCAGATCACGGGTTTGTTCAAAGGCTTTTTCGAGCGGTGGCAAACTTTGCTCGGCCTGTGCCAGAGCGGTTTCCTGATTGGCGACATCGATGCCCATGGCGTAGCCCAAGCGCTCTTGATTCTTGAGGATGGTCAGCATTTCCCGGTTGGCGTCGATGATCTGGTGCGTGGCTTCCAGTTGGGCACGCAGGGAAGCTTCCTGCAGGGCAGCGGCCACCACATTGGAAGCCAGAGTGATATAGGTGGCTTCCAACTGGTAGCGTTGCTGTTCCTCCTGGGCCTTCATGGATTCAACCTGACGCCGGTTGGTGCCGAACACGTCAGGGGTGTATCCCACCATCAACTGGGCTGTATGAAAATTGTAATAGGCAGGACCGTTATAGACGGGACCGGCTGGATTGCTGTAGGTCTGAATGACCTGGCCGTTTCCTTGAATGCCGGGTGAATTCCCCCCCATATTCCCGGCCAATTTGTTGCGTGAAGGCATGTAACTGACTCCCACGGTGGGAAAGAAGAATCCTTCCTGAGCCACGGTCATCGACTGGGCCTGCTGCAGGGCCGCTTGCGCTGCCGGAATGGTCGGATTGTTTTTGAAGGCCAGCTCGATCAGGTCATCGATGTCCTTTGAGTGAAACATCGTCCACCAGTCAAAGGGGAGATCTTTCCGTACGTCAAAGTGTTGGGGCTCTCCGGCGGGGCCTGGGGTGGCGACGGAAGTGCCCAGTTTTTCCTGGGGGGTATAGCCGCTCGCCGTAGGCGCCTGCGGACGCTGAAAATCAGGTCCCATGGTGCACCCCCCCAGAATGATCGCCAACAGGAGTGGGTTTAAAAAGAATAAGGGACGACGCAGCATGACGCAAAGGCTCCAAGTCTGATTGGGGGCAGTGTACGAGGGTTCTGGCTCCATGAAAACTGTGATTTGTCACAGTAGACGAGAAAGGACGAAAGCCGCATCATTGCGCCAAAATTGGCAGGAGTTCGAGTGTATGGGGTTCAATCATCAAAAATGGGTGCTTCCGGGGGGCGCTACTATCGTCCTGGTAAGCGTGCTGATCTATTTCTTCAATGGCAGTAATGCCCAACCTCCCGCCAGCGAGGGCAGATCTGCCATGGGACCGAAGGTGTCCGGGCAAACGTTACAGTTGACGGATGCCCAAATGGCGCTGGTCAAGGTTGCGCCGGCCACCCTTCATACTTTTCTGGCACAACGGGAGGCCATGGGGGTTATCGCCTTCGATGATGACCAGACAGTGCAGGTTTATCCTCCGTACTCCGGTAAAATTCTTCGGAGGTTCAAGGAAGTGGGGGATTTTGTCAAGAAAGGGGAGACGCTCTATACCCTGGATAGCCCCGACTTGATTCAGGCTGAATCCACCGTGATTGCGGCGGCAGGGGTGCGCGAATTGACGACCCATGCGCTGGAGCGCGCCAAACAACTCGTCGCACTCAAGGGATTGGCGGAAAAAGATTATCAGCAGGCTATTGCGGATCAGCAAACCGCAGAGGGGAATTACAATGCGGCACGGAATGCCTTGCATCTGTTTGGCAAGTCTGCCCATGAGATCGACCGTATCGAGACGACCCACGAGGTGGACTCGATCCTGGATGTTCCCAGTCCCCTCGATGGACGCGTGACGGTCGTTGCCATGTCCGCTGCTGCGGGAACCTATGTGCAACCGGGTACTGCCCCCGCTCCCTATGCCATTTCCGACCTCTCCAAGGTGTGGATGCTGGCCAATGTGGCCGAAACCGATATCCCGCTTCTGGAAAGCGGGGAATCTGTGACCGTGCGCGTCATGGCTTTCCCTCAACGAACGTTTCAGGCGAAGATCGATAAGGTCGGGACCGTGGTGGATCCCAATACCCACCGGCTTCAGGTTCGCTGTGTGGTCTCTGATCCCCGTCGTGAATTGCATCCCGGGATGATGGCGACCTTTACCATTCGTACGGGGGCTGATATGCAATCGGTGGGACTTCCCGATGGTGGGGTGGTGCGCGAAGGGGACGGGTCTTACAGTGCCTGGATAGCCGAGGGGCAGCATCGTTTCAGACGGCGTTCGGTGACTCTCGGGGTTCGTCAGGAAAATCTGATGCAGATTCTGGAAGGCATTCGACCGGGTGAGAATGTGGCCACCGATGGAGCGATCTTT
Organism: Pseudomonadota bacterium; assembly: GCA_021832305.1. Lineage (GTDB taxonomy): Bacteria > Pseudomonadota > Gammaproteobacteria > Burkholderiales > Ferrovaceae > Ferrovum. The sequence continues at coordinate 44,101 of JAKBLB010000017.1, read as the reverse complement.
CTGAGCAATGCTTTTGCGGTCGACGCCTCGACGGGCGAGTGAGGATAGAGAACCGTGTTGAAAAGTATTCTGTTGTTTTCGCTGTCTCGTCGTCCTCTCGTATTATTGGGACTTCTGGTATTCATTGCCGGTGGGGTCATGGCCTACCTGAAACTCAATGTGGAGGCCTATCCCAACCCTGCTCCGGTGATTCTCGAGATCACGGCCCAGGCGCCGGGCCTCTCGGCCGAGGAAATGGAGCGGTACTATACGGTGCCCATGGAAGTGGGGTTGGCGGCAACTCCCGGGGTCGACAATATTCGTTCCACGTCCTTTTATGGGTTGTCGTTCATTCGAGTCACCTTCAAATACGGCATCGATTATTATTTTGCCTATACTCAGGCTGCCTTGAGCCTGCAACAGAATGTCAGTCTGCCCAACAATGTTTCTCCCCAGATTCAGGCGTCCAGTCTGGTGGGGGAGATTTTTCGTTATCAGGTCGTGGGGCCCCCCAATTTTGGCTTGACCAATCTTCGCACGGTCCAGGATTGGGTGTTGCAACGCCGTTTGCTGACAGTTCCAGGGGTGGTCCAGGTCAACAGTTGGGGGGGGGCTACCAAAGAATTCGATGTAGAAGCAGATCTGCACAAACTGGAAGCCTACAACATCACCATTCCCCAAATGGTTTCGGCCATCGGCAATGCCAACATCAACGTGGGGGGACGGACCATCAATATTGGCCAACAGTCCCTTAACATACGGGGCGTTGGCTTGATCGATACCGGGGGGGGGCTGGATCTGACCCAGGGGCGACGGGTGACTGATGTGGAAAACATCGTGCTCGCGCAGTCCAACGGAACTCCGGTCCTGGTCAAGGATGTGGCTCAGGTCAAAGTGGGGGTGGTGCCTCGTTTGAGCAAGGCGGGACGCGATCGCCAGGATGATGTGGTGGCTGCCATTGTCGTGATGAACCGTACCATGCAAACCAACGATGTGGTGGCTCGAGTCAAGGCCGAAGTGGAAAAAATCAACCGTGATGGCAGTCTTCCGCCCGGAGTCAAGATCGTTCCTTTCTATGACCGGACATCCTTGGTCAACGTCACCACCCATACCGTATTGCATAACCTGATCTTTGGATGCCTGCTCGTTTTCTTCATCCAGTGGATTTTTCTGGGAGACCTGCGCAGTGCGCTCATCGTGGGCATCAATATTCCTTTTGCCCTGTTTTTTAGCATCATCCTGTTGGTCATGACGGGTGAGTCCGCCAACCTGCTTTCTCTGGGGGCGGTGGATTTCGGCATCATTGTCGACTCTGCGGTTATTCTGGTGGAAAACGTCTTCCATAATTTCCAGAAAAACAAAGCTGACCGTAGCGCGTTGCTCGAAGCCTTACTGGAAGGAAACGAACGAGGGGATACCCGGATTCTGGCCCACGGTTATGGGTGGACCAACCGATTGCGCATGATCTTCATCAGCGTCCTGCAGGTGGATCGCGCCATTATCTTTTCGACCATGATCACCGTGGCTGCTTTCCTGCCCCTCTTTACCATGGAGGGAGTGGAGGGCCAGATTTTTGGTCCGATGGCGCGTACCTATGGATATGCTCTGGCTGGGGCCTTGATTGCGACCTTTACCATCACGCCTGTTCTCTCCTCCTTTTTGTTGCCAAAAGAAGTGCGCGATACGGAAACCATGGTGGTACGTTGGTTGCGTGGTCGTTATATTCCGATCCTGCGCTGGGCTCTGGCACATCGTCAAGCAACCATACTGGGCGGAATGGCTTTTTTGGGGGTGGCATTGATCCTGTTGCGTATGACGGGATCGGAATTCCTTCCGGCCCTCGAGGAAGGAAATTTGTGGATTCGGGCGACTATGCCACCCACCATTTCACTGGAAGCGGGGATGCCGACTGTGACCCGGATCCGACAGATTCTGGACACCTATCCTGAAGTCATTACGGTGGTTTCCCAGCATGGGCGACCAGACAACGGGAGTGATGCCTCCAGTTTTGGAAATGCAGAATTTTTTGTGCCTCTGAAACCCATGGAAGACTGGCCAGCCGGGGTGACCAAGGAAAAGTTGGTGGCGGAATTGCAGAAGAAGTTCGCGCAGGAATTCATCGGAATAGAATTCAACTTCTCCCAGTATATTCAGGATAACGTGGAAGAGGGGCTGTCGGGGGTCAAGGGCGCCAATTCGGTCAAGATCCTGGGGCCGGATCTGATGACACTGGAAAAACTGGCCGATCAGGTGCATGACGAGTTGGCCAAGGTCAAAGGAATTGCAGACCTGGGGGTTTTTCGGGTCATGGGACAACCCAATCTCAATATCGTGGTGGATCGGGTACGCGCTGCCCGGTATGGACTCAATACGGGTGATGTCAATACGGTGGTTCAGGCGGCACTGGGCGGCGCGCAGACCACGACACTGATGGAGGGTGATCGGCAATTTTCTCTAGTGGTGCGTCTGGCACCCGAGTTTCGCCAGAATATCGATTCGATTCGCCATTTGAAGGTGGCTTATCAAACTCCAACGGGAACCAATGCCTATATCCCACTCAGTGAGGTAGCGAATATTTCTCTCGATACAGGCGCTTCATACATCTATCATGAGAAAAACCAGCGTTTCATCCCAGTCAAATTCAGCGTGCGGGGGCGTGATATCGGGAGTACGGTATTGGAAGCCCAGCAGGCCATTGCGCGCCAGGTTCCTTTGCCGCAAGGATATCGGATAGAGTGGGCCGGCGAGTTCGATGAGCTGCAACAGGCCAAACAGCGGCTTTTTGTGGTGGTCCCCATTGCCCTGAGTCTGATTCTGATCCTGCTCTATGGCCTGTTCAATTCTGTGCGTGACAGCCTTTTGGTGTTGGTGGCGATTCCTTTCTCCGCCGCAGGGGGAGGCATTGCCCTGTATTTGGCGGGATTGGATCTGAGCATCTCGGCGGCCATCGGTTTTGTTTCCCTGTTTGGGGTTTCAGTCATGAATGGGATTCTCATCATGACTTACTTCAATGGCCTGGTAAATTCTGGTATGCCGGCCGAGGAAGCCATGTTTACAGCAGCTGAGAAGCGCATGCGTCCGCTTCTCATGACAGCACTCTCCGCGTGTATCGGACTGCTTCCGGCGGCTTTGTCACACGGTATTGGCAGTCAGGTGCAACGTCCCCTGGCTATGGTGGTGGTGGGGGGGATGTTACTGGGGCCGATCATGTTGTTGGTGGTGGCTCCTGCCTTGCAAATGGTGTTTCTTGACAAGAGTCGAGGTAAACCTCGGGTAAAACCGATGGATAGCACCCTTAAATCTGATGAATAAAGGGGTCAGGGGGTGATCAGGCCCAGACTGGCTGCCCGGATCGCGGCTTCGATGCGGGTGGCAACCCCCAGTTTGGTACGGGCGTTGTCGATGTGAAAATCTACTGTTCTTTTGGACAGTCCCAGAATCAGGGCGATTTCACTGGAGGTTTTGCCACGTGCTGACCAGGTCAGTACTTCCCGTTCCCTTTCCGCCAATTCCAGCCCAACCGAGGGGGTTGGGTTTTCCCGTGTTCGGCCTAAACGTGCGCGCAGGATTTCGTACAGTACGTCAAAGTCGATCGGTTTGGTGACATAGTCATCCGCGCCCAGCCGTCGTCCACGCAATTCACTTTCTCGGTCGGTGAGGGCTGTCAAAAAAATGAACGGTGGCGGGTTGGGCAGTGCGACCAGAACTTTTTCCAATACCTCGAATCCGGACAGAACGGGCAAACCGATATCGCACAGTACCAGATCCGGGCGACTGCGCTCGATGGCCTCGAGGCCATCCTGACCATTATGGGTCAGGAGAACGGTGAATCCCCGATCCTGCAACTCCTCGGAAATCAAGTCGGCCATTTCATGATCGTCTTCGATACAAAGAATTTTCATCAACGTCCGGAAGTTGGCAATGAATGGGGAGAAACCCCTACTGTATCAGGATTCTCCTCGAATCATCGATACATGGTTCAGTTTTGGGACACGGGGCCGCTCCCCAATACATGACCGGCGACCAGATGCCCGTAGAGAGAATTCCGGGTATGGTGAAACAGGGCACGGGTCTCATCCACGGAACCGGTATACCGTGGATCCTGAGGGCGATCATGTCCATCCACGAAATAGGCCACATCCCAGGCATCCTGATTTGAGAGAGACCCTCCCAAACTCAGGGGCATATTGGTTTTGATATAGGCTGCAGCCTTATCCAGTTGGGCCATTCCGGCTCCCCAATTGAAAGAGCGGTTTCCCCACAAGGGTGGAAAGGCCAAGTGCCCATCATTGGCCCTTTTCCCCTGGCCATTGGCCCCGTGACAAAGTTCACAATTATTCGCGTAGACGATTTTTCCCCGTTCGTAACTGGGAGGGCTGCTGGGTTTCTGAAGTTGTGGAACGCCTCGTTCCGTCAATCGAGGATTGATTTTTGCATTTTTCTCCATCCAGTAGGCATACGACTCCAAAGCCACCAGTGTGGGGTCACCCAGAGGCGGGGCTTTGCCATTCATGCTGTAGCGAAAGCACTCTTGCAAACGTTCCGCGAAGGTGTTGACCCGGTGGTTTTTGGCTCGGTAAGCAGGGTAGGACAGGAATGCTGCCCATAGAGGCGCTGATCCCGCCTTGCGACCCTGGTCCAGATGACAATTACGACAACTCAAATCATTGCCCACATAGGCACGGGCGAATTGACCGGTATCGGAAAAAATCAATTGCCCCTGGCGCACCATTTTTCCAAATTCATCCTTGGGAATATCCCGATCCGCAGGCAAAACAGAGGGGCTTTCCTCAGGAACTCCATCGGAAAGATCGTTTCCCAAGGTCGTGAGGCTGGTCATCAACAGGACAAGGGCCATCAGGTGTTTCATGGTTGACCTCCTGTCATGGGGGATGAGCCGGAATAGTAGAGTGAAAGGGTTCGGATATCGGTGTCCGACAGTTTATTGGCAATATTTCCCATCAATTTGAGAGGTCCTGACGGTCGGCTGCCTTTCTTGAATGCCTGCAACTGGTTTTCCAGGTAGAGTGCAGGTTGCCCATTCAAGGCAGGGAAGTTTTCACCTACTCCTTTTCCTTCGGGGCCATGGCAATCATCACAGGGCGGGATGTTTTCACTCCAGCGTCCATGAATGGCCAGATCATTGGCGGATTCATCCTGCGCCTCCAGAGGTCGAGACAGGGGGCGTAACTGCGCGTAATGACTGGCGGCAAGGGTGATGTCCTCGGTCGAGAGCGCTTGGGCGATCGAGGACATGACCGGGTTTTGGCGTTCACCCGAGGCAAAGGCATGCAGTTGTTCCTTCAGATAGGTGGAGGGAAGTCCTCTTAAACTTGGTGTTCCCTCTGCAGCATTCCCATCGCCTTCAATTCCATGACAACCGGCACAGGTGGCGAGATTGAATCCACCGCTCTCTCCTCCCGTAGGGATCCGGGGTTGGGGGTGGGGTGATTCGGCGTGCACGCCAAGGGCCAGGGGCAGAAACAAGAGGGCCTTGAGGGACGCTTTTCCACGCTCAACGTACTTTGTCTTGTTCATCATGTCACGATCTCTTCATCGATGGATTGACGATTTATCCGTGGCTTCCGGATAGGGTTTGAAACCATAATGTGCAAAAATGGCCTGGGCTTTGGGGGACTTCAGAAAATCGACCCAGGCTTGAGCGGCTTGCGGATGGGGTGCACCCTTTACGACCCCCACCGCATAAACGGCGGTGGCGTTCTGAGTGGCGGGAATCTCCACGTGGGCAATCGGGTTTCCAATTTCCTCCTGAAAAATCGCTTCGGATTGCCAGGTGACTCCGGCATCTGCGAGACCCTTCATCAATGTCATCGGGCTTTGTCGGTGATGGATATGAGTCAGTTGGGTTTCTCCCCTATCGACCTTATGGACGTAAACTTCCTGAACCAGATCGGCGCCCCCCGCCTTTTTCAAAGCCGTCTTGATCTGCCTCCCAATCCCCTCGAATTCCGGATTGGGCATGACCAGTTTCATACCGGGTTTGCCCAGATCGCTCAGTGCCTGGATATGTGCGGGATTATTTTTTGGGACCATGATTGCCAGTTGATTGGTGGCGTAGGACACGACAGGGCCCTGCAACAGCCCTTCACTGTCCAGCGCGCTGACCCGTTTCAATCCTGCCGCGTAGACGTCCGCTTTGACTGTCCAGGTCATGTTACCCACCGTGATGGTGCCGCCTTGGCGAATTTGATTGAACAGTAGCCCCGGTGGGATGGTCTCGTAATAAATTTTCCCTTTCAATGCGGGGTGTTCGTCCTCAAAGGCGGCCACCAGGGGGGCCATGGCAAAGAAATAATTTCCGCCTACAAAAATCGACAACTGAGCGCCCATGGGATCCCCATGAAAATCCGGCAGATTGTCTACTTCGGGGACGGTGAACTCCAACCCGCGCTGAACGACAGGATTGTTTTTCCCCGCGCTCCAGGGGGGATTCACTCCGGCTTGGGCAGTCAGGGCAGTACTTCCCAGCAGGGCCAGTAAAATTGTTTTGAGCATGAAAGGAGTTTTGAGGGTTTTCATGGGCGTTCTCCTATTTGGCGTAGTAAAAACCTCGTGCGCCCAATTCGGGCATCGTTCCCATCACACCAGGGGTCAATACCGCACCATCGATGAGATGATTGGTGAGTTCGGCCGCCAATTGAGGGATGGATTGATGGTCAGGATTCGTTCCTGACTGATGGAGTCGAGTGGCCAATTCGAATATGGCATTGTGACAAGCCAGGAAAACGACGCCACGGGATTGCAGTACAGGAATACTGTTGTCCAGCGGTGAGAATACGCCGGTGATGTCCTCATACTGTGCGGGGTCCGCCTGGGCAGCGGCAGATACTTTCAAGAAACTGTTGTCCTTGAATTTCCCCTGGGTCAGTTGAGACAATTGGTATTTGTCCCAAAGGTAATCATCATAAAGCGCCAAATGCGCGGGCCCATGGGTGCCCGAGACCACCAAAAAGTCCTTGTGCCCAAAAGCCCATATTTGGCTGTTCAGCGAATTTCTCATCAAATTGAGCCAGGGGCCATCCAGAACCATATTGTCGAAAACCTGTTTGTGCTGTCCCTGATATTCGAAAATCAAGCGTAAGGCTTCATCATCCCATTCTTCGGGGCGGGTCAAAATCATGGGTACGCTCTTGAAATCCCTGCGTCTGGGCGTTTTTTCCAGGGATTTGCTCAAAATGGATAACCACGGGGTTCCCTCGGGGATCAAGGTCTTCAGGGGGGGGGAGACCGACCCGGCCTGTGCCGTCGTTCCACCGCCCAACGTCAGGGTTGCCAATCCGCCGGTCATGAAACCCAATATCCCTCTGCGCGCGTTGTTCATGGTATTCACTCCAAATAAAATTTATTGTGCAAGAAGACCCCTTGGCGGGCTTATATAGTTTATCGTTCTATCATTAGAATTAGTGATTACATTATAGGGGCAGGTTGTAAGATAAGTAAAATTCATTTTATTTATTTATTGATGAATAAAATTCATCAATAAACTGGATGGATAGGAAATCCACAAGATTTATGACGGTTTTTTGTTAAAATTCAATCGGTTTTTAAATGTTTTTCGGATACAGTGAAGGCTGTGGATCAAGGGGATTGAAGGAAGAACGGGATGTTCAAGGAATGAAAGAAGTCATGAAAACTTTGCATGGCCCAGATCTGTGACGGGATGAACCATGCGTCTCCATTCTCTGCGCACACGGCTGTCTTTGGCCTACGCCCTCTTTCTTCTATTGGTGGTGGGGTTGGGGGCGTTCAGTATTCGACAGTTGGATGACTACAATCGGGTGACGTCAGAGATTCGTGACCGATGGTTGCAATCTACGCGCATTCTTGGGGATCTCAACAACGATACCTCGGATTTTCGTTCGGCCGAGGGCAGTTTCCTGCTGGCGGATACTCTGTCAGAACGTCAGGACAGCGCGCGCGAAATGGACTCCCTGGATGCTTCCATTGCCCATAGTCTGGTGCGTTATCAGCGTATTCGCCACGATGATCAGGAAGATCGGCTGTATCAGGACTTCCTGGTTCACTGGCACGGTTATCATACGCTGGTCAGGCAGGAACAAGCGTTGCCACTGGAAAGCGGCACGGCGATTCGTTTATACCGTACGGACGCGCGCATCGCCTATGACCGGGCCAGCGAAACACTCGGACAACTGACCCAGTGGAATCTGGTGGGGGCCAAAAATGCTGTGGAGCGTGAAAGCGACACCTATCGGGACGCCAATGGGTGGATCGTGGCGGCCATTCTGACGGCCGGATTACTGCTCTTTACAGCCATTGGTTTCATTACCCGCTCTGTTTCCAACCCGTTGCTCGATTTGGCAAAGAGCATGCAAAGCATTGCCGACAAGGAAACCGAAGTTCCCATTCAGGGGGTTGAGCGGAGCGATGAAATTGGCGTCATGGCGCGTTCGGTGCGGGTGTTTCAGGACAATGCCCGAGCCCTGTTGAACAGTCAGGTCCGTTTGGCAGAGCAGGCCAAAAGTCTTGAAGACGCCCTTGCCAAAGCGCAGGAAATGACCCAGCAACAACATAATTTCGTTTTGATGACCTCTCATGAATTTCGTACACCTCTGGCCCTGATCGATGGGTATGCCCAGCGCCTGTACAATGCCCGCGAGCGTTTTGGGCCCGAGGAAGTGGGGGAACGCGCACTCAAGATTCGGCGCGCCACCCAGCGCCTGACCACGCTTCTCGACAATCTTCTGGATGTTCCCAGGTATTCGGCCGAAGCGATTCCATTCCATCCCTATCGTCTGGATGTCAAGGAGTTGCTTCGACGTCTGTGTCAGGAATATCGTGAGTTGGCCCCCGATCGAACCTTTCAGGAGCATCTGGGGGATCACTGTTTTTTCCTCACGGGCGATGCGGAGTTGCTTCATCAGGCATTCGGCAATCTGTTGTCCAATGCCGTCAAATATTCGGCACCAGGAAGTTTCGTTACGCTCGAGGCACAGGACCGTGAGGGTACACTGGTGATTGAAGTATCAGATCAGGGCATCGGCATCCCGGAGCGGGATCGTCCCCATATCTTTGAACGATATTACCGGGGTTCAAACGTTGGTTCGCACAGTGGAACGGGTGTGGGGCTTACCCTCGTGAACCAGATCATCGCCCTGCATCACGGGACCCTGGATGTTGCGAGTACGGAGGAACTGGGGAGTCGATTTACGGTTTATCTCCCGCTGCCGGAACCGTCCTGATTTACGCACCGGAGGTGCGTGAGGGCGGTGACGGCTTCCTGATAGCGTGTCAAGGTGCCCAGGATGATTTCTTCGGGGAGTGCGGGTGCGGGAGGGTATTTGTTCCAGTGTTGGGTTTCCAGCCAGTTGCGGACGAACTGTTTATCGAAACTTTGCGGGCTGGTGCCGGGGTGGTAGGTATCCTTGGGCCAGAATCTCGAGGAATCCGGCGTGAGTACCTCGTCCATGAGGGTCAGTTGATGGTGGTCGTCGAGTCCGAACTCGAATTTGGTGTCCGCAATCAGAATGCCGCAACGTTCAGCGTGATGTGCGGCTTCAGAATAAAGTTTGAATGCCGTACGTTTCACTTCATCGGCGCGCTGTTCTCCGATCAGATCGACCACTCGTTCATAAGAGATATTTTCGTCATGGTCGCCTACCATGGCCTTGGTGGCCGGGGTGAAAATGGGGTGAGGAAGTTTTTCGGCGCGTTGTAATCCGGAGGGGAGATCGATGCCACAAACTTTCCCGGTCGCTTGATAGTCCTTCCAGCCCGAACCCTCCAGATAACCCCGGACCACTGCCTCCAAAGGCAGTGGGTCGAGGCGTTTGACGACCATGGAACGGCCCCTGACCTGGCCCCTTTCGGCTTCTGTGACGGTGCTTTCGGGGTCGATACCGGTGAGGTGGTTGGGAATGTCCTTGAAATGTTCGAACCAAAAGTTGGAGAGGGTCTGGAGTAACTTTCCCTTGCCTGGAATAGGGGAAGGGAATACGACGTCGAAGGCCGACAGGCGATCTGTGGTCACCATCAGCAGGTATTGGGTTCCGACGGCATAGATATCCCGCACCTTGCCTCGGGCGATCAAGGGCAAGGAAGTGATGCTCGTTTCAAAAACGGCATCACTCATGCGGTATGCTCTCCTACCCGTATGATTTTCATCGTGTTGGTACCCCCGGCTTTGCCAATGGGTTCACCCATGGTCAGCAGCATCAAGTCGCCCTCCACGACAGCGCCCATCCTGAGCAGTTCGGCTTCGGCTTCGGCAATGACGGCCGCAGGTTCCAGGTGGATATGATGGAACGTCACAGGGTAAACCCCCCGGTACAGGGTGGTCAGTTGCTGGGTCTCTTCGGAGGGGGTCATGGCATAGATCGGCACAGGCGTATCCGAGCGGGAAATCAGCAAAGCCGTGGTTCCGCTCTGCGTCAAGGCGGCTACGGCCTTGACGTTCAGGTGGCGGGTGGTATGAATCACGGCGCGTGCGACGGCTTTCTCGATACGATCCACGGGGTCGAAAGCGCCCCGTTCCACCATCGGGAGCATATCCTGTTTTTCGGCTTCGGTGCAGACTCTTGCCATGGCTGCAATGGATTCCACCGGATATTGCCCGGCGGCCGATTCGGCCGAGAGCATGACGGCATCGGTCCCATCCAGCACGGCATTGGCCACATCGGAGACCTCTGCGCGGGTAGGAACCGGGCTGGAAATCATGGATTCCATCATCTGGGTGGCCGTGATGATGGTCTTGTTCATCTGGCGCGCCATGCGGATCATGCGCTTTTGCAGGGCAGGCACGGCGGCATCCCCTACTTCCACGGCCAGATCTCCGCGTGCCACCATGATGGAATCACTGGCGGCAATGATGTCTTCCAGTGCGTCGATGGCTTCTGCGCGTTCGATCTTTGCTTGTAACTGGGCTTGGCCACCCGCCGCAGTGAGGAGTGCACGGGCCTGATCCATGTCAGCACCGGAGCGTGGGAAGGAAACAGCCAGATAGTCCACCTTCAGACGTGCGGCCAATTTTATATCTTCCCGATCCTTGTCGGTGAGTGCGGGCGCGGTCAGCCCGCCGCCACGACGGTTGATGCCCTTGTTGTTGGACAGTGGGCCTCCCTGAATGACTATGGTGCGAACTTCGTTGCCATTGACGGCGGTGACACAGAGTTCGATTTTTCCGTCATCCAGGAGTAGGGAATCGCCGGGATGGACATCCTGGGGCAGTTCCTTGTAATCCAGTCCGACTCGTTCATGATTGCCCAAAGGGCAATCTGCATCGAGTATGAAAGTGGCCCCGGCTTGAAGAAGGATTTTGTTGTCCTCAAACTTGCCGACACGGATTTTTGGTCCCTGCAGGTCGCCCAGAATACCCACCGTTCGACCCAGTTTCTTGGCCAAGGCACGGATGGTTTCGACCCGTGCGCGGTGGTCTGCTTCTGTGCCGTGGGAAAAGTTGAGACGGGCCATATCCATTCCGGCCAGAATCATGCGTTCGAGGACTTCGGGAGAACTGGATGCGGGACCGAGGGTGGCGACAATTTTGGTGCGACGCTGCATTTGAGTTACAACTCCTGTGGGTGGTGGAGGGTAGGGAATGGGTCTCATACCACGATTCGACCTCCACCCGCGATAAAGCCGTGATTATCTCATGGGTGGCCCAAGTCTGTTTGATTTGTGCGCAGTAAGCCCCCCGCAGGGAGAGGGCTCCGAAGTGACCGGTCAGCGTCCTCGTGCTTCAAGGATTTTGACGGCAGGCAGGTCTCGCCCTTCGAGGAACTCGAGGAACGCTCCTCCTCCCGTGGAAATGTAAGACACGCGATCGGCGATGCCATACTTGGCTACGGCCGCCAGGGTGTCCCCTCCCCCGGCGATGGAAAAAGCAGGGGATTCTGCGATGGCTTGGGCCAGAGCTTTGGTACCGTCTCCAAACTGGTCGAATTCAAAAACGCCGACGGGACCATTCCAGACGATGGTGCCAGCGTTCTTCAGGATTTTTGCCAGTTGGGCGGCTGACCTGGGGCCGATATCAAAAATCAGGTCATCTTCATCCACCTCATCCACGGTTTTCAGGGTGGCTTCGGCATCTTCGGCGAATTTCTTGCCGGTGACCACATCGACGGGAATGGGCACGTCGCCGCCGCGCGCCCGCGCCGCATCAATGATTTTACGGGCTTCGGGTACCAGGTCGGGTTCGGCCAGAGATTTTCCGATTTTGTGGCCTTCAGCCAGCAAGAAGGTATTGGCGATCCCACCGCCGACGATCAGTTGGTCGACCTTGTGGGACAGGGTGGATAGCACCGTCAACTTTGTGGAAACCTTGGATCCTGCCACGATGGCCACCAGGGGGCGGGCGGGTTCCTTGAGTGCGCGTCCCAGGGCATCCAGTTCTGCCGCCAACAGAGGGCCTGCGCAGGCGATCGGAGCGAACTTGGCAACGCCATGCGTGGAGGCTTCGGCGCGGTGAGCGGTTCCGAAGGCATCCATCACGAATACATCGCACAAGGCGGCCATTTTTTTGGACAGCACTTCATCGTCCTTTTTTTCACCCACATTGAAGCGCACATTTTCGAGCAGGACTACCTGACCCGGTTCAACGTTCAGGGGGTGATCGAGCCAATGCCGGACCAGAGGAACCGGTTGTCCCAGAAGTTCGGACAGGCGCTTGGCCACAGGCGCCAGGGAATTGGATTCATCAAAAGAACCTTCAGTGGGCCGGCCCAGATGGGACATCAGCATGAGGCGGGCTCCTGCCTTCAAGGCATGTTGGATTCCGGGCAGACTGGCACGGATACGCGTGTCATCGGAGATACCCCCCCCTTTGAGGGGTACATTGAAATCAACGCGCACCAATACACGTTTTTTGGCAAGATCCATGTCCTGCATGCGAAGGATACTCATGACGATTTCCTGTGGTGACTCAAAAATTCAAAAAAATCAGCCCAAAATTTCAGAGAATCAGGGCTGATGCGTGACCTATGGAAGGGTCAGGACGCTGCCATCCAGGCGGCGGTGACGTCCAGCATACGGTTGCTGAAGCCCCATTCATTGTCGTACCAGGACAATACTTTGACCAATGTCCCGCCGGAAACTTTGGTGAGGGTGGCGTCAAAGGTGCTGGAGGCTGAATCGTGGTTGAAATCCACCGAAACCAGGGGGCCTTCGTTGTAGTTCAGGATGCCTTTCAAGGCGGCTGAACCAGCGGCTTCCTTCATGATGCTGTTGATTTCTTCTACGGTGGTGGCCCGTGCGGCTTCAAACGTCAGGTCTACCAACGAGACATTGATGGTGGGGACCCGGACGGCAAAACCATCCAGTTTCCCATTCAATTCTGGCAGAACCAGACCCACAGCTGCCGCCGCTCCGGTCTTGGTGGGAATCATGGACATGGTGGCAGAGCGAGCACGGCGCAGGTCGGAGTGGTACACGTCGGTCAACACCTGATCGTTGGTGTAGGAATGGACGGTTGTCATCAAGCCTTTGACCACGCCGATCTTCTCATGTAGCGGTTTGACCAGGGGGGCTAAACAATTGGTGGTACAGGAAGCATTGGAAATGACGGTCATGTCGGAACGCAGGACGTGATGGTTGACACCGTATACCACGGTGGCATCGACATCGTTCCCGCCCGGTGCGGAAATGACGACTTTTTTGGCGCCACCTTTCAGGTGGGCCGAAGCTTTTTCCTTGGAAGTAAACAACCCCGTGCATTCCAAAACGACATCCACACCCACGCTGCCCCAAGGGATTTCAGCAGGGTTGCGTTGAGAAAAAACCGGGATGCGATCGCCATTGATGACCATGGCGTTGCCTTCTACCGAGATTTCTCCATTGAACCGACCATGGGCGGTATCAAAACGGGTCAGATGGGCATTGGTTTCAGAATTACCCAAATCGTTGATCGCCACGATCTGAATGCCTTGCTTGTTACCGGTCTCGTACAAGGCACGCAATACATTGCGACCGATGCGACCATAACCGTTGATACCGACGCGAACAGCCATATGATTTCTCCTCAAGGTTGACAATGGTGGGGGAATACGGTGATTCTTTCCCCCCTATTATAGATAAATTGCACTGATATTATGAAGGCTTTATGATGGGTTTGTCATCAGGGGGGGGCATGCATTTTACCTTTCGGCAGTTGCAAATCTTCGAGGCGGTGGCCAGATTGCTCGGTTTTTCGCGGGCGAGTGAGGAGTTGCATTTGACTCAGCCTGCGGTATCCATGCAAATCAAACAGTTGGAAGATTTTGTGGGGATGCCTCTGTTTGAACAGATGGGCAAGCGAATTTTTCTGACTCATGCAGGAGAAGAACTCTATCAGCATGCGCGGGTGATCGCGCGTCAGATGAAGGATGCCCGGGAGGCTCTGGAAAGTTTGAGGGAAGGGATCAGTGGTCGTCTGGACATTGCCATCATCAGTACAGCCAAATATTTTGCTCCTACGCTCCTGTCTCGCTTCTGCGTCTTGCATCCGGCGGTCCAATTGAAGTTGTCGGTATCGAATCGGGCGAGAATCGTTCAGCAGTTGCAGCATAACGAGGTGGATCTGGTCATCATGGGGCAGCCTCCGGAAGAGATGGGGGTGGTTATGGAGCCCTTTGCCCGCAATGCCCATATTATCGTGGCTCCACCTACACATCTCTTGGTTACGGAAAAAAGCGTGAACGCAGCGGACCTGGCCGGGGAAGACTTTTTGATGCGCGAGAAAGGATCGGGTACGCGTCAGTTGCTGGAACGGTTCCTGTTGAGCCATGGCGTGGAGGTGCATCCACGCATGGAAATGAGTAGCAACGAAACCATCAAGCAGGCCACGATTGCTGGCATGGGGATTGCCTTTCTGTCCGAACATTCAGTTACGCTGGAACTGGAAACTGGACGTCTCAAAATCTTACCGGTGGTCGGATTGCCCATCATCCGGGACTGGAATCTGGTCCATCATCGGGACAAGCGCTTGTCACCGGTGGCCCGGGCTTTCAAGGCATTTTTGTTGGAACAGGCTCCACGCATGCTTTCGATGGCGGGGTGAGTGGGGCTGCGCGTCTCGGTTTACGCCTTTTGAGTGGTGACGAGACGGTTCAGCCAGTCCTGCCACTGAATGAAGAGATCGGGGCGACAGGCAGCCACGACTGAGCGTGTCCAAGGGTCACCAGACCAGAACGGGAGGCCTTCCAGGGGGGCGTAGGCACCGCCCGCTTCTTCCAGAATGAGGGCTCCTGCGGCATAGTCCCATAATTTTTGTCCTCCGTGCAGGGAGACGCCAAAACGCCCCGTGGCTACATGGCACCATTCCAGGGTGCACGCGCCAAAGTTGCGTTGTGAGGCATAGGGCGGGTGGCAGGCCAGGGACTGGGAGAGGTGTATCGGAAGTCGTTTCAGATCTACCGCCGCCAAGGTCTGGGAGAGTGAGGTGAAGGTGTGCGGGGTGCTCAGGGGGCGGCCGTTCATCCACGCACCCTGTCCTGCCTCCGCTACGAATATTTCACGGGCCAGGGGGTCGTACACCGCGCCGAGTATGGGTTTTCCCTGACGAATCAAGGCGACGGATATGGCAAAGTAAGGAATGCCATGGACAAAATTGGAGGTGCCATCGATGGGGTCCACGCACCATAGGGTCTCGTGTTCCTGCCACAACCGTTGCTGTTCCGCGCTGTCCATCTCCTCGCCCAGCAGGGGACAATCCACCAGGTGGGGGAGCATTCTGGCCAAAGCCTCCTGAGCGGCCAGATCTGCTTCGGTGAAGAGGCTCCCGTCCGCTTTTCGATCATGACGAACCTTTTGGTAGCGAGGCAGAATCTGCTCTTGGGCGACTTGTTGAATCACTCGGGTGAGGGCGGAGCGCATGGGAGCATGATAGCATGACCGTGTTTTATCTCTGTCGAAAGGGTCCTGGTGGATGAGTCTCCCGCGTTTCCATTGTCCTGAACGCACCCTTCTGGTGCAAGGGGGGGAGTTGCCCCGTGAGCTGGCTCACCATGCGGTGCGGGTACTTCGAATGGGGGTGGGAGAGGAACTGGTGCTGTTCGATGGGCAGGGGGGGGAGTTTTGCACTCGGATCATGACCATCGAAGGTCCTCGCGTGAAGGTGGCGGCGGGATCTTTTGATCCCATCGAACGTGAATCACCTCTCCGGACGATTTTGATTCAGGGACTCTGCGCCACCGAAAAAATGGACTGGATCTTTCAGAAGGCCGTGGAGTTGGGGGTCACTGCCTTGTGGGCGGCCCCGACGGAACGCAGTGTGATTCGTTTGAAGGGAGAGCGCGAGGCACGGCGCCTCGAGCACTGGCACAAGGTCATCCTCTCGGCGTGTGCCCAGTGTGGGCGCAATCGGATACCGGAACTACGCTTTTTTGGGACGTTGTATGACTGTTGGGCCGAACTTCCCGCATTGGGGCTTCGCCTCTTGCTGAATCCAGAGGGGCAATCAGGAAGAACGGATCTTGCCCCGCCGGATGGAACTGTGGTTCTGCTGGTGGGGCCTGAGGGTGGATTGAGTGCGACCGAGATAAACCGGGCTCATCAGGCAGGATTTGTGGGTGGGCGCATCGGCCCTCGCATCCTGCGTACGGAAACCGCTGCGTTGGCCGTTCTGGCGGCTCTTCAGTCTCGTTGTGGGGACTGGACGCTGTGATCTTTGACCAAAGAAAATATTGATAGAATCGCGCCTGGGCACTTGAGGATTATCGATGAAGAACAGTCAGGACTTCGTGGCCTGGTTTCGGGCAGCTGCTCCCTACATCCATGGGTTTCGGGGCCATACTTTCGTGGTGGCTTTTGGTGGGGAGGTGGTCAGTGATGGTAAGTTCGTGGCGCTTACCCATGACCTCAACCTCCTTCATAGCCTGGGCGTGCGTTTGGTGTTGGTATATGGGGCTCGCCCACAGACGGAGGGACGACTCTCGCAACGGGGTCATGTGCCTCATTATGTGGAAGGCGTTCGGGTCACCGACGCCGTGGCGCTGGAGTGTTTGATCGAGGCTTCCGGGACGCTGGGCGTCGAAATCAGTGCCTTGCTTTCGGTGGGCGTGGCTGAATCGCCCATGGCGGGCGCTGCCCTGCGCGTGGCGACTGGAAATTTCGTCACGGCTCGTCCGGTGGGGGTAGTGGAGGGCGTGGATTTTCAGTACACCGGTCATGTACGCAAGATCGATGCGCTGGGGATTCAGCGCCGTCTGGAAGACGAAGAGTTTGTGTTGCTGCCCCCTCTGGGCTACTCACCAACGGGTGAGGTCTACAATTTGACCGTGGAAGAAGTGGCCACCGCCGCTGCAGTGGCTCTGAAAGCCGCCAAACTGATCTTTTTGACGGATGCCGCCGGGGTGGTCAATGGCTCCGGCGAGTTGATCGGGACGCTGTCGGCCCAGCAAGCCGAAGAAATTCTTCAGCGTCCCGGTACGCAGGGCGAGGATGTGGGGTATTACCTGCCTTGCGCGGTGCGGGCTTGTCGTCAGGGCGTGGCGCGCGTCCATCTGCTCGATCGTCATCGGGATGGTGCACTGTTGCTGGAACTTTTCACGTTGCAGGGGATCGGGACTCTGGTTACGCCGGATATCCAGGATGTGTTGCGGTCTGCAACGTTGGAAGACGTGCCGGGACTGCTGAGTGTGATCGAGCCGCTGGAGGCCGAAGGTGCGTTGGTCAAGCGCGATCGGGTGCTGCTGGAAACCGAAATCGACCGTTTCACGGTATTGCTACACGATGGGCGGGTGGTCGGTTGTGTGGCGCTGTACCCTTATCCCGAGGAAGAATGCGCTGAACTGGCCTGTCTTGCAGTGATGCCCGAGTTTCGCAGTCAAGGGCGAGGGGATGTATTGCTGAACCATGTGGCAGAACGAGCTCGTGTTCTGGGCGTAAAACACCTCTTCCTGCTGAGCGCGCGGGCTGGGCAATGGTTTGCGGAACGAGGTTTTGTGGAAACTGGCGTGGACGCCTTGCCGGCCCAGCGGCAGCAGATGTACAACTACCGACGCCGTTCCAAGGTATTCGTTAAGTCTCTGGGGTGAACGGGTTTCCGGTATCATGCTCTTTTTTACTCGAGCGCGAAGGTGAATCACATGAGCAGAACCGTGCAGTGCATCAAATTGAAAAAAGAAGCCAAGGGACTGGATTTACCTCCTTACCCAGGGGCTTTGGGGGCACGAATCTATCAAGAGGTATCGGAAGAAGCATGGCAACAGTGGTTGGGCCATCAGACCATGCTGATCAACGAAAATCGTCTCAACCTGGCGGATCCGGAAGCCCGCAAATATCTGGCTCAACAAATGGAAGCTCATTTTTTCGGAGATGGAGCGGAGCAAGCCTCAGGCTATGTGCCCCCCCGTTCATGAGTGTCAGGAATCGCTGATGACGGTGCGCTCCACCTCCTCCATAGAGGTGTGACGCACGTCCTTGCCCTTGACCAGATAGATCACATATTCCGCCATGTTTTTGGCATGATCCCCGATACGTTCCACGGCTTTGGCTGCAAACAGGATATCGATGGCATTGGAAATGGTCCGTGGATCCTCCATCATGAACGTGATCAGTTGACGCAGAATGCCCCGGAAAGACTCGTCCACGTCGCGGTCATCGCGCAATACCTGAGCGGCAGTGGTGGCATCCAGACGTGCAAAGGCATCGAGGGAATGTCCCAGCATCTGCACCGCCAAATGAGCGGCATGACGAAGATCCACGGGGAGATGGGGTTGGAGTAGACGGTCGCTGTCATGGAGCAGGATGGCCATGCGCGCCATTTTTTTTGCTTCATCACCGATTCGCTCCAGATCGGTGATGGTTTTTATGATGGCCAGAATCAGGCGCAGATCGCCCGCTGCAGGCTGTCGCCGGGCGATGATGTGGGTGCAATCCTCATCGATGCTTACTTCCAGTCCATTGATTCGACGGTCGGTTTCAATGACTTGACGGGCCTGGGAGACATTGCCGTCTTGTAACGCATTGACCGCCGATTCAATCTGTTCTTCGATCAAACCTCCCATGCGCAGGACTTTGGCGCGGACATTCTCGAGTTCTACATCAAACTGTTTGGCAATATGTTCTTGAGGCAAGATAAACCCCCGTAAAATTAATGAGTCGAGGTGCGTATTCCCGATGTCGTGGCCAGAATCAGCACATCTGCCGGACGGCGCGCAAAGAGGCCGCACATCACGACTCCGGTGAGGGCGGACAGACGCGTCTCCATCTCCACAGGATCAAGGATCTGCAGGTTGTGAATGTCCAGGATGATATTGCCATTATCGGTAGTGTATCCCTCACGCAGGATCGGTTGTCCACCCAGGCGGACCACTTCACGCGCCACATAACTGCGTGCCATGGGAATCACTTCGAGAGGGAGAGGAAATTTACCGAGGAGTGGCACCAACTTCTTCTCGTCCGCTATGCAGACAAATTTTCTGGCGACGGCGGCCACGATTTTTTCGCGTGTCAGCGCCCCCCCTCCTCCCTTGATCATGGCCAGACCTGAGGTGATCTCGTCAGCCCCGTCTACATAGACGGGGAGATCGTTGACGCCATTCAGGTCGAAAACCTGAATGCCGACGGCCTTGAGGCGTGCCGTGGATGCTTCCGAACTGGAGACGGCTCCCGCGATGCGATGCTTGCGCGCGGTCAATGCCTCGATGAAGAAATTGACGGTGGAGCCGGTGCCGACGCCGATGACCGCATCGTCGGGAATGTGGTCGAGGGCAGCCTGAGCGGCTGCTTTTTTGAGTTCATCCTGATTCATGAATACTCCCTGAAAGTTCCCAGCATAACTGCAACTTGTGACAGACTCAACCCGTGTTTCTCCATTTTACTGGTCGTTGGAGTTGGGGAGGACCATAAAGTTTGTTAATCTTCGGATATCGAATGAGGAAAATTTCATGACGGATCGTTATCTGGAACGTGTCCTGCGTGCCAGTCGGGTATACGACGTGGCCATCGAGAGCCCTTTGCAGCGTTTGCCGCGTCTCTCCACCCGCTTGGACAACGCGCTTTGGCTCAAGCGCGAAGATCTGCAGACTGTATTTTCTTTTAAATTGCGCGGGGCCTACAACAAGATGGCCAGCCTTGCACCGGAGATATTGGCGCGGGGGGTGATTGCGGCCAGTGCGGGAAATCATGCCCAGGGCGTGGCTTTGGCTGCACAGCGCATGGGCGTGCGCGCGCTCATCGTCATGCCAACCACCGCGCCACGTATCAAGGTGGAAGCGGTGCAAGCCCTGGGCGGCGAGGTGGTACTGGAGGGAGTCTCTTACTCTGAGGCCTATGAACATGCGCTGACTCTGGTGGAAAAGGAGGGACTGACTTTTGTGCATCCCTATGATGACCCTGAGGTCATCGCTGGACAGGGTACCATCGGACAGGAAATCCTGTGTCAGCACTCTGCGCCACTGGATGCGATTTTTGTTCCCATTGGTGGAGGAGGATTGATTGCGGGCGTGGCAACTTTGGTCAAGCAACTGCGCCCCGGGATCCGTATTATAGGGGTACAGCCCCAGGATTCCGATGCCATGCGCCAGTCCTTGGCGGCGGGGCGACGGGTGGTTCTGGACCAGGTGGGATTGTTCGCCGATGGGGTGGCCGTTCGTCAGGTGGGAAAGGAAACTTTTCGTCTGTGCCAGAAATATGTGGACGAAGTGGTGACTGTGGATACGGATGAACTCTGTGCCGCAGTCAAGGATGTCTTTGACGATACCCGCGCCGTGCTTGAACCGGCGGGAGCCTTGGCAGTGGCTGGACTCAAGCAGGTCGTGCAACGAGCGGGATGGCAGGGAAAATCCGTGGTCGCCATTGCCAGTGGTGCCAATCTTAATTTTGATCGACTGCGTTTTGTGGCGGAACGGGCCGAATTGGGCGAACAACGCGAAGCATTGTTCGCCGCGACCATTCCCGAAAGTCCCGGTAGTTTTCGTCAGTTTTGCACTCTGTTGGGACCAAGAGCGGTGACGGAATTCAACTATCGCTATGCGGATCATCAGCAGGCTCATGTATTTGTGGGGGTCTCCCTGACGCGGCCCGGCGAGTTACCGGAATTGCTGAATCGTTTGCAAGCGCAGGGTATTCGTACGCTCGACCTGACTCATAACGAAATGGCCAAACTGCATGTTCGCCATTTGGTGGGCGGGCATGCCCCGCAGGCCGAGCATGAAATACTGTACCGTTTCGAGTTCCCTGAACGCCCCGGTGCCTTGGCCCGTTTTCTTGAACGCATGAGTGCGCACTGGAACATCAGCCTCTTTCACTACCGCAACCATGGAGCCGACTACGGGAGGGTGTTGGTGGGGTTGCAGGTTCCTCCTGAGGACCAGGAAACCTTTAAAAATTTCCTGGACATCCTGGGTTATCCCTGGGTGGATGAAACACGGAATTCTGCGTACCAACTGTTTTTGGGAGGAGGCTCGTGAATTGGGACAGGTCTGGAAAGAGCGGTGGGCGGGGAGCAAATTTTTGGCTAGGGGCCTTTTTTCTGGTTTGCTCGGGGTCGGGGCAAGCGGCGGAAGAGGGAGCGGGGGCGGTTGACCGGGTTTTTCGTGAGTTGGGGCCGGAGGGCCAGAGCACTATCCGGATTCTGACCGCCGCCCCTACCTGCCCGACACTGGTGGTGGATGGACAGCCCCGTCTCCTGGATTTGCGTGTCGGCCCCCGTTTGGAACCCCGTGACGATCATCCGGGATCGATATTTCCCGAGCGTGTATGCGAGGCCACCCACCTTCCAGCGGCGGCCTCCGTGCAGTGGCAGGGGCGAGTCTTGCCGGCACTGACTCATTCTCCGCGCAAGATCGTGGTACTGGGGGATACGGGATGTCGGATCAAATGGCCCGGTTTTTACCAGTCCTGCAATGATCCTCTTCAATGGCCGCTGGCTCAGGTAGCGCGCAGTGCGGCGGCGGAACATCCTGATCTGGTGTTGCATGTGGGCGACTATGCTTATCGCGAAAGCCCTTGTCTGGCCAGTGGCTGTGCCGGGACGCCCCATGGCTACGGGGGAGACGTGTGGCAGGCTGATTTTTTCGAACCCATGGCTCCCTTGCTGGAAGCGGCCCCCTGGGTGGTGGTGCGGGGCAATCATGAGTCTTGTGCTCGGGCAGGGCAAGGATGGTTTCGTTATCTTGACCCTTTCCCTTATGACCCAGCACATTCCTGTTCTGTGTCGGTCGGACCCAGGGAAGCACCGGACCCTCCCTATGGAGTTTTGTTGGGGGATGGATTGCAGTGGATCGTGATGGACTCCACCGCCGTTTCGGAAAAGAAACCACGCCCAGGCAATGCTGCAGTGGAGACCTACTTTCGTCAATTTGCCCAGGTGGCACGATTGACGGCACGTTCAACCCAGAACTGGCTGACGCTTCATCATCCGATTCTGGGGTATGGGTACTTACCTTTGGTGGGGTACGAACCTGCCAATTATCAACTCAGCGCGGCTTTGGCCGAACACCATTATCCTGACTGGACTCCACCGGGCGTGCAATTGGTGGTGCAGGGTCATGTGCATACCTTTGAGTTGTCCCGGTTCGAGGGAACCGAACCGCTTGGTTTGATCGCTGGTTTCGGTGGATCCATGCTTGAACCCCCTTTCCCGGTTTGGGTGCCCGACCACAATGAAGTGGCACCCGGGGTGCGGGTAGCCCAGTCCTATAACGACCAGCGTTATGGGTATTTGCTCATGGAACGGATAGAGGGAGGAAGATGGCGTCTGACGGAAAAAAATGTACGGGGGCAGACTCGCCGCCTTTGTGTGTTGGCGCTGGACACGATCCCCGTCGGTTTTCACTGTGATGAGGTGACGACCCCAGCAAAGTCGGTCGATATGCCGGATTCCGTTGGGGCAGCAGATTACCTGTTGCTGGGCGAGGTGCATGACAATCAGGCTGGTCACGCACTGCGTCAACATTGGCTGGAATCCCTGGCCAAGCGCGGGGAGTACGTCCTGGCCATGGAACAGTTGAATCGTGTGCGCCAGGCTTCGCTCACGGAAGCCGATGACAAAGTCCGGGGGCCCGTGGCCCAGAGTGATCCGATACTGCGCTCCGTGGCAGAAGCCGGAGGGTTCGACTTCAAGGGATGGCACTGGGATTTTTACGCCCCTGTCCTGGCGCTGGCGGTGAATCGACACTGGCCGCTGGGCGCGACCAATTTGGATCGTCAGTCCCTGATGAAACTCATGACAGGTAAAGATCCTCCGCCTCCCGAACCGGTGCACTGGAGTGTGCGTCAGCAGGAAATCATGACGGCCGAGGTGCGTGAAGGACATTGTCATCTGTTGCCAGAAACTCAGTTACCCGGCATGGTGGCCGCGCAACAGGCGCGTGACCGCAGCATGGCCGAAAGTCTGGTGGCATGGCACCATCAAACGGGCAAGCCCGTGATCTTGCTGGCGGGGAATGGGCATTTGCGCAAGGACACGGCGGTTCCCCTGTGGTTGCAGCAACTGGATCCGGGCGCGCGGGTCGTGAGTGTGGCGGTACTGGAACCCGAACAGATGCACGAAGCCAGTTTAGTGGGCGTATACGACGAGACTTTCGAGGTTCCCCGGCAGGCTCGTATGGACCCCTGTGTGGCGCTGCGGGCACGCCTCAGTGGGAAACAATCCCTCCTCCCGTCAAGCCAAAAAGTTCCTTGATATCGAGGATCAACACGATTTCTCCATCGCTGGACATCGTTACGCCTGCCACTCCGTTGGGGCGGAAAGTATCGAGTGACTTGATGACGACATCATCGTGGCCATCAAATCCGTCCACCGACAGAATGAAACTTTGATTTTCCACCTGCATCAGAACACCCGTATGAGCCTGGTTTGACTCTTCCCAATGGAGGAGTTGAGCCAGGGACACCATGGGCAGGATTTCTCCCCGTACGACCAGGGTGGTCTTGCCTCCCACATGCTGAATCGGGCTATGTTCGAGAGCAATGATTTCGCGTACCAGAGACAACGGAACGGCAAAGGACTGGGTTCCGATGCGTACCATGAGGACCGGCAGAATGGCCAGGGTCAGTGGTAGCGAAATGGTCAGTTCCGATCCTTTTCCGACCTCTGAACGAATGGTGACATTGCCATTCAATTTCTTGATGTTGGTTTTGACCACATCCATTCCCACGCCTCGTCCGGAGACACTGGAGATCTGCTCCTTGGTGGAGAATCCGGGCAGGAATATGAGTTCCAGACACTGGGTTTCATCCAGGTTGCTGGCGACTTCCGGGCTGATCAGGCCCTTGGCAATGGCCTTGGCACGAATGGCTTCGGGGTCCATGCCCTTTCCGTCATCGGCGATGATGATATTGATGTGGTCGCCAATCTGTCGCGCTTGCAGGTGGATCAGACTTTTGACGGGTTTGCCTGACCCGGTACGTTCTGCCGGTAATTCCACGCCATGGTCCACGGCATTGCGAATCAGGTGGACCAGTGGATCATTCAGGTCTTCGATCATGGTTTTGTCAATTTCCGTTTCTTCTCCGACCAAAACCAATTCCACTTCCTTGTTCAACTGCCGCGCCAGATCCCGTGCCAGGCGGGGAAATTTTTTGAACAGGCGGCCGATGGGCTGCATGCGTGTTTTCATGACCGAGTTTTGCAAACTGACCACCAGCATGTCCAGTTGATTGACGGCTTCATCGAGTGCACGCAGGGTATTGGCGTCCTGTTTTCCCAATAGGATATCGGAGCGCAGTTGATTCAAACGGTTCTTGGTCAGACCAATTTCACCGGATAGGTTGAGCACTTGATCCAGGCGTTCAGTATCGACCCGGATGGTGTTTTCCTTGACATTTTCCGACTCGCGTCGTCCACTGGGACTGGCATTGGCAAGGGAGTCGGTGGCGCGTCGTCCATAACTCTTGATTTCCTGAGGGGCATCCGGAACGTCAGGGGGCGGGTTGACGTTTGGAGAAGGAGCGTTTACGGTCGATTTATCCTGGGCAGAGTGAACGACGGGTGGGGGAGGTTGCGGGGAAGTCCCGGCAGTCAGAGCCGCAAACAAGGCATTCCAATCAGGACCGGGCGGGGTAGAGGGGAGGGGAGGTGCGGCTTTCGCCAAACTCTTTCCTTCCAGAATGGCTTCCAGAACCTGGGTGATGGAAAGCGGTGCCGGCGATGGCTGGGTATTTTGAGAGAGTGCGCCGAACATGTGACGGACTTCACTGGTGGCGGCCAGGATGGCGTCCATGATGACGGCATCGAGGGCCAGTTGATCGTTACGCAGACGATCGAAAAGGTTTTCTGTCAGGTGGCATAGGGTGACCAATTCCGTGGCATTGAGAAAACCTGCGCCACCCTTGATGGTATGAAATCCTCTGAAGATGTCGTTGAGTAGACCGTGGTCGTGCGGGGACTGTTCGAGCATCAGGAGTTTGCTGTCCACATCGTCAAGCAGTTCCGAAGATTCCTGAAGAAAATCTTGCAGCAGTTCTTCCATTCCGGAAAAGTCACTCATGATGTCAAAATCCCAGACTTTCCAGTAATTCGTCTACTTGATCCTGATTCGTGACGACGTCACTGCGTCCTGATGTCGTTCCTACGAGGGGGCCATTGAGTAATCCTTCATCCACACGGGACATGGCAGGGGCATTCTCCACCAGTAGGGCAATGAGTTGTTTTTCCATATTCTGGGTGACTTCCAGGGTTTTTTTGATGACCTGTCCCGTCAAGTCCTGAAAGTCCTGTGCCATGACGATTTCCATGAGAAAGGTCTGGATTGCCTTGGTTTGTTTTGGGATTTCAAACAGTTGGGCGTGTGTGCGGGTGACCAGAGCCTTGAACTGCTCCACCGATGTCTTGCCCTCGAAAAGGGACTGCCATTCATTGGCCAGTTTGTGGCAATCCGACTGTATTTTTTCTACGATGGGCTGGGCCGCATCCGTGGCATTGAGCACCCGTTCTGCCGCCTGTTGGGTCATGGCGGCTACATAGCCGAGACGATCGCGTGCATCGGGAATGGAAGAGGCCACGGTTTCCAGACTTTTATCCAACCCCAATTCGCGCAAACTGTCATGGAGCGTTCGGGTCAACTGACCGATTTCATTGAATACTTTTTCAGTATTGTCACAGGTGGGGCAACCATTTTCACCTTCCCTGGTTTCCTCATTCATGCCGTTTTGGGCGGCGACGATGCTGTCGAAAAGGGATTCCAGGTCGTCGTTGTCTTGGGTGCTCATGGCATTCTCACTTCTTCATGTTCTGAAAGATTTTCTTCAACTTTTCATCCATGGTGGCTGCGGTGAAAGGCTTGACGATATAGCCACTGGCCCCTGCCTGGGCGGCTTCTATGATGTTTTCCTTTTTGGCTTCAGCCGTGACCATGAGTACGGGCAGATGTTTGAGGGCAGGGTCCTTGCGGATGGCACGCAACAAGTCGATCCCCGTCATATTGGGCATATTCCAGTCCGACACGACAAATTCGATGTCTCCGGCGCGCAACTTGTTGAGGGCATCTACCCCATCCTCTGCTTCGATCACATTCGTAAAGCCCAATTCTTTCAGAAGATTGCGAACGATTCGTCGCATGGTGGAAAAATCGTCCACCACCAGAAATTTCAGGTTGGCATCAACCACGCTCATTCTCCATCATTCAACTCAGCAAGGGACGCAAGGTTTCCGACAGCATGGCCGTGTCAAACTTTGCAACGTAATAGTCTACCCCGACCCGGCTACCCATGGCTCGATTGGCTTGTGATGAGAGCGATGAATGCATGACAACGGGGATTTCATCAAAGCGTTTGTCCGCTTTCAATTGTTGTGTCAACACATACCCATCCATTTCAGGCATTTCCGCATCCACCAGAATCACCTGAATCTGGTTGCGCAAGGGATATTTTCCATGGGCAGCGCTGTCCGCCAAGCCACATAGCCTCTCCCACGCTTCTCGTCCGTTATTGGCACGCAAATGCTTGACTCCCATTTTATCCAGCAACTCCGCTATTGTCTTGCGCGCAACGGAAGAATCATCCGCAAAAAAGACGCACTTTTCATGACCACTTTCTATTTTCGGGACATTGCCCACCACATTTTCCCCAAAAGCCGAGGCCAATACCTGTTCCACGTCCACGATGGAAACCAGTTCTCCCGTGGAAAGTTCGGTAATGGCATTGATGAGATTGTCGCCGCTGCCGGAGAAATCATTCTCTGGTGCGCGGACGGTACTCCAGTCGACACGGATGATGCGGTCCACATTGGCCACCAAAAAGCCCAGCGTGTGGCGGCTGTATTCGGTGACCAACATGGTAGTGCGCTCGTGCGCACGCGCATTTTCCAACTTCATGAAACTGACCAGATCCAGAACGGGGATGATATGTCCGCGCAGACTGACGATGCCGGAAACGCCGGAGGGCATATTGGGCGTTCGGGTGACCTTCATGGCGTGGGTGACTTCGCGTACCTTGAACACATTGATGCCGAATTTTTCTTCGGTACCCAGGGAAAACAGCAGAATCTCCATTTTATTGGATCCCGCCAAGTTGGTTCGCGCATCCACGGTATCCAGCAGTTCATCTCCCATTGGAGAAAATGTTTGAGGCGGATTCTGAAAAGTCATGGGGCCTCCGTACCTTTCAGCAGGCGAGCCAGGGTGCTCGACAAACGTTTGGGTTCAAATTTTGAAACATATTCATCTACCCCCACGGCTTTGCCCAATTGCTGGTTGGAACTGCCGGACAACGAGGAATGCATGAGGACCGGGATGCCTGCGAAGCGTTTGTCTTCCTTGATTTTTCGGGTCAGCATATAGCCATCCATTTCGGGCATTTCCACATCGGTCAGGATGACATGAAGCATATCCTTCAGAGGCGTGTGGGAACTTTCGGCCTGGTCAGCCATGTGGCGCAACTCATCCCATGCCTGACGACCATTGACTGCCGAGACGCCCTGCACGCCCATGGCATCCAGAGTTCGGGCAATCTGTTTGCGGGCAACTGAGGAATCATCGGCATAGAACACACGGTGATTGTTCAGTCCGAGGGATTGTACGTTGCGGTATATGGATTCATCCTCACCGGTCTGTGCGGTTTCAGCCAGTACGCGTTCCACATCCAGCATCATGACCAGTCGCCCGTCTGGCAGTTCTGTTACGGCGGTGACCAATCCCCCCAGGGGGGTATTCACCATTTCCGGAGGAACCCGCATGGCCGACCAGTCGAGACGCAGGATGGTATCAACCGATTCCACCAGAAACCCCTGAGTATGGCCGTTGTATTCCGTGATGATCGTGATGTCCGGAAGGGTTTCGAGCGGAATACCGATGTACTTGGCCAATCCGATGATGGGGATCAGTATGCCGCGCAGGCTGACCATCCCTTCAACTGTCTCAGGCATTTCCGGAGCACGCGTGATGGGGGGGGTGCGCAATACCTCGCGTACCTTGAAGACATTGATGCCGTAAGTTTCGCGACGTTCGGTTCTGGGATTGATCCCCAAGGTGAACATCAAGATTTCCAACTTATTGTTTCCCGCTAACTTGGTTCGGGCATCGATTTTGGAAAGTAATTCAGACATGGATCATCCTTGGTTCACTGTCTTTGAGTTGCGCTACGCCTCATGATCAAGGATAGCGACTTTTTTGCAGGAAACTTTAATGCGTATGTGGTTGGCTGACATTGACGGTGGGTACGGGGGTCGGGGGACCGGGCGGAGTAGCGGGTATGGGGGAGGGGGCGCCGTTTTCCACATTGATCACGCCTCCATCATGGCGCGCCGTTTCCTCGGCACGTTTGTTCATGACGATGATGCTGATGCGTCGATTGGTCGGGTCGTTGGGATCCGTTTTGTTCAGCAATACGGCCGATGCCAGCCCGACGACGCGTAGGACCTTGTCTGGGTTCATACCTCCCTCAATCAGTTGACGTCGGGATGCATTGGCTCGATCGGCAGAGAGATCCCAGTTGTTGTATCCGCCCTTGGCCCCTTTCAAGTCCACCGAGTAAGGGCGTGCGTCCGTATGACCGGACAAACTGATGAAATTTGGGACATCGTTGAGACTTTTTCCGATTTCACGGAGGATATCGCGGGTATACGGTTCCAGTTGAGCGCTTCCCACACGGAACATGGGACGGTTTTGACGGTCGACGATTTGAATGCGTAACCCTTCACTCGTAATATCCAGCAGAATCTGATCCTTGAATTTCTCTAAATTTTGGTTATGGTTGATGGCTTCTTCGATTTTTGTTTTTAATCCTTTGAGTTTTGCGAGTTCTTCGGCTTGCTCCCGACGTTTGAGATCGGCATCCGAATCGGCCGCTTTGAGATTAATGATCTTCTTCTTGGAAGGAAGTTCGCCCCGTTTGACCTGACCCTCGCTACGGGTCAGATCTTTACCTCCCCCCGTGACGATGCTGGAACTGTCTCCACTGCCCGACCCTCCGGCGAGGGCGATTTTCAGGGGGGTTTTGAAGTAATCCTCGATTCCCTGCAAATCCCCCTTGGTGGTAGAACCCAGCAACCACATCAGAAGGAAGAAGGCCATCATGGCCGTCACAAAATCCGCATAGGCAATTTTCCATGCCCCTCCATGGTGCCCTCCTCCGGCAACTTTTTTGATGCGTTTGACGACGATGGGGCGTTTGTCTTCGGCGGTCATCGACCAGGTTCCTCAGGAGATCAGCGTTTCTGTTTGACGTGTGTTTCCAACTCGGCAAAGCCTGGACGTTCGGGAGAATTGAGTACCTTGCGTCCGAATTCCACCGCCATGGCGGGGGCATATCCGTTGAGACTGGCCAACAAGGTCACTTTGATCGTCTGAAACATCTTGGTGGACTCATCGGCTTTTTGTTCCAACAGTCCCCCCAGAGGACCTATGAATCCATAGGCCAGTAGAATCCCCAGGAAAGTTCCTACCAGGGCATGGGCGATGAGCATGCCCAACTCGGCAGGAGGAGCGCCCACGGATTCCATGGTATGCACCACGCCCATCACTGCAGCCACGATCCCGAAGGCAGGCAGACCATCGCCCAACTTGGCGATGACATGGGCGGGAACCAGAACTTCGTGGTGATGGGTTTCAATTTCCACATCCATCAGGTTTTCGATTTCCATGGCGTTCAGGTTCCCGCTGACCATGATGCGCAAATAATCCGTCACGAATTCGATCACATGGTGGTCGCCCAGAATTTTTGGATATTTGGAAAACAGGGCGCTCTGCTCGGGGTTTTCTACATCCCCCTCTACGGCCATCAGGCCTTCCTTGCGGATTTTCCCCAGGATCTCATAGAGCAGTGCCATCAACTCCATGTAGGTCTCCTTGCTGTATTTTGCCCCTTTGAATACGGACGGTAGGGCTTTGGACGTGGATTTGACCGCCGCTTTCGTATTGCCCACAAAAAATGCACCGAGGGCTCCCCCACCGATCATAAGCAATTCAATGGGTTGGAAGAGGGCAGCCAAATGCCCGCCACCTAGGGCAAAGCCTCCGAACACGGCACCCAGAACGACGACATAGCCGATAATGACAAACATGGAAAGGCTCCAGATACGTTATAAATTCTTGGAGGGTTCTCAAGGCGCCATTCAACCATGAATTGAGCGCGCGCGCATCCGGTCTGTGGGATTTTCGACTAATTTTTTTGAATTTTACGGGGAAGGTTCGGAAGAAACTGATTTTGGGAAAAGTTTTTTGGTTTTTCCTGCGCGGGAGGGAGGTGCACAGATGCCGCAGACAAAATCAGCGGTCAGGTCGTGGGTGTGGACCACGAACTCCCCATTGCAACGAGTGCAGGGAGCCGTTTGCAACATGCCGGCCGCGCAGAAACGGAGCAAAAACCAGGCGCGGGTGACACTGAGCACTTTTTCTTCCTTGCCGACTGCGATTTGCTCAAGATAGAGCCGATAACTCTTGATGAGCAATTCGAGAGGGGGGAGGTCGATGTTCTTTTCGAGGTAGCGGTAAATTCCAAGAAACAGGGAGGCATGGATATTCGGCTGCCAGGTGATGAACCAATCGGTGGAATAGGGCAGCATGCCCTTGGAAGGAGAGTGCCCGGCGACTTCCCGATACAGTCGTAACAACCGCTCGCGGCTCAGATGGGTTTCTTCCTGCAATAATTGAAGGCGAGCGCCCAACTCGATCAGTTCGATGGCCCACTGTACTTCCTGGGCTTCGGCAACGATGCTGCGCGGCGCGATCAAGGAAGGTTCAAAGAGCCAGTTGTTCGGCCGGTTGACCGGCCATAAGGATGGCGGCATGAGGCTGAGCCATGAGGCGGTCTTTGGTGTGGTCGGTGATCATGTTGAGCAGTAGGTTCTCATCGAAACGCAAACGGCACACCAGCATATTCGAAGCCGCCATTTTAATCAACTGGGCAGGCGTCAAACTGGCGATCAGATCGGCCATTTCCGCGTTGATTCCCAACCGGAACAGGGCAGCGGCCACATCCTGATTGATCATGTTCTGGGCCAGCATCAGGTAGGAAAGGTTGGTGTCCCTGATCTCTGCGTGCAATTGGGTAGGGTTCATGGGGATTCTCCTTGTTTGGGGTGCGCTGGTGACGACAGGTCACGATGGGGCCCATTGTGCCGAGTGCGAAAAGGAGAATAAATCAGTAATTTGATGAATTTATCGTAGGAATAAAACCTACGGGCGACACAAACACCCGCTCTGCCGTTCGGGGCAAAAAAGCGGGTAAAATAAAAAATCAAACATTTTCAGACGGTTGCGACGAACTTCCTCGTCTATATCCAGGTTATCGGCAGGATTTTGGAAAACTTTAGGGTTTTTTTTGAAAAAAATAAAATTTTTTTCGCCTTCCCGGAAGGGGGATAGTGTCTCAATTCCGCACCGTCAGGAGAAATGGTAGGGTAAATCCCCGGTTGTTCCTGCCTTTGAGAGGGGCTTTCCCTCAGGATAATGACACGTTGAATGCGTCCTCCCAATTGATTAGAGAGTTTCCATGGACAACGAGAGTGATCTCGAAAAAACCGAACAACCTTCGCAACGACGCCTCGATCAGGCGCACGAAGAAGGTCAGGTCGCCCGTTCGCGCGAACTGTCCACCTTTATGGCCCTACTGGCAGGGGGAGGGGGATTATGGTTCATGGGGGAACATTTGCGTCAATCCCTGTTGAGGTTGGTACGTCAGGGTTTGAGTTTCGATGCAGGGGTAGCCACGGATCCCGCTCGCATGATGGAACGGTTTTCACGGTTGTCACTGGAGACCGTGGAAGTGTTTTTGCCTTTTCTGGGTTTGCTCCTGGTCACGGCAATTTTCTCCCCCCTCCTGCTGAACGGGTGGTTGTTCAGTTTCAAACCGCTGCAACCGAACTTTTCCCGTCTGGACCCCCTGGCGGGTATTGGACGCATGTTTTCTGCCCAGGGGGGGGTGGAATTGGGCAAAAGCATCGCCAAGGCCGGGGTGGTGGGAGGGGCCGGGGTCTGGGCTGTGTGGCATTATCTGGATCAGACCCTGATGCTTTCCGCATTGTCCCTTCCTTCCGCCACTCTCCAGATGGGGACCCTGGTGGGTAATTCCTTTTTGGCCATGTTGGCGGGGATGATGCTGGTGGCCGCAGTGGATGTGCCTTTTCAGTTATGGGAGCACAATCGTCGACTTCGCATGACCAAGGACGAGATTCGCCAAGAGTCCAAGGAAACCGAAGGGGATCCCCAGATCAAGGGCAAGATCCGAACTCTGCAGCGTGAAAGAGCGCGTCAGCGTATGATGGCCCAGATACCGACTGCGGATGTGGTAGTGACCAATCCGACCCACTATGCGGTGGCCCTGCGCTACCAGGAGGGCGTCATGCGTGCCCCTATCGTGGTGGCCAAAGGGGTTCATCTGGTCGCGGAACGCATTCGCTCGGTGGCGGCCACGCATCGCATTCCCGTGGTGGAAGCGCCTGCGTTGGCACGCGCCTTATATGCCCATACCGAGTTGGAACACCCGGTTCCGGAAGCGCTCTATCTTGCAGTTGCTGAGATATTGGCCTATGCCTACCAGTTACAACGGCAGCGCAAGGAAGGGGGAGGCGTTCCTCCGCCCCCTCAAAATCTTCCTGTTCCCGTTGAACTTGATCCGGAAAACCGGGTGAGTCCGTCATGAATGCATTGATGACGATTCAGGGGTTGTTCAAGGGGGCAGGAAGCAAGGGATTGGCAGGTCCCGTGCTCATCATTCTGGTATTGAGCATGATGGTGTTGCCTCTGCCCGCATTTTTACTGGACATCTTTTTTACCTTCAACATCGCTGTTTCGATCATGGTGTTGCTGGTCAGTATGAATACGCTGAAACCCCTCGAATTTTCTGCTTTTCCGACGGTATTGCTGATGACCACCCTGCTGCGCCTGTCCTTGAATGTGGCCTCAACCAGAATCGTTTTACTGGAGGGGCATACCGGGCCAGATGCTGCGGGGAAGGTCATCGAGTCCTTCGGGCACTTCCTGGTGGGGGGGAATTTTGCAGTGGGGATCGTGGTTTTTCTGATTCTGGTGGTTATCAACTTTATCGTGATCACCAAGGGAGCCGGTCGAATCGCGGAAGTGGGGGCCCGTTTTACTCTGGATGCCATGCCCGGTAAACAAATGGCGATCGATGCCGATCTCAATGCGGGATTGATCGGCGAGGATGAAGCGCGTAAGCGTCGTACCACCATTGCACAGGAAGCGGATTTTTATGGGTCCATGGACGGGGCCAGCAAATTTGTGCGCGGGGATGCCGTGGCAGGGATCATGATTTTGCTCATCAATATCATTGGCGGGTTCATTGTCGGGGTTCTGCAGCATAATCTGGATGTGGCGACAGCAGCCAAGATCTATACGTTATTGACCATTGGAGATGGGTTGGTGGCGCAGATTCCTTCACTGGTCATTTCCACCGCGGCCGGGGTGGTGGTGAGCCGCGTATCCACCGATGAAAACATTGGTCAGCAACTGATGGGTCAGGTCTTCACCCAACCTCTGGTCCTCATGCTGACCGGAATCATCGTGGGGGCCTTGGGGCTGGTGCCGGGCATGCCGCACTTTGCTTTTCTGCTGTTTGCTGCCATTCTGGGCGGGTGGGGAACCACTCTGTTGAAACGCCAGCGTCTCGAAGCGGTGCAGGCTGCACTGCCCCCTGCGCCCACACAGGTCTCCCTCGAGGCACCGGAAGCCACTTGGGAAGATGTGACCCCCATCGATGTATTGGGCCTGGAAGTCGGTTATCGTCTGATTTCCCTGGTGGATAAGGAGCGGGACGGGGATCTGCTGCGGCGGATCAAAGGCCTGCGGCGTAAGTTTACTCAGGAAGTGGGATTTCTGCCTCCCGCCATTCATATTCGCGACAATCTGGAATTACGCCCCAATGCTTATCGAGTCACGCTGAAAGGCGCTGAAATCGGGAGCGGAGAGGCATTGCCCGGACAATTTTTGGCCATCAATCCTGGACAGGTGACGGGGACACTGCAAGGAACGCCCACACAGGATCCGGCTTTTGGGTTGCCTGCGGTCTGGATCGATGCGGTGCTCAAGGATCATGCTCAGGCGCTGGGCTACACGGTAGTGGATGCCAGTACGGTGGTGGCCACCCATCTCAGCCACCTCATCCATCTTCAGGGAGCTTCCCTGTTGGGGATACAGGAATTGCACCAGTTGCTGGAACATGTGACCAAGTCATCTCCCAAACTGACCGAAGAGTTGATTCCCAAGATCCTTCCTCATGCCGTATTGCAAAAAGTTCTGCAGAATCTGCTGGAGGAAGGCGTACCCATTCGCGATATGCGCAGCATCCTGGAAACACTTTCCAAATATGTGACTATGTCGCAAGACCCGATCTACCTGACGGCTCAGGTAAGGGTGGCTCTGGGGCCGGCAATCATTCAACAACTCTATCCGGCTTCTCAGGAGTTACAGGTGATTGCCATGGATAAGGAACTGGAACATCTACTGTCTCAGGCCATGCAAGCCGGGGGTCTGCAGCAGGCCATCGAGCCGGGCTTGGCGGATACGCTGTTACGTGAGACCCGAATGGCGGCAGAGCGCCAGGAAATGATGGGGTTTCCGGCAGTCTTGTTGGTGCCGGGGCAATTGCGTGATTTACTGGCCCGCTTTCTCAAGCGGACTTTGCCTCAATTGAAAGTGATTGCTCAGGATGAAGTGCCTGGGTTTAGAACCGTGAAAGTGACATCGCTGGTAGGAGGACGACTGTGAAGGCACAAACAAGAACCATCAGGGCTTTGACCGCGCGAGATGCATTGCGTCAGGTACGGGTGGAAATGGGGGAGGATGCCGTCATCCTGTCCAATCGTCGGGTAGGCGACCATGTGGAAATCGTGGCTGCCGCGCACGCTGCCCTTGCCCAACTGGAGCATGGAGGGGGGAATGAGGAAAAAGAAAATGTCGCCCAATTGGTGAAGGAGATCCGACGGTTGCAATCGGATTTGCAGAGCCAACTGGTTTCCTTGGCAACGCCCAATGTTCACGCTACCAAAAAGGGCAAGATTCAGCGCAGCATGGTGCGGATGGGGTTCGGCTCTGCTCTGACCGAGCAGATTCTCGACCAGATGCCGGAACACGCGGGTCTGGGTTGGGTAACTCAGGTACTGGAACGGAATTTGCGCGCCTTGCGCGGCGATGAGGTCATCGTGGGGGGGGGTGGGGTTTTTGCTCTGGTGGGACCGACCGGGGTGGGAAAGACGACCACCACCGCCAAACTGGCAGCTCGGGCAGTGGTCCGTTATGGGGCGGCTCGAGTGGGGCTCGTGACCACGGACAGTTATCGCGTGGGTGCCCATGAACAATTGCGTATCTACGGGCGCATTCTCGGGGTTCCCGTACATACGGTCAAGGATGCTGCAGATCTCAAAACGACATTGAACGGATTACGCGACAAACATCTGGTACTGGTCGATACCATGGGCATGGGGCAACGTGATGACCGCGTCCAGGAACAGAACGATCAACTGGATACGTTGGGCGTGCGACGTTTGTTATTGCTCAATGCAACCTGTAACTTGCATACTCTGGAAGATGTGGTCCGGGTCTACCGTACCCCCAATGTATTGGGGTGCATCCCGACCAAGTTGGATGAGGCGTTGGCCATGGGAGGGATCCTCGATGTGGCGATTCGCCATCGTCTGCCGCTGTGCTATGTCGCCAATGGACAGCGGGTTCCGGAAGACTTGCGCGAGGCGAATCCCGGGGGACTCCTGCAAGCAACTTTCAATAGCCTTGAAATGGTAGGCTACAGTAGCACGTTGCCCCTCGAATTTTCTTTGGAGAACGGGGGCATGAGCCATGCCTGAGTTTGGAGAACGCGACCAGGCCAGTGGGCTGCGCCGCCTGATTTCTCCTCAGCATTGTCGGATTTTCACTGTTCTGGGTAGCCGTCAGGGGGCAGGCGCTTCTTTGGTCGTGGCAGGGTTGGCTTGTGTCGGTGATTGCGTTTCATCCATGTTGGTGTTGGATGAACACCTGGGGCCCCGTCACCTGGGGCGGATTCTCAACCTGCGCATGCGCTATGACGCACGACAGGTTTTGGAGGGACACCTCGACTGGGATCGGACTCTGGTGTCGATCGCTCCGCAGGTGGATTATCTCAACTTGGGGCGGGTCAAAGCCACGCCTGCCGCCGTGCCCTGGTCAGGGTTGGTCGCCTTGGCACGTCAGCGCTCCCATGTGCTGGTGGACAGTGCCTCACCGGGGCTTGCTCAACGAATCCGTGGAACGCACGAAAACACCCATGCTTCTGTTCTGTGGGTGATTGATGAAGCCGATTCATGGACGGCCTGCCAAAAACGTTTGAGTCACTCATTGCAACATTCGCCAACGGCAGTGGGGGCAGTCATCAACCGAGCAATGAGTTGGGACAAAGTGCTCGAATGGCAGGAACGTTGTCGTACTCTGGTTCAGTCCATCGGACTGGAATATCGTGATTTTGGTTTCTTGCCCCTTGTCCAAAGGTCACTTCATGACACACAATGGCGTTTTGACAAGGAGAGGGTTTTGCCTTCGGTATCCCTGCCCCAGTCCTTGATTCGTCTCAGAGCCCAGGTATTGTCCTGGGATCCGGTGGTGCGAATCCAGAGCACCGCTCGGGGGAGTGAAAGCAATGGATTTTCATGGGGGGAGAGGACAGCGCGGGTGGCCTGGGGAGGGAGGTGAGGATGTATACATCCGCAGGTCTGGAAGACAAGGACGACTGTCTGAAAACCTTTGCGCCTCTGGTCAAGCGTATTGCGCATCATCTGATGACCCGATTGCCTGGAAGTGTGGAAGTGGATGATTTGATTCAGGCAGGAATGATGGGTCTGCTGGAGGCTTCGACGCGCTATGATGAACTGCGCGGCGCACAGTTCGAAACCTATGCCGGGCAACGCATTCGTGGGGCCATGCTGGACGAGTTGCGCCAGTCAGACTGGATGCCGCGCAATTTGCGGCGTGACACCAAACGCGTCGAGCAGGCCATCAGCCGTCTTCAGCAACGGCAAGGCAAGACTCCCAGTGAATCAGAGGTGGCCCATGAACTGGAGATGAGTTTGGCCGACTATCAGACGTTATTGTTTGAAGCGCGGGGTGCACAGTTGTTGTACTACGAAGATTTCCGCGAACAGGACGGGGAAGAATCCTTCTTCGATCGCCATGAGTTTGGGCATGACCTCGAACCCATGGCTTTACTGGGGGATCAACGTTTTCAGGTGGCCTTGGTGGAGGCCATCGAGGAATTGCCGGAACGTGAACGGATGATGATGGGGTTGCATTACGAACAGGAGATGAACTTGAAGGAAATCGGCGAAGTGCTGGGTGTCAGCGAGTCGCGGGTCAGTCAGATCCATACCCAGGCAGTGACACGTCTGCGCAGCCGTCTCAAGAGTCATCACTGAGCATGGATATTCTAAGTATTTTCGGGCTGATGTTCGGGTTGATGGCCGTCCTGGTCGGTCAATGGCTGGAGGGGGGGGCCCTGTCCAGTTTGTTTCAGTTGACTGCGTTTGTGATCGTGATGGGCGGGACGCTGGGGGCAATTCTTCTGCAAACTCCCTGGAATGTCTTTTCTCTGGGGATGCGAATGTTGCCTTGGGTGTGGTGGAAACCTGTATTTCATACGGCAGAACTGCACAGCCAGGTGGTGGAATGGAGCAAGATTGCTCGGCGGGATGGGTTATTGGCGTTGGAACCTTATGTGGTGCGGCAAACCGATCCCCTGATCAGCAAGGGGTTGCAGATGGTGGTGGATGGGCTGGATGCGCAACATATCCGTGCGGCACTGCAGGTGGATATTCAGGGGTATGAACGCTTGCGCTGGCCGGCTGCCCGGATGTGGGAGCAGGCGGCTGGTTATGCGCCCACCATTGGTATGCTGGGTGCAGTGTTGGGGCTGGTGCAGGTCATGGAACGGCTGGGGGATCCGTCCCAGTTGGGGGCAGGGATTGCGGTGGCCTTCGTCTCGACTATCTATGGGGTAGGCTTTGCCAACCTGTTTTTTTTCCCCGTGGCGAATAAATTGAAATTTCTGGTTCAGCAGCAAATCGCCACCTATGAAATGGTGGTGGATGGTTTGTTATTGATTTCGCACGGTGAGAATCCACATTTTGTTCAGGGAAAACTCGAAGGATATCTATCCTGAGTTGGCGCGACATTCGCGTCGCGCCGAACGGGATCATAGCGAACAGCGCTGGCTGGTGTCCTATTCGGACTTCATTACTTTGCTTTTTGCCTTCTTTGTGGTGATGTACGCCATTTCTGCGGTGAACGAGGCAAAATATGCGCGCTTTCACAGTGCGATCAATTCGGCATTCAAGGAAAATCTTCGTCAGGGTTCTTCCGGCATGCTGGTCATTGAGCAGGATTCGGTGATCAAGTCATTGATCGATGAACGGAACTCACAGTTCGTCGAACGTCAGCGTCGCCAGCAGGACAGTATCCGCTCCATGCTCCATCAACTGGATAGCGTGCTGGCCCCTTTGGTCAAACAGGGTATGGTTCGGGTCGTACAAACCGGACGGGGCATCGTGATCGACTTGAATGCGCAAGTGCTGTTTCAGGAGGGGGACGCGGACCTCCAGGCCAATGCCCGCCCCCCCCTGGACGAGGTGGCCAGGGTATTGAAGACCACCGGGCTGGCAGTGGAAGTCAAGGGACATACGGATAACATTCCCATTAGCACCACTCGCTATCCTTCCAATTGGGAACTGTCCACTGCCCGTGCCAGCCGGGTCGTGCGTTTCTTCATCGAAGACGGTGTGGTCGGGCAGCGTTTGACCGCAGCAGGGGACGCGGAGAATGATCCCCTCGTACCGAACGATTCTCCGGAAGACAGAGCCCGCAACCGTCGCGTCACCGTTACCGTTTTGACGCCAACACTCAACCCTGCGGAACAGAACGACGATTGGGAAAAGTGATCAACCCGAGGCCAGGGGCCGTCCCGTTCCTGCGGCGGGTGCCTGAGTTTGGCCGTCCGGACCGTAGAGCGTGGCTTTCTGGGCGGCTTGCTGAAGAATCGTCAGGGCTTGCTGATTGTGGCGCAGGCGAATCTGAATCAACTCCCCGTTGGTCCGGTTGGTTGTTTCGGCTTTTTGGGTATCGACCAGAAGGGTGCTCAGGCGGTCCGTACAAAGCCCGGCAGGAGGGGCTCCCAACTCACGGCGGGTGGTGGTCAGGTCGATCAGTCTTTGGGCAAGTTGGTTTTTCTTTTCGGCAAGGGGAATGAGCGAAAGGGTTTCCCCGGACATCAATAACCCTTGTTCTTCATCCAGAAGCGCCTGAAATTGCTCCAGAGCCAGAATTTCTTCATCCAGAGCGGCTTCCCAAACCGAGACGGAAGATGGCATCAACGCCTCAGTGTCCGCTCGCCTGGATCAAACTCTTGACCGAAGCAATGAGACCCGAGGCCACAGCATGGGCGTTGACCTGGAAGCGACCTTCGCTGATGGCCTGACGTACTGCGGCGACCTTGCTGAGGTCGACGCCGGACGTTGCGGCAATGGTCGCCTTCAATTGGGTCGCGGTTCCGCCGAGATGGACGGTAGTCCCGGAAGCCGCTCCTGAACTGGCGGTGCCCGCCTCACTGGTCGTGCGTGTCCCCGGCGGTGATGCGGAAGAAGAGGCTGCGGAAGAAGTTCGACCCGAACCGCCCTGAATCGGGGTGGGTGGGGCGGATTTGACGGTTTTGTCTATTTTCACGGGAGTCTCCCAATAAGACTGTTCATGGCTGGGCTATCGGCAACCCAGAGCAAAACTTTAGGCGAATTCTGAGGATCGAACCAACTTTTCATGGATTCTACACAACTTTTCAATGGATTGAGCGGAAAAACTGCTTCATTTCCCCTCTTCGATGCGGACGGGCAAGCCGCATACTATGTGTGATGCAGAGGGTTGGGTTTTCTGAAGTGTGAAGGGAGCGGCATGAGTGTCATTGCGGTATTCAATCAGAAGGGAGGTGTAGGAAAAACCACGACTTGCCTCAACCTGGCTGCTGCCTGGGTGCGCGCTGGAGCGAATCCATTGTTGCTCGATCTCGACCCTCAAAGTCATCTCAGTTTGGCGAGCGGGGTGGTGGCGTCACCGGGAACCGGGATGGCCGCGTTTTTCCAACAACAGACTCCCCTCTTGCGTTTGCTCGAAAAGACGCGCTCAGGATGGGACCTGATTCCCGCTTCCGCCGATCTTTCCAAGATCGATGCACTCAAGGGCGGGGATCCCAAGGCCGCCGCGCTCCTGAGTCGAGGCATGAATGCCGTGGTGCGTGAACGTTCACCCATTCTGATCGATTGTTGTCCCAATCTGGGGGTTTTGACCTTGAATGCGTTGCTGGCAGCGGATTGCGTCCTGATCCCGGTGGCCGCCGACTATTTGTCCCTACAGGGGGTCTATCGGCTGTCTTCCGCTCTGGAAGTTCTGGAAAAACGTCTCAAACGGGTCTACCCACGGCGAATCGTGGTCACCCGATTCAACTCACGCCGCAGATTGGCATTTGAAGTCGATCGCCAGTTGCGAGAACGCTATGGAGAGAATGTCTGTAAAACCAGGATTGCGGAAAACGTTGCACTGGCCACCAGCCCTTCCGTTGGTCAGGATGTATTTCGTTATGCCCCTCATAGTGGAGGGGCAGCAGATTATGCCGCGTTGGCAAAGGAATTGTCAGATGCGGGGTTTTTGCGGGTGAGCCGAAAGTAAGCAAAAAAGGGGGGGATCATGAGTAGGGCACTTCAACGAGATTGGATTCAGGATGAGGCGACACCGGACCTGGAAGAAGGATTGGCGACCATACGGGCGGCCCGATCTCAGGTGGAAGCCGAAACCCATGCTTTTCTGGAAGAGCAGGCCAGACTGCGCGCGGAGGCGGTTTTACGGGCAGTTCCCGTGGATCAGTTGGTACGGTCGCGCAATGAGGATTTGAAACGACTGGAAGGAGAGCGGCAGCAAGCAGAACGACGGGCCATCGAAGCCATTGAACGGAGAATGGAGATTTCCCTGCGCGCCATTGAATCCGATAACGCACGGATTATAGAGGAAGAACGGGCCACTGTCCTGGCCACGGAGCGTTTGCACAAGGCACGGGAGGCCATGAGCATGGCACGGGGTAGACAGGAAGAGGAGGCTGCTCTGATGCTTCAGATACAGGCACGCCAGGAACAGGAGCAGAGCGCCCGGGAAGAAATGGAACGGCGCATCGAAGCAGAACTGGAACTCCTGAACCGGGCCAGGGAGAAGCAAGCGTTGGAAGCACGGTTACATACTACCGTCATGGCTGAAATCAACGAGATGCAATGGGCTCAACGGGTGTTGGGCCTGGAAGTGAGGTTGCGTCAGGCGCGGCGCAGAAATCGTGCGTTTGGGGTCACCCTGGGCATTGGGATCTTCATCGGGATCCTCGGGTGCCGGCAACTCTGGGGGGGAAATATTTACGTTGGGTTCAAAACCCTTTTCGGGTTGCA
Organism: Pseudomonadota bacterium; assembly: GCA_021832305.1. Classification (GTDB taxonomy): domain Bacteria; phylum Pseudomonadota; class Gammaproteobacteria; order Burkholderiales; family Ferrovaceae; genus Ferrovum. The sequence goes on along the minus strand of JAKBLB010000017.1, from coordinate 2,337 downwards.
CTGAGCAGGAGTACAATCTCGGTCTGCTGCCAAAACTTGGTCTCGCACTACATCATGGCCTCCGAACCCACGCCCGCCGAATTGGCGGGTAAAACCCTGAAAGCCCTGGTGGCGCAGAAACTGTCGCCCACCCCGGAGAATTACGTCCGTCTTTACGCTGAAATCAGTGGCAAGGAAGTTTTTTTGCCGGTTGCACCTCCTTCCGGCATCACCACTGACCCTGCAGAGGTACGTCCTCCTTTGGCCTGGGCCGCATTGATTCGTGAATTGTTCCGACAGATCGAGTTGCCTCATAAGGGCATCACCCTCTCCCGCAAGAAAGATGGAATGAATACCGTGTTGGCGCGCTTCGGCAATGATTCCGATCTTCTTTATGAAAAAATACAGGCTTTGATGCGATCCTGGGGGAGTGGCGTGGCCGCTCCGGGAGAATTTGCCGGGTCCGCCGAACACGTTACGCCGGCTTCCAGTGTCCCGGTGCCGCCCGTGGCGGAGGGCATGGATACGGCTATCGATCCAGTGGTCATGGCACATTTGCGTGATTTATTGGCACAGACACTGGAAAGCAACAAATTGCTTCAACCCGAACTGGGCGAAGAGATCAACGCCCTGGTGACGCAGATCAGGGCGGCGATCAACGGGGACCAGGTCACGGATGTCGCCAAGAAATTGCGCCATTTCTGGGTCAAAATGGAATTGCGCGGGGGGGACAAGGTAAAGATCCAGGAAGGTCTGCTCAGTCTGTTGCGACTGCTGGTGGAAAATGTTGGCGAATTGGTGGCGGACGACAAATGGTTGCACGGACAAATTTCCATCCTGCGCGATATCATGGAACAACCCCTCGACAAGCGCAGTATTGCCGATGCGGAAAAGAACTTGCGCGAGGCCCTGGTCAAGCAGAGTTCTCTCAAGCAGAGCCTGGCGGATGCCAAGGACACCCTCAAGAGCCTGATGACCAGTTTTATCGATCGCATGGGCGAAATGACCGAGAGCACGGAGGATTATCAGGCCAAGATCGAAGGCTACAATCTCAAGATCGGACTGGCCGACAATCTCACTGAACTGGGTCATATTCTGGAAGACCTGATGCAGGATACTCGCGTCATCCAGGCCAGTACCGTACGTTCTCACGAGGAATTGGTGGTGGCGCGCCGTCAGGCGGTCGAAGCCCAGGAAAAAATTCGTCTGCTGGAACAGGAACTGGAGCAGGTCAGTGAATTGGTGCGTGAAGATCAGTTGACCGGGACCCTCAACCGCCGGGGGATGGAGGACGTACTTCAGCGGGAAATCACCCGTTCTAACCGCACGCAATCACCGTTGTGCATTGGCTTGCTGGATATTGATAATTTCAAACTGTTCAACGATCTTCTGGGCCATAAGGCGGGAGACCTGGCCCTGATGCATGTGTCTGAAACCATCAAGGCTGCTCTGCGCCCCACGGATGCGGTGGCCCGCTACGGGGGAGAGGAATTTCTGTTGGTGCTTCCTGCCACCAACATCCATGAAGGAGCGGATATCTTGCAACGTCTGCAGCGCTTGCTGGTCCAGAAGTTGTTTGTCTATGATGGGGAAGAGATCATCATCACCTTCAGTGCCGGCGTGGCCATGCGCGGCCCGAACGAGACCGCTGAAGAAGCCATGGGGCGCGCCGATCAGGCCATGTATCAGGCCAAGGCCGCCGGCAAGAATCGTGTCGTCAAGGCGGAAGCATGAAATCTCCCTAAAGTTTCTCCGGGGTTGTCCGATAACTGGGACAAAGGGCCAGTCATTCCGACCGGTCGCCGTGTCAGGAGCAAGGCAGTCAGGCCTGCGTCAGGATCAACCAACAAGGAGTTTTATCATGGCTATCTACCTCAATACCAACATTGTTTCAATGATGGCGCAGCAAAACCTGAGCAATTCCCAGACGCAAATGGCCACCGCCATCCAGCAACTGTCTTCCGGACGACAGATCAATAGCGCCAAGGACAATGCGGCGGGTTACGCCATCGCCACCGTCATGGGCAGCCAGTTGGGCGGGTATGCCCAGGCCACGCGCAACGCCAACGATGCCATCTCTCTGGCCCAGACCGCCAGTGGCGCCATGCAGTCCATCATCAACAACTTGCAGACCATGCGCAGTCTGGCCGTGCAATCCGCCAACGCCACCTATTCCAATGCCAACCGTTCATCCATGAACGCCGAAGTCCAGCAACTCTCCGCAGAAATCCAGCGCGTGGCCATGTCTACCAAGTTCAACGGAGTGAACCTGCTCGATGGCACCTTCACTGCTCAGAACTTTCAGGTGGGGGCCAACAACACCGCCAATTCCGTCATCCAGTTGTCGGGTATCTCCAG
>JAKBLB010000037.1 GCA_021832305.1 Pseudomonadota bacterium | reverse complement strand
AAGACTGCCATTCCACATGCACCGCTCCGGGCACGGATCCGACCCAGTCCCACTCCGCTTGCGTACGAACATCCACCAGTACCGCCTGGGCGTTCAGATTCAGGAGTTCGAAAGCCTCGGGCGGAAGTAGCGCCCCTGCATAGGACAACCCGATTTCACGCCCTCGTTGTTGGGCAACTTTCAATAATTCAGCTATTCTGGACATGGAAAACCTCATCGATGGGTAAGAACGTATTGTATCTAACGGGCACTGCAGTTGCAGCCATCACTGAGGATACAAAAGGATTCGAGTCCCGATTGTAATTCGAAAGGAGACGGTAGGGAACCCAGCACTTGAGTTGCATTCAATTAAAGAGATGACTAACATGACAGCGTCTACTGGTCGTGAGGGAACCGCCATGAGTGTCAAGCAGCCGAGTTGGTGCCCATTGAATGCGAAACACCGACCAGACTGTTTGACCACATGAAAAACACCGGTCAGATTCTGGCTTGCCAATCACTCCAAGTTTGAAATGAGCAAGCCACCTTGAGTAAACCCGACGACCTCTACCGGCTTCACCGTCTGCTCGATGGCAGACGCAGCGCCATCAGCCGCCAAACATTGATAGACGAGTTGGAAATTTCCCGCTCCAAACTCACCCGCCTCATCGCCGACTTGCGCAACCAACTCGGCGCGCCCCTCATCTTCGATGCAGCATATAACGGCTACCGCTACGACACCGCAGACGGCCACCACCCCCTGCCCGGCCTGTGGTTCACCAGCGCAGAACTCCATGCCCTCATCACCCTCAATCACCTGCTACAAACCCTTCAACCCGGCCTGCTGGATTCTGCGCTTGCACCGATTCGCACCCGCATCGACGCACTCCTCCAAACCGAACACCTCGGCAGCGGTGAGGCACACAAGCGCATCCGCATCCTACCCATGGCCGCCCGCGCCAAAGACCTGCGCCACTTTCAAAGCATCGCCAGCGCCGTACTACAACGCAAACGGCTCATCATCCGATATTACAACCGCGACCGCTGCCAAACCAGCGAACGCGAAATCTCGCCCCAACGGCTCACCCACTACCGCGACAACTGGTACCTCGATGCCTGGTGTCATCAAAAAAAGGACTTGCGTATCTTCGCCGTCGAATGCATCCGTCAGGCAACCACGCTGGACAAGCCCGCTAAAACCCTACCAGACTCCACACTCAACCGCCAACTCGCCAGCGCCTACGGCATCTTCGCAGGTCCACCCATCGCCACCGCCATCCTGCGCTTTACCGCCCACCGCGCCCGCTGGGTTGCCGACGAAACCTGGCACCCCGACCAGCAAAGCCGCTGGGTAGATAATGGTCACTATGAACTCAGCGTCCCCTATTCCAACGACAAGGAACTCATCATGGACATCCTCAAATACGGCCCGGATGTGGAGGTAATCGCGCCGGATGCGCTGAAAGAATCCATCAAAATTCAACTCGACCGCGCCAGAAGCCAATATGGATAAGGGGTTGCAGCATGCTCAGGTTTTGGGCCTGGGTGGGGGTAGGATACAAACTTACGATTGTAAGATCATTAAACAAACCGCAATTATTTAAACTGTGCAGATATAACTCGTGACAACAAAATCGACTGGTTACTTTGCTCACAGTGCCAACAGGGTTGGGCACTGGCATCACCTGCGCACACATTTGTCTGCCGTGTCTCAACTTGCCGAAGAATTTTCATTCCCCATGAACTGGAGCAACGAGGCAAAGTTGGCAGGGCTATTGCACGATCTGGGTAAATTCGGTGATCTGTTTCAGGCACGTCTTCGGGGCGAAGAATCTGGGCTGGATCATTGGTCGGCCGGGGCATGGGTTGCGCTTGAGCATAAGTGTGCCGCCGCTGCGTTGGCCATTCAGGGGCATCACATAGGTCTGCAATCACTTGCCCACGCTGATTTGAAGAGACTCAACCCCAAGTGGCTGGCGGAGCATCCTCAATCACTACGCATGACCGCACCAGACACCCAGACACTGAAAAATTGCTTTACCGACGATAGCCTGACATTGCCCCACGTAAGGCAGCCCATGTTAGGTAACTCGCTCAATGCCACCGTATCCACCATGCTGGACGTGCGCATGCTGTTTTCCACCTTGGTGGATGCCGACTATCTGGACACCGAGGCACATTTTGAGGGTGACATATCAGGCAAATGTTATCGCCCATCCGGGCCAGGGCTGGATGCCGCCAATGCCCTAAAATCAGTCCTCTCGAATATCGAACAGACTCAGGCAAAGACTACCGCTTCGCTTGACGTGCAGGTTGTTCGCCGCGAACTACTCAAAGCCTGCTTGCAAAGTGCGGAGCGTGATTCTGGCCTGTTCACACTTACTGCGCCCACCGGCAGCGGCAAGACGCTTGCTATGCTCGCCTTTGCCTTAGCGCACGCGGCGAAACATGGCCTAGAACGTGTAATCCTGGTGATCCCCTATCTCACCATCACCGAGCAGACCGCCCGCATCTATCGCGACATTCTCGCACCAAAGTTTGGTGCGGAATTCGTCCTTGAGCATCATTCAATGGCTGGCGTGGGGAAGGAAAATTTCCAACAAGACAATGAAGGCGATGCAGGACAGCCCAGTCACGCCGAACGCCGTCGCCGTCTGCTGGCAGAAAACTGGGATGCGCCGCTCATCGTCACCACCAATGTTCAGTTGCTCGAGTCGCTGTTTTCCAACCGCCCATCGGCTTGCCGAAAACTTCACCGCTTGCAGCGCACCGTCATCTTGTTCGACGAGGCGCAGACACTACCTGCGCAACTGGCCGTACCCACGCTCGCAGCACTCTCGCACCTGACCGCCAGTTACGGTTCAAGCGTGGTATTCGCCACTGCCACCCAGCCCGCCTTCTCGCACCTCGACAAAACCGTCATGGAAACCAAAGCCCCCGGCTGGCAGCCGCGCGAGATCCTGCCCAACCCAGCCGCCCTGTTCGCGCCCATGAAACGCGTAAAATTCGACTGGGGTAGCCCGGATACCCTCGTTACTTGGGACGATCTTGCCGAGCAATTGACCCAGTTGCCCCAAGTTCTGTGCATCGTCAACCTCAAACGCCATGCCAAGAGCCTGTGGAAAAAGTTGGATGACCCAGCCACGTTGCATCTCTCCACCAATCTTTGCACCGCACACCGTCAGAATGTGCTGACGACCGTGCTCAAACGGCTCGCCGCCAACGAGACAGTGCGACTGGTTGCAACACAATGTGTAGAAGCAGGCGTAGATTTAGATTTCCCCGCAGTGATGCGTGCCTGGGGGCCTCTGGACGCCATCATTCAGGCCGCAGGGCGCTGCAACCGGGAAGGACGGCGTAGTCAACTCGGGCAACTTCGGATATTCGCCCCGGATGACGTGGGTTACCCAACCGATAGTTATAAGCAAGCAACTCAGATCGCCCAAATGATCTTCCGCCGTCACGGCGCGTCAGGCATGAAACTCGACGACCCAGCCTTCGTCACCACCTATTATCGTGAACTATACGACTTGGCTGGGACAGCGAACTCAAAAGAGAGCAAGGAAATTCTGAAAGTCATTGAGACAGGCAACTTCCCCGAGGTAGCCAGACTCTACCGGCTCATCAAACAGGATGCCATCAACGTTCTCGTCCCCTACACTCCACAACAGGTGCTGTTCAAAAGTTTACGTGCCCAAGCCGACGACACCGGGCTAACCGCCGTCTGGATGCGTAACGCGCGCCCGCTCACCGTGAGCCTCTATCGCCCAAAGGACGCTGACCCGATTTGGGATGCACTGCTGCCCGTCCCGGTAGCCGGCTGGAAGCAACGCGAACAAAACGATTGGTTCATCTACGCCGTGCCGGAGCACTATCATCCACAACTCGGACTGGTTCCACCCGGCACACTCAACACATGGATTGGATAAAGAGGAGGACAACATGAACCGAGGAAAGACCCACTGCCTGGAAGTGTGGGGCGATCTCGCCTGTTTTACCCGCCCGGAAATGAAGGTGGAACGCTACAGTTACCCCATCATCACCCCCTCCGCCGCACGCGGCATTTTTGATGCTATTTACTGGAAGAAGTCCTACGGATTTTACTGGCAAGTGGAGCAGGTAGAAATCCTCACGCCACCGAAGTACTTGGCGTTGCGACGCAATGAGGTGAAGGATAAATCCCCCCCAGAGCGCACCATATTAGGATGGGCAAACGGCAAAGAAGCACCGCAACCCTTGTGGGCAGATGGCAGCAAGGACGAACTCGGCACCGACCAGAAAGGCCGCACCCAGCGCCAGACCATGGCGCTCAAAAACGTCCGTTATCGGATCCATGCCCATATCCACGCGCGCAGCACACAAGCCGATTTGAATGCACTGGATGCCCAGTTTGTCCGCCGTGCCAGCCAGGGCAAATGCTTCTACCAACCATACCTTGGTTGCCGAGAATTTCCAGCCTGGTTCGAGTTGCGAACCGGGGAAGCAATAGATACGCATCCCATCGCGCTGGACCTTGATCTCGGCTATATGCTCTACGACGTATTTGACTTAGGCACGGAAAATGATACCCACGCCAAACCCGCTATCAGCGTTTTTCATGCTCAGGTAATGGCTGGGGTCATGCATGTGCCGGGTTATGAAGACAACGCGGTAAAGAAAGCCTGTGGGGAGGAGTTCCATGCTTGATCTAATCCTGCAACAGGCTGGGGTTAGCGAGCCTGGCTTCGCCCGAAAGACCGTCAAATGGGCGATTACTTGCACGGCGGACGGGCATTATACCGGCGTGGTCGCACTTGGTGATGGGAAGGGGCGAAGTTTCGATGCTTGCCCAAACCTGTCTCAACCGGAACTGGTGGGCGGATCGGGACCACGGGCGCATTTCCTCATCGAGGCTCTACCTACCGTCGCGCTCTATCTCGATGAAAAACTTGAAAACAAAGAGCGCGAGAAATTTTCAGCCAAGCACAACTGGTTCGTGAACCTGCTGCGGCAAGCAGCGAAAAACGCGCCTTATTTAGAGATCGCCGCCAATCTACTCGCGGATGCGAAGACCTTGGCACTCATTCAGACTGACCTCAAACAGGCCAAAGCCAAGTTCACGGAAGCAGCAGTGGTAATCGTGGGCAGTATCAACCCACCAGAATACGATGACTGGCGCGATTGGTGGCGTGGATTCCGTGCCTCACTACGGCCACCGAAAGTAGGCGGCGGTAAGTTGATGCGCTGCATCCTCACTGGCGAAGCGGTAGAACCGGTAGCGACCAATCCCAAAATCAAGGGGCTGGCAGGGGTCGGCGGTCTCAGTATGGGCGATGTGCTGGCCGGTTTTGATAAGGCAGCATTCCAGTCGTACGGATTAGAACAGGCTGCGAACGCCGCCATGTCCGAAGTTACGGCCACCGCTTATGCGGAGACTTTGAACCGACTCGTCGCCGACAAGAGTATCAAACTCGGTAGCATCCTGGCGACCTACTGGTTCACCAGTCAGGACAAAATTCCCGATGAAGACGAGGTCATGGCCTGGTTCTCCGAGCCGCCAGAACAAACTGCCGGGGCAGCCGAACGCCGAGCCCATGAACTGCTCACAGCAATTCGCACGGGTCAGCGCACCAACTTGGCAAACGTCCGCTTTGTATCCCTTCTTCTCTCTGGTGCAGCCGGACGGGTGATGGTACGCGAGGTCATGCAAGGCAGTTTCGAGGAACTCGTTGCCCATACCGAAGCCTGGTTTCGCGATCTCGCCATTGTCGCGCGTGACGGCAAAGAACTAGCCCATGACCCAAAATTTCTGGCCGTGGCAGGCAGCCTAGTACGCGACCTGAAAGACCTGTCAAGCCCTTGGTTACAACAACTTTGGCGCGCCGCCATCAACGGTGGTCTCATCCCTGCCGCCACACTCGCCCAAGCAGTGACCCGCACCCGTATCGACATCATTCAAGACACCCCTGCCAGTCATGCCCGCATGGCGATCATCAAGGCTTATTTGATCCGCAACCAAGGAGACAAAAATATGAAACCGCACATGAACCCTGACCATCCACACCCAGCCTACCACTGTGGTCGTGCGCTCGCCCTGTTCGCCCGCTTGCAACGGGCTGCCCTTGGCGATGTCGGTGCAGGCGTAGTACAGCGCTATTATACTGCCGCCGCCCAGACTCCCGGCCTCATCCTTGGACGACTTGCAGGTAACGCCAAAAACCACTTAGCCAAACTCGATGGCGGTCTGGCCTGGTGGTACGAAAACCAACTCGCCGCAATCATGAGCCACATCGGCGACTTCGTTCCACGCACCCTGACCCTGGAAGAACAAAGCCTGTTCGCCTTGGGCTATTACCAGCAACTTGCTGCGCTCAACGCAGGCAAATAAGCCGTTCCAGAATCCGAATCCACCTCTTCCAACTAAGGAGACAACCCCATGACTATCATCGCCAACCGCTACGAATTCCTGTTCCTGTTTGACTGCGAGAACGGCAACCCCAATGGTGACCCAGATGCCGGTAACGCACCCCGTATTGACCCCGAGGACATGCATGGTCTGGTTTCCGACGTGGCCACCAAACGCCGGGTACGCAACTACGTGCAAATCGCCATGGGCAACGCACCCCCCCATGCCATTTTTGTCGAACACGCCACCAACATGAATCGCCCGATTGCACTCGCGCATGAGCAGGCCAATGGCGGAATTCCTGAAAAGGCGACCAAGGACAAAGTGAAGAAGGCACGTGACTGGATGTGCGCCAATTTCTACGACGTACGCACTTTTGGCGCGGTGATGAGCACAGGTGCCAACGCAGGCCAAGTACGCGGGCCGGTGCAATTCTCTTTCGCCCGGTCGATTGATCCAGTGTTGCCAATGGATATCTCGATTACGCGCATGGCCGTAGCCGAGAACGTGAAAGATGCGAAAACCGTTGCCGACATCAAGAAATGGGAGAACGAACAGGAAGAAGACACGCTACGTACCATGGGACGCAAACAACTCATACCTTACGGCCTTTACGCCATGAAAGGCTTCGTCTCTGCCCATCTGGCCGAAGGCACGGGCTTTACCGAAGACGACCTTGCCCTGCTATGGCAAGCGCTCGCCAATATGTACGAACACGACCGCTCTGCCAGCAAGGGTGTGATGACTTGCCGGGGTCTATACGTTTTCAAACACGTCGGCACAGACAACAACGAGGAACAGCGCCAGAAGCAAACCAAACTCGGCTGTGCCCCTGCGCATCGACTACTGGATTTTTCTACTGATTGTCGCGAACTGCCGAACGCCATCGTGGAAATCCGTAAACACCCTGACTTTGCCGGCTCCCCGCGTTCATTCGCCGATTACTCGGTGACCGTGCATAAAGACCGTCTGCCCAATGGGATTGAACTCATCGAACAGGTACGCTAGAGTTACCGATGGATTGCAGTGAACACATCGTTTCTAAACCCAATATCTTAGTTGACAAGCCGATCAACAATTCGTGCATATCTGCCATAGGTGATTGAGCATCATGACCGAACTCCATTTCATTGTTGAAGAATCTCATGAAGGCTGCTATATCGCCAAGGCTATTGGTGTGGATGTTTTCACTGAAGCCGACAACTTGTCGAATTTGCATACCATGGTTCGTGACGCGGTACGTTGCCATTTTGACAAGGGACGAGCTCCTTGCCTGATCCGTTTGCACATCACCCGCGAGGAGGTGTTAGCGGTATCGCCAGCGCGTCATGCACCATCTCGCCAAACGGGCTGAGAAACTTGGCTTTCAACTCACGCCTATTCCGGAGGCCGCCTAAAACCATGCCTTCTTTCAATTAGTTGGGATGTGTTTCTTGAAAGTCATATGAAACTGCGGCGCATGCTCTCCGAGTCGGTGTTGGACAGACAATCGAGACACCTGGATATGAGGTCACATACCAAAAATGAATCGTTTTTCTGATGACGCAATTCCACTTTCAGCCCTCAACCACTGGGCCTACTGCCCACGCCGTTGTGGGCTGATTCATATGGAGGGCGAGTTTACAGACAACATCCACACTTCGCGTGGCAATGCGGAACATGAAAAGGTCGATGGTATCCACCATGAAACCAGAGTTGGCCGGCATATTGAAACCGCGTTACCGGTGTGGTGCGATTGCGTAGGACTGATCGGTAGATGCGATGTGGTGGAGTTTCTCGTCGATGGCACGCCTTACCCCGTCGAATACAAGCATGGTCCCAAGCGCAAGTGGTTGAATGACGATATTCAACTCGCCGCACAAGCAATTTGCCTGGAGGAAATGCTGAATCGTCCAGTGCCCAAAGGCGCGATTTTTCACGCTACCAGCCACCGTCGGCGAGAAGTGTCCATCACACCAGAACTCAAGCAACTGGTCGAAGAAACCGCCGATGCCATTCGCACCATGCTGGCATCGGGGAGACTCCCGCCGCCGGTAAACGATGCCCGCTGCCAGGAGTGTTCACTGAGAGAGACTTGCCAGCCTGAAGCGCTGGCGGAACAGGGCAGGTTGAAGTGCTTGCGTGAGGAATTGTTCAGTGCTGCGGAATAAGGTATTGCACCATGCCGCAAACACCCAGAAAGGCACGCTCGACATTTGCCATTTCCTCTTCGTTCAATGTGGTCAGCGGCCTTTCTCCAAAGCGCTCACGATCCAGCGCTCGGGGTTGATCCACGACCACCTGGCAATCCACCAGCAAACGACCTTTGGCACGAACCGATACTCGCCAAACGCTATAGTCGGGATACACCTGTGTTGTGATAGGCAGAATGACAACCATGGGAGTGCCGATTGCGCTCAGTTCATCGGCCTGCAAAACCAGTACCGGTCGAATCTTGCCGATCTCCCGCCCGCGACCGGGGTTCAGGTTGGCTACCCATATCTCGCCACGTCGCATCATTTCCACCACTGCTCAGGCTCAGGGTCACCGGACTTGCGGCCTTCAGCGCTATCCAGCGCTTCATTATCCAGCGGAAAAAACTCCTCCGCGATTTCGCGCGCGTGTTGGCACACGGCTTCATCCGCATATGCTGCTTTGGCTTCGGCAACCAGCGTATCCATCAATTGTTTACGTTCCAACTCGCGCAGAAACTTCTCCAATGCCGTGCGCGCCAACTCGGAACGATTCTGGTGGGTCTGCACCGCCAGCGCGGTCAATTTCCTGTCCAGATCATTCGGCAAACGTAAGGTCAAGGTCGCCATGTCAT
>JAKBLB010000016.1 GCA_021832305.1 Pseudomonadota bacterium | reverse complement strand
CCACTGCGTTCTGATCTCTCTTCCCTTACCCACGATTCCCACCCGTAACCCCTCCAAAATTTGATCTGGGGGGGAGTATGCTGTGACCAGTGAGAATTGGAAATAACGCCGCTCAGTTACCGTTTACCGCGGGGGCGGAAGAATCCGCTATAGCAAACAGGAGTGGCGCACATGGGTGTCGGAATTCATGGTCAGTGGTCAGGATCGCCTCGTCTTCTGCCAGGACAAGGGGCTGAATCCGGCATGTCTGAGGCGTTGGCAAGAGGTGTTTCGCAAAGAAGCCTCTTCTTCTGGGGGACAACCCGTAGCCTTCGTGGATCTGGGATCGCTGAATTCCCCCTCGCTTCGAACCAGGGCGCTGGAACTGAAACTTGATCTGGGCGGTGGGGTGGTACTGACCCTCACCCGCCACTGATGTTCTTTCCCGAAGCCAGAGTCCGGGTTTATCTGTACGGACGACCTGTGGATGCCAGAAAATCCTATGACGGGCTCTACGCCATCATTCGCCAGCACATGGAACAGGATCCCATCAGCGGTCATCTGTTCTGTTTCATCAACCGTCGCGCTACCCAGGTCAAGGTCATGTATTGGGATCGTTCGGGTTTCTGTCTGTGGAGTAAGCGCTTGGAACGAGGGCGTTTCCTGTCCACCTGGGATGCGGTTCAGTCTCGGGAAACCGACTGGACCGGTCTCAAAATGCTCCTGGAAGGGATAGAACCCAAGCGTCTGAAAAAGCGTTATTCCCATCTTCCGGTAGAGTAAAAATGATCACAAAAACAGCCGGATAAAATTAACTAACCAATTGATTTATGGTATAATTCAGCCATGAATCCGAGCATTGAAACCACCCTCGTCAGCACCGGTCAAAACGCAGTTTTGATGCGCATCATCGCGCAGCAAAAAGAAGAAATTGCCGAACTCAAGAGACAGTTGGAATGGTTCAAACGCCAGATTTTTGGGCAGAAGAGCGAACGCCGTCATATCGATGACCACAGCCTGCAGTTGAGTTTCGGTGACGTGGGTGGACAGGTCGATACCCCACCGCCGCCGCCGGTGACCACAACCATCGCTGCCCACACTCGGCACCAACCCGGCAAACCCGAAACCTCAAAAGAAGATGGCCTGTTCTTCGACGATTCCAAAGTTCCCGTAGAGACCATCACGTTACCTTGTCCCGAGGCCGAAGGGCTCAGCCCAGACCAGTACGAAGTGGTCAGCGAGAAGGTCTCCCACCGCCTGGCCCAGCGTCCCGGTAGTTATGTGATCCTCAAGTATGTGCGCCCCGTCATCAAGGTCAAGGAAACGGAAACTCTCTCCTGCGCCCCGGCCCCCCAAGGGGTCCTCGACGGTAGTCGAGCCGATGTGAGTTTCCTGGCAGGGTTGATCGTGGACAAGTTCCTCTACCACCTTCCTTTGCATCGTCAGCATCAGCGTCTGCTCAACAGTGGCATTACCGTCAGCCGCCCTTGGCTCACTCAGATCACTCTCGCCGCTCTGGCTCTGCTCAATCCCATCCATGAGGCTCAACTGGAATCGATCCGTCGCTCCCGGGTCAAGGTCATGGATGAAACCCCCATCAAGGCAGGGCGTACCGGCACAGGACAGATGAAGACAGGATACTTCTGGCCAGTCTTTGGAGAACACCAGGAAATCTGTTTCCTGTTCTACCCGGATCGCAGTCACAAACGGGTCAAGCAAGCCCTGGTCACAGACGAGCCCCCCGACAATGGCGTATTGCTCACGGATGGGTATGAAGCCTATGCCAGTTATGCGCGCTCCATTGGTCTCACCCATGCGCAGTGTTGGGTCCATACACGGCGCAAGTTTCATGATGCGCGTATGGCAGAGCCCACGGGTGCAGAGCAGGCCCTGAAGATGATTGGCAGTCTCTATGCCGTGGAAGACGCCATCCGTACAGGAGCGCTGAGTGGGGAGGCCAAGCGAGATTATCGCTTGACTCACACCAAACCGGTGGTGGATGCCTTCTTTGCCTGGGTGGATGAGATGTTCCGCAAGCAGGAATTCCTGCCCAGTAGCCCTCTCACCAAAGCGTTGTACTATGCCCGTGAGCGGGAAGCGGCCTTGCGAGTATTTCTGAACGATCCAGAGGTCCCCCCAGATACAAATCATCTGGAACGCGCTCTGCGGGTGATTCCCATGGGGAAAAAGAATTGGAACTTCTGCTGGACCGAGGTGGGGGCAGAACTGGCAGGGGTGGCACAATCCCTGATCGTGACCTGCCGCTTGCACGAGATCGACCCCTATGACTATCTGGTGGATGTACTGCAACGGGTAGGCAGTCACCCTGCCAGTGAGGTGGCGCAATTGACCCCCAGACTGTGGAAACAGCACTTCGCGGCCAATCCACTGCGTTCCGATCTCTACCCCCCTCACCCACGATCCCCTAACTCCTCCAAAATTTGATCTGGAGGGAGTATGCTGTGACCAGTGAGTATTGGAAATAACGCCGCTCAGTTACCGTTTACGTCCCAATCAACTGTGGGTGTCTGATTTTAGTGTGCCGCATGTCAGTCGGGACGCCATCAAGGCAATGCGACAGACGGTACGCGGTTGGCATCTTCAGCTGAAATGTGACAAGAACTTGGCAGACCTGTCAGCCATGTTCAATCCGATACTCCGTGGCTGGCATCAGTATTACGGTCGATTCTACGAATCGGCAATGTCTGCCGTGTGGAAACATCTGAATGACTACCTGGCTCGCTGGCTGATGCGTAAGTACAAACGTCTGGCTCGACATAAAATGCGAGCCCGGCAAGCCCTCGGGCGACTTGCGCAAAAGTTTCCAGAAGCCTTCTGGCATTGGAGGATGGGCTGTGTTCCAAATGCTGGATGATGGGAGCCGGATGAGTCGAGAGGCTCACGTCCGGTTCTGCGAGGGGCCGCAGGTGAAACTCCTGCGGTCTACTCACCCGTATGTGTCGACCTGGCAAGGATGGTTGTATGTGGCTTTCGTCATCGATGTATTTGCCCGGCGCATCGTGGGCTGGAGAGTCAGCCAGTCCATGCAGACGGATTTTGTTCTGGATGCGCTGGAGCAGGCTCTGTATGCCCGACAACCGGCCGGGCAGGAACTGATCCACCACTCGGACCGTGGATCTCAGTATCTTTCGATTCGATACACCGATCGTCTGACTGAAGCAGGCATCGAACCCTCGGTAGGGAGCAAGGGGGATAGTTACGATAACGCCCTGGCAGAAACCATCAACGGCCTTTACAAAACGGAACTGATTTACCCCAGAGGCCCTTGGAAAACCCGTGAGTCTGTGGAAATCGCCACGCTCCAGTGGGTTCACTGGTTCAATCACCAGCGACTCCTCGAACCCATCGGGTATATCCCTCCGGCAGAAGCTGAGGCACAATACTGGAGGCTAACCGCCACACAGGTTTCAAATGACGTCCTTCTTTAACCAAACACCCTCCACAAAAACCGGGGCGGTTCACTTTCATGACCACCGGAACAGTGAGATTACGGAAAGGTGTTCATATGGAATCGATGGCCCCTGTACTTGATGACCTGCTCAACGATGGTCGGCTAGCGCGGCTGTTCTCGAAGGATGCCCGCCACTGCGCGCTGCAGCTGTGGATCTTGCAAATCAAGTCCTTCGAGCAATCGATTGAAAATCGCGTCGTCTACGGCCGTCTGCTCCCCTACAGCCATTCCAGCGACCGCTGGTCCTCCAGCGACGATGATCACTTCCAGACCTTCGGGCAAGTCCAAGCCCAGGTTACGCGGCTTAACCTGTACGTCAGCAGCATCCACTGCGCGGACCTCCTGAGGCAACTGAGCGCTGGTCGAACTGTCTCGGAAATCAGCGAAGACCTGAAACTCGGACTCTCGGACATGTTAAGAGCACGGTTCGGAGCGACTGCGCTCGCCGCAGATGACCTAGTCTACCGCCCCGTCGCCTATCTGCTCAACCGCGACGCGCATGACCATCACTCGCCATCCAGCCCACATGGTAGTGCTGGGGCCTTCAGCGCTTCGATCACCCAGACCGACAAGGGGGCGTTGTTCCGCCTCGGTCAGGACTACGACATCGCCTTGACCGCGTCGGTGATCAGGCACCTCAACGAGGATACAGGACTAGACTTCGGTGGTGCCGACACCGCCCGCTTCGGCGACCTCGAACTGTTGGTATTTCCTACGCTGGATGATCTGGGACGTCCCTTGCTGAACGTGAGCTGGGCCGATGCTCCACGCGCCTTCGTCGTTCGATTTAATTCGATGCAGGTACCCCACTTCAGCGGTTTCCAGTTTCGCCTGAGCATTGCGAACGACGGTCAAATCGTCTACTCAGGCGTCGCCGCTGCGGAACGAGATGCGGACGGCATGTTCGAGCGCAAGTTCGAGCTGAGCGACCAGCTGCGCGCGAGGACTGACAGCACCGATCTAGAGATTTTCGGCTTCCATGGCGTTAATTCCCGCGAGGGCACGCTGTGTTGCCGGTGGCGGATCGGGTACATTCGGGAAATCAATCTTCAGGGGCATGTGGTCAGCCAAGGGGCCAGCCCGGTCAAGTTCGACTGGCTGGAAAAAGCCACTCGGCCGTCCGAGTCGGCGCGGGTGAAGGCAGCCCTGACGATCAATCGCGGCAATCCGGGATTCACCAACCGGGTCGGAGAACGTGCGGCGGACCCTTGGGTCCCGGCCAATCGCGATCTCGTGTGCCTTTTTGCGCGGCTCCATCCGCCGAAGTCGGAGGGGCGGTTCTTCCTGCGCTGGGGCCAGGGCGATGGTGAGGGGCGGCTGCAATTCGTGGAGTGGTTCAAGGTGCTGCTGGCCAAGTACCAGCAGCACCAGGTGGTCATTTTCGATCCCTATTTCGATGCCGCCGGCTTAGGTCTGCTGTTGCTTTGTGCGGCCCCCACGGCCGACTACATCGTCTTCACGTCGCTGCCCAAGCTATCCAAGGAGGGCGAAGCCACGCCGGGCGAATCCGACAAGCCCACCCGGAGCCGGATTAACAACCTGGTCGCGAACTGTGAGCACAACCGCCAACTACTGAATCGTATCAAGCTACGCATCTACGGCCTGAAGGAAGGCCGGCTGCATGACCGCTACATTCTCGTCATGGGACCGGACGGGCTACCGGTCGCAGGTTTTAATCTGTCCAACTCGCTACAGCAAGCCACCGAAAACTATCCATTGCTGGTCACCCCGATCCCTGCTGATGTCTTGCTGCAGGTCGAACAATATAAGTCCGAGCTGGTACAGGAGGCGCAGGCAGCACAGGCCGAAGGCCAGACAGAGAATCCATCCATGCGGCTTCTCTTCGTCTCAACAGCGTTGCCGACGGTACCGCGACGCTACGAGCCACTACGCTTCCTCGAGAAGGCCAAGGCAGGCGATGTGCTGAGCAAATGGATCGACGAGCCGTCACTACAAGGCTTGAGCGGTGATCCGTTGAAGGAGCAGATGGCGGCACTGAACCTACTCAAGGATGGCTCGCTCGCGCTGCCCGAGGAGGCAGGCCTGCGCAATTGCCTGGATTTGCAGTCAGGCAATTTCGCGGACTTTACGGCGACCTGGGAGGTGCTCGGCGAGGTGCTCGCACACTCACCTTTCGGAGACTGCCGCTTTCACGAGCTCGAATCCGAGCGTGACTTCCTCGAATTCCTGGCGTGGTTCGTCAATGCATCGTTCAACCGTGCGTATGACGATGGGGACAAAGAATTGGCCGTGACGGACTATCGGCTCTTTCGGGAATCGGTCGACGCCCTGCTACATAGCTCCTATCACCTCCAACACCTGTCCCATGCGACAAAGTATGCAGCCTTGACCTGGTCGGAGTACTTCGCCATCAAGTTCCTGTGGTGGTATTCCCCAGATATTCTGCTGGCAATCGCCGAAGCTCAGGTGGCCCACGTGCCAATGGAGCCACAAGCATCGGACGCGGTGCGGCTGTCTCTGTTGAGCCAGATCGTCAGTGAAATTTCGCTATCAGTGCTGTTCGACATCAGCGAGGGGCAGCGGGACCGCCTCGTTCGCAGCGGCAATGGTCTACTACGATGGATGGGACTGAATGCGATTGAGATGCAGCTGGAAAAGCCGGGAGGGCTCGCCACTGTACTGCAGTCAGTAACCGCCTTTGCCTACTCGGAGCAGGTGCGTGTCCTGGGATGGATGGTTCATCATGCTGCAGGAAATCCGAAGATGGCGGAAATTTACAAGAGCCTGGTCACGGCGCTCCATGAGGCACTGCCAACGACCATTCCTTCCGACGAGTTGAGGTGTCTGGTCGACTCCATGCGCGGGCATATGCGGCAACTTGCCTGGACCGAACCATGGCTGTTCCAGGATGTGATCTACCCCTTGTTGCAAAACAGCCAGGCCAAGTTCGATGATGCCTGCGAGATCTGGATGCAGGAACTGGCAGGCATGCTGGAACCGCAGCAGAAGGACCAAATGCGGCTGTTTGACTTGACGCGCGAGGGGCAGACGACCAACATCGCCGCGTTCCTTTTCGCCTATAGCAGCCCCGTGCGACAGCAGGTCGGCCTGAAATCGATGCAGGCGACCCTGAATCGGCAGAAGCGGGTCGTGCAACAGCCCCTCGCCAGCACCTCGGACTGGACCCGGTGGGACAGCGCTCTCACGGTCTCGCTGTGGATACTGGCCTTTAGCAAATGGTGCGAATATTACCTGCGCCAGCGCGGTATGACCGACAACGAGTTGGATAAGTTGTCGCAGGACGCACGCGAACTCGCGAGAGCCAGGCCGATGGACGAATGGCGGTCTGAGGTAGCCGGCAGGCCGGGCCAACTCGCCGCGTTCCTCGATCAGGTGGAGGAACTCTTGGCTTGCTGACCCACCGAGGGGGAGAGCCCAGTACCGAGCACGGAAGAAATGGGGGGGCACCAGCCAGATTCACCTTTGATACCCGATGGACGCTCTCAAACCACCTGGGTAGATCGTCAGCCGCATCCGTGTCATACGACGGTTCAGGCGCCGGCGGGCTTATGCCTTTGAAATCCATCTCGATCCCACGGCCACACCTCCAAATTATACCTGTTCCGAATCTTGCGCACCATGGTTCTTGAAAGGTCGTCGTCGATCTCGTTGACGAAATGGCTGCTGCGTAGGGCATACGGATTCCTTCGATCCGGTGCCGACTCGTAGGTCAGGCCTTCATGGAGGTCCATGAGATTGGCCCGTTCGCGCAGCACGGCCGCCGAGTTGAACACCCAGTCAACGAAGTCGATTTCCTCTGGCGCCCAGTTGTTGGCTGGCCCGTTCAGGAAGTCGGATGCCCATTCCGGGCCATAACGGTTGCTGGCATGCCAGTACAGATGCTCGTTCAGGGCTGCCCTGCCGGTCAGTCCCTCCGCGATGTACGGGTTGGCCGCAACCCCGCGGCGGACATAGGTGCAGGCTGAAACGAAATCCCCGTCGTGAAAGGCGATCTGCCCAGCCTGGTACCAGTGCGCCGGCGAAGAGTCGGCTTCCTTCAAAAAACTTTTCAGCGCGCTCTTGCGGTCACCCATTATCAGGCTGATGTCACCCAGGAGCATGCGTACCCCCAGGTTGTCAACTGGGCACCAGGCGAGCAGTTTCTTGGCGACAGTCATCGCCGACTTGCCATCACCCCGATGCATGAGGCCCAGCAGATGCCCCTTGGTCACGCGAAGAAAGGATCGATTGTCGGTCTCGGTCCAACGAATCTGGCCCTTGAACCCCTTCGGGATGACGGACAGAGCCTGCTTGTAGGTTTGCTCCCACACCTCGGCAGCCTCATGGCGCATTTCCAGATCCCAAAGCCGATTTCCCAGAAAGTTTTGAATTTCGAGATTATCGGGATATTTGGCGACGAGTTTCCGGGCCTGAAGCAAGGCCTGTTTGTCCGTGATACGCCCAGTTTCGAGATTGTCGAGCATTGCATTGAGTTCCTCCTCTTCAGACCAGTCTCTTGAAAAATGGCCGTACTGAACAAGTTTGGAGGTTTTCTCGTCAACGGCATCCAGGACAGCGAAACTAAGTTTGGTCGTCATCACCCGCTCCTTTGGTTTTCGTGGTTGTGAAGACTCGGCCGTTAGACGCCACATATCTGCGAATCTCAGGCACCATATGCTCCGGCACGAGCATGACGGACAAATTCATTGCGTCGGCAACGCGTTCGATCGACGATAGACGGGGATCGCGCTTGCCGCTCTCGATCTCCGACAAATGTTGCGGCGACATGCCAGCCTTGCCGGAGACAATCTCGAGAGTCAGGCGTTGCCGTACGCGGAAGCGACGAAGTGTCGACATGATGAAGGAGTCCATGGCGCAATTCTACCTGAGAATATGTGGTAAAAATCATACGATCGTATGATTTATTTCGCCGTTGTGGTGTTGCCAATCCGGTTTCATAGTTCAATGCGCAACGAACGCACCTATCTGCTCTCGACACCACCGTTGAAACTCCACCACCATCAGCATCGTCTGCGCCGCCGCGCCCTTTCCTTACATCCTCACGGCCCCAATCCCGAACGCCACGTTGGCCAGTGTCGGATCTGGGGTGGATGGTGCCGTGAGCGTCAAAACATCCCCCGCCGTAAAATTTGTCAGACTGGTTGCCGTCAGCGTCACGGCGCCATTGGGCGCGATGGCGATGGTTCCGAAGGCTATGCCGTTTTTGTTGAGCGTGAATGTGGCCGTGCTGGTGGCCGCCGTGCCTTCCGATGCCACGGTGCCCGCAAGCACTGCCGGAATGTAGAAGTTTCCAGTCACGATGTAGCGCAGCACTGATTGATTTGCGGACAAGGTTCCAGTTGCCGATGCCTGGATGGTGAACGGAACCTGCCTGCCCAATCCCGTCACTGTATAAGGGAATCCCGTGCAAGTGGAAATGTCCTGAGTTGCCGAACCATAGATGTTGAAACTCTGGAACTTGAAATACACCGTCTGCCCGATGAGGCTCGTGTTGGTGGGCAGCGTAAATTTGAACACGTTGGCGTTGGCGAGCAGCGCAAACTGGGTGCCTGACCCATGAGCGGCCGGTGTGCTGCCATAGAGACCGCGGTACAGGCCGGTGAGGTTGTAGTTGTTGGAGGTGGTGAGCGCCTCGTTCTGGTAGGCCAGCAGTTCCCCATCCACGTAGCAGAGTGAAAGTCCTTGAGCGGCTCCGCCTGCTGGCACGGGCTGCAGCACTCCGGCAGATTCCGTGAGATTTACTGCCAGAATGTCGGTGTTGTCCGGATTGGCTCCGCTGTACGCGGCAATTGACGCCGTGAGCACCCCCTGGGTACCCTGGCCGCTGATGGTGCCGACTTTTGCGTAACTGGTGCCATCGGTGGAAGCCCAGACGGTACACCCTCCCCAGGTGGCAGGTAGCCCTGATGCCACCATCCAGATCTGCGGACCCGCCGCCCCGCACAGCACCGCCGGCGGCTCGAAGATCACCGGCGCATTGATGCTGCCAGGATCGATCAGGGCATTGGGCAGATAGCCGCTGCTGGCCTGCTGCGGGTAGGCCACGGACCAGCCCACCCCCGGCAGGTATTCCTCTGCCAACACTCTCAAGGTCCCATCGGTCTGCTCCTCGATGGACTGCACCCGCACCAGTTTTCCGGTGAGTCCCATGTTGGCGCTGGTGAGAGAGACGATATCCATGGGTTCGATCAACACCTGGGCCCAACTCACCGAGAACTCGTAGAGGTTCCTGATATAGAGTTGCCGGTTCTTGATCAACTCCAGACACATGGTGGCCATGGAGGCATTGGCAATGAAATGTGCCGTGATGGGAGGAGCCAGGCGCACTCCCGAGGGCAGCAGTTGCCCCAGGGCATCGATGCTGGCCTGGTCCTTGGTTTCGATGGTGTTGGCGTTGTAATCGTAGGCGCGATCCTTGATCTCGATCTTCCAGTCATTGAAGGCATCCATGGGGTCGGAGCGGCTGATGGTGAGGTAGTTTCCGTGTCCGGTATCCACGAAGTCGTCATCGGTGAGAAAGGCCCTGATCTGGGTGTTGGCCGAATAGGTGACCCCATACCCCGAGAAACTCATGTCGCCATAGGGGATGAATTTCAACACTCCATCGGCCCAGAAGGCGGCGGTATTGGTGGCTTGAAGCCATTCCTTGAGAGAATCGATGGCGGGGCGGCGCTGGTTCATGAAGAGGCTGAATCCGATGCCCAGTGCGCCCACATATTTCTGGTAGCTGTTTTGCGCGAGTACCAGGCTATTGAGATCGATCTTTGATTTCGGGAACCCGGCTCCGTACAGGGGGTTTGTCAGAAAGTCGTAGATGACCTGGGCTGGATCGGCGTCTGGGGTGCCGGCTGTGCAGGTGCTGTTGAGGTTCCCGAAACACTCGAGCCACATCACGGGTAGATCGGGTGACGAACCCAGATCGAGATTGGCGATGGCCATATAGGCCGTCCCAGGGTAATTCATCGCCTGATCAGGGTGGACGGAGGCGAGATAGGGCCAGGGTGCCTGACCGGGATTGCCTTCCAGCAGGGCTGCTCCGAGATTGGCGAGATTGGTCACTCCCTTATTGAGCCAGACGGTACCCGATCCTGCAGTGGATGGGGAGGTGCCATAAACCGTGGCAACCCCGTAGGCTGTCTGGAGATCGGTGAATAGAGCACTGTTCACCCCGCTGGATTGAATCCCGTAGTTCGTAAAAATCAGGTTGGCCACGGCAGGAGTGACGATACCTTCGCCCAGGCCCACGATGACGGAGGCGGAATAGGTGCTCTGGCCATTGCCTTTACCGCCTCCCTTGCCACCGCCTTTGCCGCCCACGGGGTGCTTGGCGAAGTCTCCATACCAGAGCAGGTTGCCGCTGACTTTCTGGGCGCCATAGAGGATGGGGATAGGCAGTCCCGTAGCGGAAGTCTGGACATTGAGTTGGGTGTAATTGGGCTGAGTGGTATTGCTGGCTGCTGGATGTCCCAATAGTCCGCCCATCATCTACTCCTTGGGGGTGAAGGAACGAAAGGGGCGATCCTTGAGGGGAGAGAGCGTCAAATCTCCCCACACCACGGCACGCTCCTGGGCATGGGCGTGAATGACGGTGCTGCCTTTGATCACGATGGCGGAATGGCTGAAGGTGCGGCCATAGCGAAAGAGCAGGAAATCTCCCGGTTCCGGGGGCGTAAAAATCTCCTGGGCGTAGGGAATGATGGTTTGCAGATAGCGCTCATCACTGCGATGCAGGTGCCAGTCTGGGGGATAGGGGCGGGGATCGATGAAGGGAATGATCCCGACGGTACTGTAGACGCGCGCGAGGAACATGGCGCAATCCACGCCATGGCCTTTGACATCGGCACAGTGGTGATAGGGGGTGCCGATCCAGCTTTGGGCTTCGAGCACGGTGGCGTGTCGTTGATCAGGGGTCATAGGGCAATGGTGGGGGTGGGGATGTAAGGATAAGAGCGGTTATTGGCGGTGTTGTTGAACCGGTTTTTGCAGGTCTGATAGGTCTTGTCACAGCCGGGATAGGCGAAGAACGAATCTCCGGTCAGCGGCATCCAGGGGAGCGGCAGATGAAGCATCAACTGACTGCCGGTGGCGAGTTTGATGGTGCGCGAGAATCCGGTGTTGGGGCCGGAGGTGAAGGTGATCGTCCCTTGCCAGTAATAGCCGGAGGTGGCGCCGCTCCAGTTGAGGGTGTTGACCGTGGAGCCTGCGCCCACTTGTCCGATGGTCTGATACGCTGCCTTGGAGAGGGTACATCCCGTATCGAAGAGGGTGTGCAGGCAGGAGGTCTGCCAACTGTTGCGCGGCATGGGCTGATTGAGCAGGGAGAGATAACTCTTGACCTTCAACTGGCATTGGGTGGCGGTGAGGGCATCGATGGTGGAGACGATGCCATCGAACAGGGTGACGGAACCCACGGGGGGACTGTTCCAGTCCGGGGCAAACACCCGTTCGCGGCGGATTTCGGCGTGATCGAGCAGGCCGTTGGCGATTTCATCGAACCATGGGTGTCCATCGATGAGCAGATCGCGGGTGGCGCTGAGGCTGATGGCCTGTTCATCCACGGTGAGTCCCACGGATTTTTTGAATTGCAGGCCCTCGACGGCGAGGGAATAGGGGTCATAGTAGGTATTGTTCCACCAGACGGGGCGGTCGATGTTGGTGAAGGTCAGCGTCTGCCCGGTGCGCGCGAGGGTGAGGGTAAAGAGGTCGGCCATGACGAACTGGCGGCTGGCGAGCAGGGTGGCAAAGGCATTCGCGCCCATTCCCATTCCGGTGACAACTGTGTGGGACGAGATTGTCCCGGTGCTCACTGCAAAAATCCTCGCCAATCCTGTTGCGGCGAGGTTGGCTTGCCCGGCAATGCTGCCGTGGTGGCCTGCCTGACTGACCCCTGCAAGGGTCACTTGCCCTGAAATGGTACCAACGGTGGGTTTCAGCGCAAGGCCCGATCCGTTCAGGGTAGAGCGTGCCTGAATGTTACCTGCAGACGGTTTGATGGTAACTCCCACGCCTGTCAGGAGGGAGTGCCCAGAGACCAGGCCGTGAGCACCAACCAGACTCACGGCACTGAGGGTGGCCTGGCTGGTCAGGGTTCCCCGAGATCGGACGATTTCAGAACTGATCCCTGCGAGGAGCGCTTTGCCCAAGGCAGTGCCAGTGCCAGGGGCAACCGATCCGGAGGATGCGGCGCCGAACGAGAAGGCAATGCCATTGCCGAGAGGGGGTGAATATCCGCTGGCAATGAAGTTGAAATTTGTGGAGTTGCCGGGTGGGGGAGTATAGAGGGCCATATCAGACGGGAGTTATATCATCCCAAACCAAGGCATTGAAGTTCGAGGGGTCGAGGGCCATGGCCAAAACGGAACTGCGTCCCAGGGCCGGTAAAATGAAAGTTCCGGTATTGGGTGCTGAGGTGGTTTCATACAGGAGTTCCCCGGTGATGCGGTCATAGGTTCGGACGATTTTGCCGGAAACGGCCACGCCAGATTCCTGAGTGACTCCTGAGATCTGAGTATTGGCTCCTGCGGGTGAAAAAACTTTTGACTGATTTCCGAACCAGGCGCCGTTGGCGGAGGGCATGATGGAAATTTGATTGGGGCCATTCGAACCAGAAGATTCGCTCGAAGTGACCTGATATCCGACATTGACGGTCGAAGACGGGGCCGTAGCCTCGAGGCTGACAAATCCCTGCGGGAGAGGATAGACGAACGGGCCGGAAAATGTTGCCCGCACGGTTTGAGGGGGATTGGTCGATGGCCCACCGAAAGCGGCGTACAGGCCAACAGGCTGGTTCATCGATGAGAAACTGATGCCGCCCGCACCGGAAGCTGGACTGTTGGCGGCATTATTGTTCCAGTTTCCGCCGTTGACGTTGAACCACACCAGAAGATTTGAGATATCCACCGCAACCTGGACGACATTTCCGGTTGAATAGGGCTGGAGGGTTGTCAGTGTCACGCCGTTGAGAATGACCGCCCCATTGGGTTCGTAGGCCAGAGCATTGGCATCGGATCCCAACAGAACAGTCCCTGAGATATTAAAGAGCGGATTACAAAACCCGAGGGCGATGGGGGCGGATACCAGGATGGGGGTGATTTCCCAATAGACCGACGGTGAGGAGATTTTGCGGGTGCTGCGGATATTGGCATTCTGGCCCATGGGGAAGGCGGTCGAGCCGCCGCCGTGCGTGAGATTTCCGGTGGTCCAGGCCATGGAGCCGCGTTCCGTGGCGTCCCACACGGTGCGTCCGATGGGGGGTGGAGTGAATGAGTTGCTCCACAGTTGGACACAGACCATTCCAGCCCCTTGGGCATCCAGGGTTCCGCCGAAGGTAAAGGTTTGGGCACCATTCGTATTGTTCGGGAGTTCATAGATTGCCCCGTCGTGATAATTCCCGGTGTTTTGCCAGGTGGTAGGGCTCAGCAGGGTAAATCCGGCGGGGGGCGTCGTTGCGGGCATGGGGTTGTCCCAGGAGAGGGCCAGCAGGGAGAGTCCGTTGGTGGTGTCGGCATTGGCGAGAAGCGGAGGTGTAGGGGAAGTCGTAGATCCGCCGGGGAGCCAGGCGCTCATGACATTCATGTCGTCGTGGGCTCCGCTGATTTCGAATACGGCAAGATTGATCCAGTCGCTGAACCCCGAGAAGGAAAAAACCTGTCCCAATCCCGCAGTGACGGGGGCGAACCAGCATTGGGTTCCCTGATAGGGGTTGAAGGTCGCCTGTTCGGTATCCACCAGGGTCAGCGGTGGATTTACGCTCACCGAGGAGTTTCTGCCGACGGCGATGACGAGAATGTGATTGCCGGGTGTCAGGCCCGCCGGGAGGGATATCGGGATTGGAGAGGCATTCCCGTGGTTGAAGGCACTCTGGACGAGGGTTACAGCCATGAATCAACTCCAGGTGGAGGAGGTTTCGATATGGACCTGGCCGATGAAACTATTTTGCCAGGCGCTGTTTGAGCCGATCATGATGGACTGTGAGAGGAAAGACTTGCCGGTCAGGTTTCCGGTTCCGGTGTAGGTATCGTTGTGATTCAGGGGGGTGGACTGGACGGGCGACCAGAGTCCTTTGAGGTAGCCTCTGACGGATCCGTTGTGATGGATCCAGATTGGGCTGAGGTAGAGTCCGCCGTCGGGGCCATTGGGGTAGTTGAAGGTGACGAGGCCGGGAGAAACCCCGCCGATTCCGACGACGGGGTTACTGTTCAATGGAATCGGGTTGGTGCCTGAGTATCCACCCCCGCCTTGCCCATAGATCGGGCCGGACAGTTTTGCTTGCTCGATATGCTTACCCACAGGGATGGAGCCGCCCACCCCGGACCAGTGTCGATCCATGAAGTGACCGCCCAGGGTGATGGCAAGGGGGGAGTATGAGACACCGGGGAGGGTGCCGAAATTCTCGAAACTGTTGCTGTTGTTGTTTGCGGCATTTCTTCCGATGATCACTGTCCGATAGGGGTCGGAGGTCTTGTATGAAAAAATGTCTCCAAAGACGAAGGGCATGGTGGCCAAAGGAGAGGCGAAGTCACCGGTTTCGATGAACAGGTAAAAGCAGGTGTCATCGGCGATGAGTGTCCAGTTTCTGACGGTGGCGTCGTTGGTGGCGCTTTTGCGGCAAACGATGGCGCCGATCCCGATGTTGATTTGGGCGGCGGTAGGGAATTGGCCTGAACCCATTCCCAATCCGGATGGGGATTCGAAGCCGGTCATTTCGGCTTCGTTGGGGATACTGGGTCCTGCGTCATTCACAAACAGGCTGTTGCCGGTTCCTGCCGTGGGATTCATTTTATAGACGCGTTGATTGGTTCCGGTGTAGGCGATGGTCCAACCGGCAGCGGTCCTGGTGCCATAGCCGTTGACGAGACAGGCATCGAGAACGGCTATCAGGCTGCCGGTCAGTCCTGTCATGGCAGGGGATGAGGCATCCTTGCTTGAATAAACTGTGACGGTCATGGCTTAGGACTCGGTGGCGGTGGATGAGGTGGTGAGTTCAGGGGTGACTCCATTGGACACGACGATGCTGGGGGTGATGCTGCCGGAGTAGAGCAGGGTACCGGCCCCGGTGGCGGCCACTCCGATGCCCCAGAAGGTCTCGGTTTCGGAGCCACTGGTCGCAGCGGGAAACACGATGGTGGAGGCGGGGCTGACACTGTTGCCGGTGACGGTCCAGCCGGTGGTAGAGCGCGCCACGGCTACCCGGGCATAGCCCGTATAGGCGGCTTCACTGGTGTTCTGGGCGCCCGCTGCTCCGGGATCCGCGGTGTGCAGGCTGATGTAGAGCAGGGTCAGTGGGGCGGTGGTAGCATTATCGGCAATGTTGGCGACGGGCACGGCCTGAAACAGGAGTTTCAATAGGTCGTTGGCCCAGGTGGTGGTTTTACCAGCCATGGGAGTCTCCTCGAGGGGTTACGGGTTTGTGGATGTGGAATAGACTGCTGAAAACGCTGCAGTCAAAGAAATTTCTGATGAAGGAAATCGAAATTCAGCGGGGGGCAAGTATGAGGATCAGGCTGGCTACGGCCATAACCTGCCATCAAGACCGAAGCCTGATAGCGGACATTTACAGGAAATACAGCCATAAAATCGTTACCCAGCTCAGGAGCAGAAATTCTTTTGATCCATCTGCTTCGGAGGGCAGGGAACGCTACCATAGGAACAGAACACGCAGCAGTCACCCAGTTTCGGGTGCAGCAGCGCATGGCAGGCCGGGCACTCGTAATAGAACTGGCAGGCGTCCGTGGGCATGGTTTCCTGCTGGGCATGACCGCAGTGGGGGCAGGTCAGCACGGATTCGAGGATGACGGCGCTCATCGCGGCATCATTTCTGCACGGTGGACGGATAGCCAGCATTGGCCGTCGCCTTGGTCAATGCCTCCGGTTGGGCCTGGTCGACGTCATAGGTGACAGTGGCCGTCTTCTTGTCGAAATCGACCTTGACGGCGCTCACGCCGGACACCTTTTCCAGCGCTTTCTTCACCGTGATGGGGCATACCGGACAGGTCATGTTCTGCACGGCTAGCGTGACGGTATTCGGAGTGACGGCCAGTGCCGCGAACGGCGCGGCGGCTAGCAGGGCGAAAAGCAGTCTGCGCATGAGAATCTCCTTTTAGTAAAACAGCGGGGCCAGCCACGGCACGGCCAGGAGGCTCAGCAGCAGCGCGGCGACGATCCAGAACGTGAGGCGCTGCCTTTGGCGCGTGCGCGGATCGGCGCAAGGTGTGCCCGGTGTGCAAACCTGCGGCACCAGATAGAGCCTGCGGAAGGCCAGGCCAAGAAACAACAGCGTCAGTCCGATGAAGTAAGGCCGGTACGGCTCCATGGCCGTCAGGCTGCCGACCCAGGTGCCGCCGATGCCGATGGCCAGCAGCACGAGCGGGCCGACGCAGCACACGGACGCGCCGATGGCGGCCAGGACGCTGGCGATCAGGGCGCGACTTTCAGTGCTCTTGTTCACGTGCTTTCCTTCTCAGGCGGCCAAGGCCGGAATCACGACAAAATAGGCATTCAGCAAATACAGGCCTGTTGCCATCAGTGTCAGGCCCGCCGCCACGTCAAAGACGCGGCGGATTCGCCCCAGGCCGCGCAACGTCTCGAGCCAGCCGATGGCCCAGGCTCCAAGTAGAATTGGAACCGCCCGCCCCAGCGCGAACGCCAGCAGCATGATCACCCCCAGCCAGGGTGAACCGAGTGCCGCGACGACCCCGAGTAGCGCAAGCAAGGCCGGCGTGCAGAACGGACAGACTGCGACGGAGAACGGTACCCCGAGCGCGAAGGCGCCCCAAGCGCCGGTCGGGCGTTTGGCGCGCAACGGCAGCAGCGGTAGCGGCACCTTGATCCAGCCGGTCCAGACGAGGCCCAGCGCGATCAGCAGCGGGCCGAGCGCCAGTCCCCAACCGCGCCCCATCAAGTCGGCTACCCAACGCCCACCAAACCCAGCGATCAGCCCGAGCAGGACATGGGTGGCGATGAGCCCGACCACGAACAGTCCGCCCAGCCACATGGCCTCGCGCCGCTCACGCGCACGGGTGACGTAAGCCAACGCAACCGGGATCGCGGCGATCACCACCGGGTTGAAGCTGAACACAAGACCCGCCAGGAAGCCAACCCCGACCGCGCCGTAGCCCAGCGTCTCGACCGTCTGGCGCAACGCATCGGGAGTCAGATCAATCATGTCCAGTCCTTTGCAGCAGGGCTCGACGCAGTTTCTCCGGCGTGGGCAGCGAAGCGAACACCAGTTCGCCGTCGATGGCGAGCGCCGGCAGGGTCAATACGCCCAGATCGACTGCACGGTCGAGTGAATCAAGCACGTTGACCTCACACCACTCGACGCCGCTGACCGTGGTGGCAACGGCCTGTAACTCGACCAAGGCCGTCGCGCAACTCTCGCAACCTGGCGCGTTGAATAACTCGATTTTCATGACATGCGCCCCCCATCGCCCTCGATCCGCTCCAGAGCGGCCAGGATCGGGCAGTCGTCGACCGGTTGCGTTCCGTCCGCGCACTCGTTGATCAACTGGTCGAGCACTGTCGACATGGCCTGCATGGAGCGAATCTTGGCGGCGAGTTGGAGCTTCTTCTCGATGGTGCGGCTACGCACATCGTTGCAGCAGGCGCTGTTGCTCTGGCGCAGGTGCAGCAACTCACGGATTTCCGCCAACGTAAAGCCGCACGCCTGGGCGTGCTGGATGAAACGCACGCGCCGCACCGCATCCTCGCCATAGAGGCGGTAGCCGCTGCCCGTCTTGGAGGCGGGCACCAGCAATCCCTCGCGCTCGTAATAGCGCAGCGCGTCGGTGCTGATGGCGCCCGCCCGGGCCAGCTTGCCAATGGTCAACACGGCGCAGCGATCACGACTGGCCGAGACCGGCAGCGCGCAGACTCGCTTCGTCTACCCCGTGACCAGCACAGCAACCGGCCAGTTGACCATTGATCGCCACGGCTGGCACGGAGCGCACCCCGAGCGCCTTGGCCTGCTTGGCGACCGCGATATCGTGCATGTCGAGCACATCGACCTCGCACGATGAGCAGGCCAATCCCTGCACTAGGGAAACCACATCCTCACAGGCCGGGCAACCGGCGCTGAACACTTCAATCTTGCGTTTGGTAGTCATTTCAAAACTCCTTTCATGTCGATGACGTTGGACACCGTGCAAGCGCAGTTGCCGCGTCACAATTTCAGAATAAACCTTGGAGTCAACTTCAAAGTCAAGGAAAAAAATGTTTGGCACTTGGTTGGCCTAAATCGATTCGCTGTTCCATTGCTCCTCAAACTCCAACTTCCACTTTACTGCTCTCCGTAGATACTCCCACAATAGCGCCGTTCCGGACGCCCGATCCATCAGGGTCACCTGATCCGGCGAGGTCTCATCCAGAATGGTCGCCACGATCCCCGGCGCCATGGTAGTGAGGTTGAGTATGCGGCTCATGTAAGCGCGATCCATCCCGACTTTTTCAGCGAGATCGATGAGGTTACTGGACCTCCCCTTTTCCCATAATGCCGAGCCACTGGTGGGCACTTGAGGGCTGAATGCGACTGGGAGTTGCCAACGGCAGAGGCGCGCTTCTCTGGATGTCGACATATTGGCCGAACAGGCCAGGATGAGTCGTCGCACTTTCACCCGTCGTTTCAAAGCGGTCACCGGAGCGACCGT
Source organism: Pseudomonadota bacterium (assembly GCA_021832305.1). GTDB lineage: Bacteria > Pseudomonadota > Gammaproteobacteria > Burkholderiales > Ferrovaceae > Ferrovum. The sequence goes on along the minus strand of JAKBLB010000016.1, from coordinate 31,254 downwards.
GAGTAGTTGGCTGCGCCATGAACGCCTGGCGCTGGCGCAACGCCTGCTCGAATCGACCGACCAGTCGATTGAATGGATTGCAGACCATGCGGGGTTCGGTTCGTCGGTGTCCCTGCGTCAGCAGTTCAGGGATGTCCTCCACATTTCACCATTGGCTTTTCGCCGCAATTTCCGCGGGCAAACTGCGCGGTAGTATTTCGTTATCCCGATGGGCCGAATTACTGTGAACACCGAGCACCTTAAAAGTGGAGTTTGCCGAGTCTTATGAGATATACTGAACACATGTATTCAAAATGAGGACTTTCATCATGGCAACCTCTGTCCGGCTGCTTCCGGAAACCGAGCAGCGCCTTGATTTTCTTGCGGCACACACGGGTCGAACCAAAGCCTACTACCTTCGTGAAATCATCGAACGAGGCATCGAGGAGATGGAGGACTATTACCTTGCTTCGGGGGTTCTGGACCGTGTTCGAAAAGGGGCGGAAAAGGTGCATTCCTCGTTTCAGGTGAGAAAAGACCTTGGCCTGGACGATTGATTACACCGACACGGCCAAAACACAACTGCGTAAACTCGACAAACCTGTAGCACGCCGAATCGTTGATTATATGGATGAGCGCATTGCTGGCCAATCCAACCCGCGCAGCACGGGAAAAGCGCTTAGCGGCCCTCTGGGTGATCTCTGGCGCTACCGTGTTGGTGATTACCGGGTGATTTGCGATATTCAGGATGGCACATTGCGTATTCTGGTGGTGCAAATTGGCAACCGACGAGACATTTATCGGTGATTCAAGGCTTCACCATTTCCAGGGTAAGTTTCTTGAGATCCCAGAGTTGGTGCATGAAATTGTTGTAGTCGTGGACATCCTCGCCGAAGCGCACCCGGTAATACCAGGTGTAACCGGCGCTCACCACGGTTCCTTTGGCTGGAGGAACGGCAAAAAGCAGGGTGTTGGGGGTCACCAGCGTCCAGGTGGCCGGTGTAAATTCCTGCACTCCATCGAGCATGACCTGGAGGGTGGTGATGTCCACATACCCCACCGGCTCGATGAAGCCGGCATAGGATTTGGTGAGCGGATATTCGGCGGTGAACCCATCGCCGATTCCCAGCGTATAGCCGGATACGGCATTGGATTCTGCCGGATCGGCGAACAGGAAGGTATCGAAACTGCCCGAGCGCGCCAGAAAGAATCCGCACAGGGCCTGCAATTCTGCATATCCCTGGGTTTCGCGCAGCAATTCGTAGGACATTTCCCATTTCCACAGGGGATAGGCGTAATTGGCCACACGGGTTTCCCGACCCGAGGTGTGTTTGACGATGGTGGTATGAAACTGGGGAGACTTTTTGACATTCCACTGTAGTCCGGGGAGTGTGGGGAAGATCAGGTTGCTCATGGTGAATTCCGGGAATGGTGGACTGGGATACTGATAGAGCACCTCGGCGACCAGTTGTGAGGCGTGGGGGGTGGGATCGTCGTCCGCCAGGATTTCGGCCCAAAACTGGGAGATCCGGGCCATGGCGAATTCATAGAGGATTTCGGCACAGAGTTGGGGGGTGCGAACCTTGGGGTCGTCATCCGTCAGAACTTCCGCCAACAACTGGCTCAGGGTGGCGGATGGGTCGTCGTCCACGACGATTTCTGCGGTGAATTGACCGATGCGGGCCCAGGGAACTCCGGTTTCCAGGATTTCCGTGGTCAGTTGAGTGAGGCGATTGGGCATGGTTCAACGGATGACCTGGTAACCGATTTCGAGGGCATTGACATCCGTCGTGAGCCAACTGGCTCCCGTGGCCGGGTTGACGGCAAAGACATCACTGAGATACTGGTAACTGGTGCCGACATTTTGTGTGGCGCCGACGGACTGAACGGTTCCGGTCTTCACCAGGTTGGCGATCTGGCGCGTGCCGGCATCATCCTTGCGATAAGCCCCACTGAGTCGCACGGCGTATACCGTGGCTCCCGCCGGCAATCCGGCGTTGGTGGCAAAGAGATCCGTGGCGCCCACGGTGGCGCTGCTGTTGAAACTGGTGTCTCCATCCAGGCCATCTTCGGATACGGCGGCATAGTTGGTCAGCGTATAGGTATAGCCGATGTTGAGTTTGTCATTGGTGATGGCAGGGCCGGTGGGCAGTGGGCCTGGGATGGTGGGGGGAGAGATATAGGCGAGCGGATAGACGGCGGCCAGGGGATTGCCGTAGGCATAGACGCTGAAGGTGTTGAATGCAAAACTGGTATCGGTGATGAATCCCAGGGCGTAGGTCACGTCTTTGGTGACGGATGCCGTCACGGAGGAGAAGGTCAGGGTGTTTTGTCCGGTGGTGAGCCCGATCTTCTCGTCACCGGCATAGAGAATGGAGAGCGGCATGCCGTTCACCGGGTTGATCGAGGCGATCACCGGGCGTATCTTCAACGCGGGATAATTGGTCTGGGCGTACAGACTCAAACTCGTGAGGGTGCAGTCGCGTGCCATGCGCGGGGCCACCCCGGTGAGGGGATCGTCCATGTTTCCGTTGCCGACGCCGGGTAGATTGGTCAGAGGATTGTCCGGGAGCGTCAAAATCAGGCTGTTGGCCGAGAGGGTCTGCCAGTTACTGCCGTTGCCTTGGGCCAGTTGGCCTGCCGATACGGGGCTCGATGGCGTAAATGCCGTGCTGACATTGGCGCTGGGATAGACCGTGCGGATCCGCTTGTCGCCCAGGAAGGTGTTGCAGGGGTGAGCGCCTAGCCCGACAGTGTGGTCGCAGAAGTACAGGTCATCGATCAGCATCCCTCCATCAAATCGCACATTGTTGATGCTGGCATTGGTGCTGGTCTGGATGTTGATGCCAGACACATCGAGTACGGTATTGCCATTGATGTTCACGGTGATGCTGCCAGCCGCCCCGACCGTCGCGCCGATTTCCAGAAAGTACCAGCCGCTGCTGGGCACAGCACCCGAAAGCGATTGGGTGAGCAGGTTGTTGGGGGAATTGCCCCGTCCCACCTGAACCACCGAATTGACGGCATAGACCCAGAACTGGTTGAAGTTCACATCGTTGAACGTGATCTGGAAAGTGCCATTGGCGGCAAGTCCCAGATAGAAGGTCGAGTAATTTCCCGGCAGGTTGCGGGTGATGGAGCCATATTGGCCCAGGGCATAGGCTTTGCCGGGCAACCCGAATCGACCGGGGATGAGGGCGGTATAGTTACCGGTACCCGCTCCTGACCAGCCATCATAGTTGGGGTCGGACATCTGCCCGTATTTGTCGAAGCCGTCACAAAGGATGAGTGCCATGGGTGGGATTCGTCATGAAGGGTGAGAGGAGATGCAGGGGATTGCCCCCTGCAAGGGATTGCTCCCTGCAAGGGATTGCTCCCTGCAAGGGATTGCTCCCCTGCAAGGCGCGCACTACCTGAGGTGTCAGGCGGTTTTGATGCTGTTCACCCCATTGACCACGGTGGTGGCCAGGGTGGTGATGGTTTTTTCCGTGATGGCGCGACCCAAGGTGGTAAAGGCGGCACGCGCGGCATCGATGCCGACGGTGATGGCCGCTCCCGTGCCGCTGCCCGTCGCGGTGCTCTTCAACACCGCGATGCCGATCTGCTTGACGGCATTTTCCAGATCGGTCACTGCCACGGTGTTGAGTTCGGCCACGGCCGCCTTGAAATCGGTGACGATCTGGGCGCCGATGGGGTTTTGCGACAGCCAGCTCTCGAATACCGCGAAATCGGTCTTCAAAGCATCCAGAGTGGATTTGGTATCACTTTCCAGGGTATCGATCAGACTCATGAGTTTCTCCTAAAATTTACACTTCGCGCTGATCAGAAAGGGCAGCGCGTCTCCCTTTTGTAAAGCTCTTTCGAGGGCGGCGGTGTCTCCGGGATCGATGCCCTCGGGCCAGTCGAGCCCGAAGGCGGGGTGGCAACTGGCACATCCGGACAGCAGATGGGCCAGCAGGACTTTCAATGGACCCCCATGTCCTTGTTGGCCACCAGGTGGACCACGATGTTGGTGATGGCCACGATTCCGCCGGCGATCAGGCCGGCCTGCTGTTCGGTGACGGGGATGGCGAAGCCCAGGGCTTGTGACAGATCTCCCAGTTTCAGGATCAGGGGGGAGAGCAGGGTCACGGTGATGGCGCCGGTTTTCCAGAGGGTGGGATTGGCGACGGATTCCCCGACCTTGAATACACTCCAAAGCGCCAGTAGTTTCTGCATGAGGTTCTCCTGTGTGGTTTGAATGACGGGGGCTGATTCGGATGCCGTGGCATCGAGGTTCGCCAGCCCATGGGTATGGATGACGCGCGCGATCTTGGTGCCGTAATTGGGATCGGTGGCATAGCCCGCGCTCGCGATGGCGTAGCCGAAGGTGACGCCACTGCCGGCCCTGAAGGCGGCGGCATAGCGCGCTTCTTTGAGAAACTTCGCGTGATCGAGGATCGAGGCCTGCCAGTTGGGGTACTTGCGAAACCAGGCATCCACCGTCCTGGTCACCCCCGCGACATACTCGGTGGTGGCAATGCGGGTGCGTTCCCCCGTCCAGCCGGGATCGGCCTTGATGCCGAAGAGGTTGTTGGACTCCCGCGTCAAACGCGATTCCCCCCAGCCGGATTCCAGTGCGGCCTGGGCGATGGTGAAACTGGCGGGAATCCCGTCGGTCTTCTGACAGGTCAGGGCGGATTCCTTGATGGCGTTGATAAAATCTTCCGGGCTCATTTCCAGTGCTCCTTTGCTCCAATGAATAGTTGATAAACCCCGGTGCCGATGCCACCCAGCACCGTGATCACGAGCCAGCCCAGCACACTCGTCTTGATTTTTTCGTTGCGAAGGAGGCGTCGTTGGCGATCTTCGAGCAGGGTGGACAGGTATTCGTGATGCACACGATGTTGTTCCTGGGGGAGGGCAGTGGCGGTGAATCCAGACCGGATCGCCTCCTGAATGGCGTCGATAAGGGATCGATGCTGCTCTTCCGAGAGCAGCGCCCGGCGTCGTTCTTCCATGGGATCAGTTTCCGAAGTTTCTGAGGTGATTTTTGAGGGCGGCAGCCAGGGCTGCGCCATTGTTTCTGAACAGACGCTCCACGCTCTGGGAGTCGGTGGCGTGAATGTGCACATGGGTGGTGGACGATGAACCTCCTCCTTCCACCAGGGAACGCAGCCCCCCGGCAATCCCGGCGGGCAGGATGGTTTCGTTCCGGTGCACGAATTGCAGCCGGTCTACGGGGATGTTCCACTCACCTCCGGCGCTGGAGGCCACCGACCCTGCCACTGCCGCCACGGCTCCCATTCCCACGGCGGCAGGCGCGGCGGCATAGGGGCCCATGGTGGGGGCGAGAAACCCGAAGATCCCGGCAAAGGTCTCGGAGGCACTGTTCATGATGGATTTGACGATGGTGAGGGCGCTGGTGGCCAGGCTCGAAGTGCTGGCCATCTGGTTGGAGGCCATTCGCACATCGTTTTGCGCCGTGGTGGCCAGCGTCATGGCCAACTGCTGCGAAGCCCAGGTGCTCACCATCTTGATGCCGGTATCGATGAAGGAGGACAGGATGGAAACGAGACTGCGCTGCCATGCCTGCTGCCAGGTCTGCGTCCCCATGATGATGCCCTTGATGGAGGTATCGAAGGCGGATGTGATGGGGGAGAACATCTGCTGGTAGGACTTCTGGTTATCCAGCACCGCCGTCTGTGTTGCCTGGGTGATCTGGGCTTCCCGATCGGCGTTGAGTTTGACGATCTCGTCATCGATCTTGGCGCGTGCCTTGGCATCGGCCTGGTAGAGTTCCAGTTTCTTGGCCAGCAAATCCAGGGAAATCGCGTATTCCTGATTGGCGACATCCTGATCACGAGCCAGTTTCTGATCGCTCGTGATCTTGCCGGACTGGAGCAGAAACTGGTTATTCCGGGTGACCTCTTTGAGGTGGTTGCGTTCGAGATTGGCCTCGCTGTTGAGTTGCTGCAACTTGAGCGACAGTTTCTCTGCACTCGCGGTGCGCGCTTCCGAGACCTGGGTTTTGTAAATCTGGCGTTGTAGCGTGACCACCTCGTGCAGAACGGCGTTGTAGTCTGCCGTGCCTTTCTTGGCCAGCAGGAGCTTGGCCTGCCAGAAGGCGAGTTCGTCCTGCTTGGAGAGTTCGTGATAGGCCCCTTCCAGATCCTGCTTTTGAGTCAATTGGGCGCGCCACGCCCCCATCTGGCTTTTGGAGCCGTGCGAACTTCCAGTTACCACCGGCATCGACAACTGACCCAAGGGCGCTGATTTCTTCCCACCCCCTTCACCGACCGAGCCAAGTTCTCCCTTGAAAGCCAGTACGGTGTGCATCATGGAGCCCACCTGTTGGTCCACCGCGAGTCGGGTCTCGGTGAGCCCTCGATTCCAGGCCGCTTTGATGCCGTTCCAGTCGAGGTGCAAGGCGGAGTTGATGACGCCCGCCACCGTCACGATGGCCCCGGCCATGGCGGCCGTGACCACTTCGAGCGATTGCCAGGCGAGATTCAATCCCACCACCAGATATTTGAGCGCCTCGGCCAAAGCCTTCAGGGTATCGGCCAGCAATCCCCCAGGCTTCAGACTCTGCGCCAGAGCATCGGTCATGGTTTTGATCGCCGGGGTGAGTTGGGAGCCGAATCCCACGGCGGCCATCTTGAGTTGTGCGCCGAGAGATTTGAGGCTCTCGTTGAACTCGGCATCTTTTGCGATGGCCTGGTCATTCAATACCAGCCCCAATTGCTGAGCCTTCTTTGTCAGTGCATCGATGTTCTGCGAGCCCTGATCCAGAAAGGGAATCAGATCTGCCCCGGCACGCCCGAAGAGTTGCATGGCGAGGGCGGTCTTGGCGGCACCATCCCGGCTCTTGGCGAAGGCGTCACTCACCTGGATGAGCACATCCTGCAACTGCATGTTTTTGAGCGCCGAGGCACTCAAGCCCACCGATTGAAAGGCTCCGGCCACCTGTTTGTTGCCTTGACCCACCGAGGCCATGGCACGGGAGAGCCGAAACAACCCCTGTTGCAGTTGGGTGAACGACACATCGCTTTGCGCGGCAGCGTATTTGAGTCCCTGCAGCGTGTCGGTTGAAATCCCGGTCTTGCGGGATGCGTGCTCGATTTCATCGCCATATTCCGCCGCTGCCTTGCCCAGTTCCAGCAGTTTGGCACCCACCTCGGTCAATCCACCCAATTCGCCCAGGACTTTGAACACCTCGAGGGATTTCTTGACCCCGTCCATGTGCTCCTGGAGGTTCTTTTGCATTTCGGCCACATGAGCCTGAATGCCCCGGGTGGACTTTTGGACTTCATTCTTGGCTGCCTGCATGTCCTGAGACAGTCGCGCGATGTTGGCCTTGATGTCGATCTCGAGAGATCCGATTTTGGATGCCATGGTTATCCTCGTCGTCCCCCTGCCGCCTGAAACATCTGGATGAAGGCATCGAGATCCGCTGGGGTATTATGGGTAGATGAATTCGGTGTTCTGGTTGTGGGGTTCGATGTAACGGCTGGGGTGTTGGTCTTGATGCCCAGATAGGCCTGGACCATGTCACGCAGGGGTGGGTGCCGGGCCCAATACTGCTTCAGCGCATAAAACCGGGGTATATCCATCCGGGTGTCGATGTACTCCCAGCTCCAACCAGTGCGGTCGATGATCTGGCAGTAAATCTCATCCCAATCTATGGCTTCCCCGGATGGGGCTCCCCCGGCTCGATTCCTGGCGGTTGATTGACCGAGAGACAGATCTGAAACGCCGAGCGGAAATTGGCGATGTCCAGGTTATGGAACTCGAATTGCTCCTGCTCGAGTTCCGGGTAATTGCGCTTGAGACTGGCGAAGAGGATGTCGGACATCTGGTTCAGGGTGGCATCCGACTTGCCGTTGAAGATGTCCTCGTACTTGCGCACGCAGGCAAAGGGGGCTGGTGGGCAGACGAAGGTGGTCTCGCCCAGTTTGATTTCTTGACCAATGATCATGATTCACCTCAATCTGCAATGGAGAGTACACCCAGGGTGTTGCTGGAATCCACCATGATGCTGAAGTCCATTTCCGGGATGGCATAGTCCTCGAGTTTGGTGGCAAAGGCGAGTTTGGTGGAGGTGCACTGGTTGAGTTTCAGGGTGGCTACCATGGGACCCACATGGGCGGTGAAGATGGCCATGAAGGTGGGGGTCGTGCCCATGATCTGGTTGGTGAGTGCAATCCGGGTTCCACCGGTAGCCGTGGTGTAGAGGTAATCGATCAGCACCGGTAGGCCGGCATCCCCTGCAGAAAATGAATACACTCCGCTGGCCTCGGCATACTGGCCCGTGGCAGGGCTGGAGGCCACCTTGGTGAAGGGGATTCCATTGGTGGCATAGACCACGCCCAGATCGGTGTCGAAGGTGGCGGCGTTGACCACCGTCACCGTATAAGGGGTTGCCGCCGGAATGCTGCCGGGTTCTCCGATGGCGGAGAGAATCAACCCGGGAGTGGCACTCTGACCAAAGAAGATGTCGTTGACCAGGCCGCCGCTGATGTTGGCGAATTTGGACTTGCCGGTGAACTTGCCTTCCCCGCGCCGCACGTCCACCGCAAAGCTCTGCTGGCCGTAGAGTTCTTTGGTGGTGAAGGTGAAATCGAAGGTGACATCCTGCAGGGTGCCGAATTTGCGTGGGGTGGAATTTGTGTTGCTGCTGATTCCGTAGAGGTATCCGGAGCCAAAGGTAATCATGGGCGCTTCTCCAAAAAAGTTACTTGCGTGGCCAACAGGTGGGGGTTATGTGGGATTATTGGTGGTATGTCTTGAAATGCGGTGCCAATATTGATACCATTTGCTCATGGCGGCTTCCCGAAAAATCCTCGAGCAAATGCGGCGTGAACCCGCCAATGTCCGCTTTGGCGATCTCAAAAAAATTTGTGAGGAGTATTTTGGCCAGCCTCGTCAATCGGGCACCAGTCATGCGATCTTCAAAACGCCCTGGGTAGGAGATCCACGAATCAACATCCAGGATGACAAAGGCAAGGCCAAGGTCTACCAGGTGCGCCAGGTACTGCTTGCCATCGAGAAACTGGAGGATATACGTCATGAGCGCTGATCATTACACTTACCGTGTCACTTGGTCTCCTGAAGATCAGGAGTCGGTAGGGCTGTGCACTGAATTTCCATCCTTGTCCTGGCTTGCCCGGACTCCTGAAACGGCTCTGAAGGGTATCCGGCAACTGGTGGCGGATACCGTTGTGGACATGCAAGCCAATGACGAAGAGGTGCCGAAGCCCCTTGCCGAAAAGCACTACAGCGGTGAATTTCGGGTGCGCATTCCCCCTGAAGTGCATCGCTCCCTGGCACTGCAAGCCGCCGAGCAAGGGGTTAGCCTGAACCGTCTGGCAAGCGCCAAACTGGCGGGTTGATTCCTGTTCAGCGCAGGTAGTGCACCGTAAAATCCATGGGTTTCATGTAGATGTTCACCAGTTCGTCGTAGGAGTCGGCACCGGCGCCCGCCTGAATGCAGGCCAGTACCGTGACCCCACCCAAGACACCGGCTTGGTTGTGACAGGCCAGTCGCACGGCTCTGCGCACATTGGCGGCATCTTCGGCCATCTGTCCCAGACAGTTGACCTGAATCCGTGCCACGGCGGTCTCCGGTTCACCCACCCGGGTGTTGTTCTGGCGATCCGAGATGAGTTCATAGACCACGGCAGGCAGCGGATCGGCTTCGGGTCGGGTGTCGAGATAAATCCGATTTCCCACCAGGGTTGCCAGAGCAGGTGAGGCATCGAGCAGGGCATAGATTGCCTGTTCGGCTTTCATTTCTTGACCTCCGTCTCCAGACGATTCTTTATATATTCGGCAAAGGTGGTGATGGCCTCATCCACCTTGTCGTCGAGCGCCGGGCGCATGAAGGGCTCTTTGCCGGCGCCTGGATGATCGATGACCTCTTTGAACAGTCCGGCGATGAACAGGCTCTTGCGGCGCTTGGGCTTGATCAGATGGCGCGCCGTGCCAAACTCCACCATGTGGGCATAGTAGACATGGTTCTTGCCGCCGGCCTTGACGCTGGCTGTTACGATGCCGTGGCGGGATGACACCGACACCCGAATGGAATCGCGCAGCGCACCCGGTTTATGTCCCTTGGGCAGGTTGCTCGCATCGCCCACCGGGCATAAGCGACGGGCCTCATCGCGGATCACCTTGGCGGCAGCGCGCAGTCCCCCGCGTACTACATTAGCCTCAATACGTGCCGGGAGTTCATCGAGCAGTTTCTGCAATTCGGAGAGTCCTTTGACTTCGATATCAGTCATCGAGTATCAGGCAGTAGAGTTCCAGCCTTTCCTTGCGGGTGACATGGCGAATCCACTCGATCCGGGCCATGGATCCATCGGAGAAGAGGACGCGTTGACTGGCTTTGACATCGGAACGATAGCGAATGGTTACGAGCATCGTCGAACTACTCCCCATGGCCTTGGCCTGAAAGATCTCACGTCCGGTCATGTCGAGTGTCTGAGCCCAGACAGTGGCCAGTGTCGACCAGGTCTCATCATGGCCTCCCAGTGCACCCCGTACCACCGTCAATGCCTGAATCGTGATGCGTTGATCGAGAATGCCGGACGAGACGATACCCATCAGAACACCACCTTATATGGGTCCAGCAGCCGATCCATGAAGGGCAGTGGCTCGATTTTTTCACCGCGGCCTGCCGTGGCCATTTCTTCCCGATGCTGATACAGGGCTCCGACACGTACTTTGATCCAGGCTTTGATGCCTTCCGGTACGGCGCCCACCAGGTTGGTACCTGTGCCGCTGTCGGTGAGGGTGATGGGCGCTCCTCCCGGATTGGCTGTCAGGGTGAACCATCCTGGTACCGGCATCGACTGAATCCAGTAATTGGTGGCAGGTTGCAAAGGGGAGGGCAACGCACCGCCGGAATTGGAGAGCACAAAAGGTTGCGTCGGGAACCACGGTCCCTGTATCGAGATAGTGCTGTTGGCTGTATCTGCAACGAAGGGTCCGGCATATCCTGCCACAAAATCCACCTCGATGGCGCCGATCTGAGGGAGTGGAATGGGCCATATCTGCCCGAATACCGGGGTGATCCGGCACGGTTCCGAGGTGGTGTCCACGGTGTAATTGGCCGGTGGCATGATCTGACTGACGCCATTCATATCCAGATACTGGATGGTGTTGACCACACGGACCTGTGACTTTTCGAGGATGATGGCGTGACCGGGCAGGGTGAAAGGCTTTCCCCTGGGGATGCCGATCAGGGTGGGCCCCGGAAAGGAATCGAGCACCAGTTTCCAGCTTTGTGCGATGAATGCCCGGCGGGTGAGCGTCTCGGCATAATGCCTGGCTGCTGTGATCAGGGCGGAAATCAGTGCGTCATCATCGGGAATGTCTACCCGTAAATGGGCCTTGGCCTCGAGCAGCGAGACGGGCTCCACCACGGGTCCACTGATCAGTTGCAGGGGCATGGATCAGCCGACGATCTGGGTGACGCCAGCCTGATTATAGGCGCTGGCCGGTTCATAGCGGGTGGAGGCACCCAGGAGAAAGGCGGCGGTTTCGCTGGCAGCGACGCCTACCGTGACGGTGAGATCCACATAACCAAACCCATTGGCCACATCCAGTTCATGGGCCTGCAGGTTGATCAGTGCCTGAACACTGCCCGCACCGGTGAGCGTGGTAATGGCTTTGCCAACAATGGGTTTTGCCCCTGTCCCTAGGGCGTCGATTGCCTGGCTGAGACTGGCATCCACGGTGGATAAGGCGCCCAGGGTGCCGGTGCTGATGATCGCCAGCAGGGTGCGCACATTGGACATCGACACCCAGCCGGTGGTGAGCGAGCCCACGGCCTGGGATGAGGGGTTGATACTGGCGAGTAGTGCCAGAAATTCGGATGCTTTGCTATTCATATCCATGATCTTGTCCTTGAACGATTAACGAGCGGCCAGTTGCACGAAGGGCGAGAGGCTGGCACTGCCCTTGGCTGGGATGATGGGGGCGGCAATCTTGGGCTGGCCATCCATGCGGAAGATGGTACGAAAGGCCGTGGCGTCCGCATCGAAGTACAGATGCATGGAGGTGGCGGTTTCCATGCCGCCGACCTTGGTGATGGTCTGGTAGTAGGTCAGGTCCACCAGGAGCACATCCCCTTGGGACGAGAAGGCGGCGGCGTGTTGCGATACAAAGACCGGGCGCCCCAGCAGTGTGCCGTAGGGCGAGCCACGGAAGGCGGCGACTCCACCGCCCAGGGGCAGGTAGATGGGGTAGTTCCCCAAGGTGAGGGTGAAGAGTGCTGGCAACACACTGTTGTTCACGATCCATACCGCTTTCTTGAAACTCCCTGGTGGCAATGCCGCGATCATGTTGGCAAGATTGGTGGGCGTGAGGGTGTTGGTGGCCTGGCCCGAATCTTTGGGGATGGTGACCAGGGCCTTGCCGCTCAAGGCGCCCTGAGGCAACCCGGAGCCACTTCCGAAGAGGATGCTCTCGTTGATCTTCCATTGCATGCGGGAAGCCACCTTCTTGGGGGTATAACTCGTCAGCGCGTCGGTGTCCGACAGAAGTTCGTCGGTGATGGGCACCAGAGCCATGAGTTTCTTGAGGCGTAGCGACGCCGTGCCCAGTTTGGGTTTGCTGGGGATGGCAGCCGTACCTTCTCCCTGCCAGGCCACGGTAATCCCGTCCGTGCCCCAGGGCGTGGTTTCGTCCTTGGGCAGTACCAGGGAGTTGCCGCTGACTTCGATGTTGTCGGTCAGAGGCAAAAACGCCTCGTCATCGAGGGACAGTTGGAAGATATCCTTGGCAAATTGTGGGGGGATGAGAAACCCCCCGTCGGCACCGGCGCTCTCGCTACCATAGAGGCCAGGCGCCGCTGCATTGCGCAGCATGGAAAGACGCACATCCACGGGCAAACCGGGCAATCCTGCCTGATGTACGGCATAGGCATATTCTCCGAAATTCTTGAACCCGCCCTTGGGGTCTGAAGCCACATTTTCTGTGACGGTGATGGAGGGCAGGGCGGATTCGATGCCGAGTTGGGCTTCTTCCGCGATCAGGGTATGCTCACGCTCGATGGCGGCGTTCAGGGATTCGATACGGGTCTTGTACCCCTCAAAGGCCTTGGCCTCTTCATCGGTCAGATCGCGCCCCTCGGCGGTCGCCTGATCCGTCAGGGCACGGGCCTCTTTGACCAGAGCGGTTTTACGAGCCTGTAACTCGCGCAGTTGTTTACTCATGGGATTCTCCAGACATAAAAAAACCCGCCTGAGCGGGTTGGTTGACTTGCAAAATGGACACCTTGTCAGGACAAGATGAAACTCGATGGAGCGTCACCTGGAGTGGGTGTGGCATTCATTGGAAATTCCACAGCAATCAATGGAGGAACTTATGGCGACTTCTTTCCGCCATTCGGCCGGTTTTGGTAAACGCATCGAATACTGGGTGATTGGTCGTATGCTCAAGGATGGCATGGATGTTTATATTCCTCTCGTAGACGACCACGCGGTCGACGCCATCGTCCGACGCAAGGATGGTTCTATTGCTCTTGTTCAGATCAAGGCTCGTTCAAAGACTGTGGTTTCTGGAGATGCAGCACTTTTCGCGGCCATACCGCATGAAAAGCGATCAGATTACTGGTTTGTTTTTTTACTCTGAACGCCTCGATACGACTTTGCTTATGTCGTCAGAAGAATTTATCCGAGAGTCCGTTCAAAACAAGAATGGCAAGAATGCAGGGCTACGCAGTATCTGGTTCAATGGAAAACGCACCGATAGAAAAACCGGTGAGAAATCCGAGTACATCAAGGAACGCTACCAACAATATGTGATTCAAGACTTTTCGAGACTTGCCAGCTCGCAGACCTGAGATCCATCAGTGGACATACGAGGTTAAAGGCTGCGACCATCAAAATGCCCCACCTTCAGGGGTGACAAGTCGACGCCATCCAGGCAACGGGCATTGATGGCAACCCTGTAGCTCCCCGAAGGGGTGGTGCCTTCCCCATACGGCGCACACCCGCAATTGGGGCAGAAGCGATGTTTAATTCGATGCTTGTTGAAGGTGTAGGTGCCAAGGTTGTCTTCGGGCGTGAGTAAACGAAAATTCTCGCGTGCGACAAACCAGTGGAGTGAGCCACGTTTGCTGCAAATGGAGCAATTACACTCCATGACTTTTTCGAGATCCCCCTCGGCTTCAAATGCAATCTGACCGCAGTGGCAACTCCCTTTGTAAATCATTGGCCCACTCCTTTTGGTGAATCGGTTTGGGTTCGGTTGTATGTTTTCAAATTCTATCTTCTGCTTGCGAGCAAGCGTAACATAAACCCAGAATTTCCCCTATATTGAAACCACTTCATCACATCAGCGCCAATGAGTTCCTGGCTTGAGACAAACGAGAGGCCTTCGGTTTTATCCGAGATTGCATCAAACTGACGACCTGATCAAAGGTCAGGATGCCGTCGATCATGTTCAGACTGAGTGCCGCTGAGGCTCCCAGCACTCGTCCCTGGCCCATGCCGTTGATTACCTCGTCCGCATTTACGGCCCGCGCCTGAGCCACGGCGGCCACAAAAGCATTGAAATAATCATCCACCCGCGATTGCAGGAAGGCGGTTGCTTCTGCTGTGAGGGGCTCGTACGGATTGCCCTCCACCTTGAATTTTCCGGCCGAGATCAGCGTCACATCGATGCCCTCGTACTTGAGCGCATCGGAGAGATCCTCATGGGCCTGCCACACCCCGATGGAGCCCACTTCGCCACCGGGCGTGCAATAAAATTCACTGGCGGCAGACCCGATCCAGTAGGCGGCGGAAGCCGCGAGACTGTTGGCCACGGCCACGACGGGTTTCTGTCCCCGTGCAGCCAGGATTTGAGCGGCCAGTTCTTCCACGCCATAGACGCTCCCGCCCGGAGAGTCGATATCGATCAGGATCTGTTCCACCGCAGGGTCATTCAAGGCATCAGTCAAGGAGGCGGCGAACTGCTGGGTGGAGCAACTGCCCGGACCGCTCAAGGCATCCACCATGTTCCCCCGCTGGGTGATGATTCCATAGAGGGGGAGCACGGCAATCTGGCCGCTTCCCGCCTGGGTGTTGGCGGCTTTCCTGGCGGTACGCACGCCCTGATCCGCTTCGATGTGTTGAAGTGTTGCGGCGGGGATCGGATCGCCCACTCGCCAGCGGCGCAGGATACCTGCCATGGCATTCAGGGTTTCCGGCATCAAGGCCCAGGGGGTGCTCATGATCTGAGCAAGCAAAAGGGAGCGTTTCATCGTGGTCGTCCTGTGAGGGCCAGTTTCGAGGGTTGGTCGTCGCCCGATTCCTCGGCCATGTTCAAGGGCCGCAGGGGGTGATCAAGACCGGGGAGCGGGTTCAGATTCTCACTGAGCCGCGCTTCGTTGCGGGTGAGCCAGCCTGCGTTGATACCGGCGTTGTAATACTGGGCCCGGGCTTCCGAATCTCCGCGCAGCAATTGGGAGAACAGGAATTCCGCTTCCAGATCGTCATCATCCAGCAGCAATTCGGCTTCGATGCTGGCTTCCCAGCGCTCAGCCATGGGACCCAGGCACTCCTGCACGAATTCCTGGGCCTGCTGTTCGATGTTGTTGTTGGTGGATCGATCCAGATCCCCGATCTTGTGGGGAGGTACCCCAAACCAGCGAGCGATGTCATTTACCTGAAACTTGCGGGTTTCCAGAAACTGGGCATCCTCATTGGTGAGCCCCAGTTGGTGATACTTCATCCCGAACTCGAACACCGCGATCTTGCCGCGGTTCGCTCCCGTCTGGGCTTCCTGCAGGGACTCCCGGAATTGATCGCGGGCCATCTTGTCCTTGAAGGAGCCGGGGTATTCGATATAACCGGACAGCGGCTTGGCATCGTTGGCAAAGAAGCGCGAGCCATAATCCTGGGCTGCCAGGGCACCGCCCATGGCACTGCGCGCCAGCGCGATGGGGGAGAGTCCGATGATACCGTCGGAGGAGAGCCCGCGCAGGTGCCAGATCTGGCCGCGCGGGTAAATCTGCTCCGTCCCGGTGAGCGTGCTGTATCGGTAGCGATAATCCCCGTTCGACAGGAGATCGATGGTGACCCGATCCGGGTGCAGGGGAATCAGTGCCGTGATCTCGCCCTGGCGGTTGGCCACGATCTGGTTGAAGGCATTGCCCCTGAGCACCAGGTGACCGGCCATCATCTCGCGCCACTCGAAGGCGTTCTGATATTGGTTGGGGCGCTTTGCGAGCAATCGATAGATGGGGTGATTTGTGACGCGATCTTTCCCGCCATCAGGCCGGTTCTGGTACAGGCGAAAGGGCAGGCTTGCGAACTGGCTCGAAATGATGCGCACGCAGGCAAACACCGCCGAGAGTTGCAGGGCGTTGTCTGCTGTGACCCGTATGCCCGCCGTGGTATGCACGCCCACCGGCTCGAACCAAAAGTTGCCCCAAGGCGAGCGGTCAGAATTGGCCTTGAAACTCGAGAGCCATGAGCGGATCCCCATTTACACCACCATCAACTGGTAATCTGAGCCAAGAATAGGCGTTTGATTGTCACTCGGCACCATCTGACGCCCCAGGGCCATGATCAGCGCCACCACCCCATCGATCTTGTTCTCCTCGCGCTCTTTTCTTGGGTAGATGTTGTCCTTCTGGTCGCGGTGGCAGACCACATTGGAGATCATCCAGGCCAGAATCGGATCACCGTTGTGAACAAATCGCTTCTGCAGCACCAGCGCCTCCAGTTGTTTCATGGGTTCAGAGAAATTGAGCACTGTGGGACGCATTTCCACCATGGGTAAGCCTTCTGCCAGCATGTGGCTGGACAGTTGGGTCGCCTGAAAGGGGTCAAAGGGCACCTCCACGATCTGGAACCGGCTGGCATCTGCCACCAATTCTGCTTCGATCTGATCGAAATCCGTCACATTGCCCGGAGTGAGGGTCAGTAATCCCTGCCGTGCCCACCCGGAATACTGGCTGTTGCGGCCATCGTCTGCAGCAGATTCAGGCAGATAGTAGTTCAGGAAGACATAAAACTTGCCATCGCGTTGAAACAGCTTGGCCTTAGCAGCGATATCCACCTTGCTCGCCAGATCCAGCGCCACATAGCACTCCTCGCCAATAAACTCATCCTCATTGAGAGAGGGATCCGCACAGGCATCCCACGAGCGCATGTCCATCCACGCGGTATCGGCATTGACCCACTCGTTGAGATGCTTGGTCTTGAAGTTATTGATGGCACTGGGCATCTGCATGGCCTTGGCCTGCAAGGGAAGAAGCACCTCGGAGCGCACTGAAATACCCCAGTTTGGGTTCGCCTTGAGCAGGGCTTCCTCGCTGGTCCAGTCATCGGTGTCATCCAGTCCGTAGATGATCCCGAACTGGGAGTCATCCTCGAACAATCCTTCGAGCAGTTTGGTAACAAAGGTACGGGTCTCGTAACAGATTCCCGCACGGTTGCTCCCGGCAGTGGTGATGACCCAGAGGAGCGAGTTATCGCGCTTGCCGGTGCCAGTTTCTACCACATCGTAGACGGTGCGGGTTTTATGAGCGTGCAATTCGTCCACGCATCCGAAATGGATGTTGAGACCGTCCAGGGTTGATCCTTCGGAGGACAATGCCTCGAACTTTGAACCAGACTCCAGCACATGGATATTATGTGCGCCCACGGTCACTTTAAATCGACCTCGAAAACCCGGACTTTTGCGCGCCATGGTCTGAGCATCGCCAAACACGATTCTCGCCTGATCGCGGGTGGTGGCCAAAGAATATACCTCGGCACCACCTTCATTATCGGCCGCCAGCATATACAGTCCCACTGCCGAGGATAGGGTGGATTTGGCATTACCGCGCGGGACCTCGATGTAGGAGCGTCGAAAGCGGCGGCGGCCTGTTGGTTTTACCCACCCAAACACCGTGGACAAGATGAACACCTGCCAGGGTTCCAGATGGATGGGCTGTCCTGCCAACGGCCCCTTCACATGGGGCAAGTGCTCGATAAAGGCGCAGATGTTATCGGCAGGACGGTAGCTGCGACCAGCCTTGTTTTTGAGCAGCGGATTGAAGCGAAAGGGACTCGATTTGCCCTTGTATCGCTTCAGGTCATCCAGTTGCCTCTGGCACGCCCGCTGAACCCAGCGGCATGCCCCGATGTCCCCTCCGATCACTCCGTGCGCATATCGGGTGGCCTCTTTGACATAATCGCGCTCAAGCAATGTCATCCCAGGGGTTGTGCTCCTCGACTGCGCCCGGCACAACGCTCATCCTCCCACGACTGGCCGGGGTAAAGCCCATCTCCGACTCATACCCCTTCATTTCCATAGCCAGATCCCGGATCACATCCATCAGGGGTGAACGGCGCAGGACGCCGCTGGGCGTCTTGATCAGCATGCCGCCGATTCCGGATTGGTTGATCTTTGCCAAGACCTCCCGGTACATCCCGGCACAATTGGCCCACCGTTCCAACACCGCCGCGTCCAGAGGGAACAGCAATCCGGCGGGCGCATTGGATACGGCATAGCGCCAGGCCTCCTGGGCAGTTTCCGTCATGTAGGCAGGAGGATCCCCCAATAATCCGGAAGGACGGGGCTCACGCAGATTGATGCGGCACTTCTGTAGCGTTCCCTTGATCTTCTTCACTGCCACAGGTAGAGGTTTTCGTCCCGCACCGTAACGTTTGCCACCAGCAGCCATTAAAGAATCCTTTTGATTTTTATTCGCCCCCAGAAAAGCCGTTAAATTCAGCACTGGCGCGGAGTCCGGGTCGTTTTCCCCAAAAAAAACATTTTGAATTTGCACGCGCAAAAATTTGGGCAGGCGCGCGGTCCCGTGCGGAAAGGTTACAAGGATTTGACCGGCCTACCGGTTGCTCGGATTGCCGAACCCGCCGTCCTCGCGGGTGGTTTTGATATCGTGGCAGCGCTTGCATAGCGCCTGCCAGTTGTTCCTGTCCCAGAACAACTGCTTGTCACCCCGGTGAGGAATGACATGATCGACGACCTGGGCCGGAGTGATTCGACCTTTTCCTTCGCACGCCGCGCACAGGGGGTGCGTTGCCAGGAACACAGCCCGTGCCTGCCGCCAGCGCGCGCCGTAGCCCCTGGAAGTGGCGCTGCCGCGTCGTTCATCGCATTGTTTCCGGGCCTTTCTCTGGTGCTCGGCACAATATCCCGGCATTTCCAGTAACACCCGGCATCGGGGATATCGACAGGGTGTTGGGGCGCGTTGCGGCACGATACAAACAGATCGAAAAAATAGCGCTTCTTTCGCTTGGCTTCTCAGCGAAACAGAGCGTTAATCACATCAACGCAAACGACACCGGAGACCACCAAAATGAAACCCACCGCCACCTCCCGCGACACTTATATCGCCAAAGCCGCAGACATCCAGAACAAGATCGCCCAACTGCAACAACAGGCCAATGAACACTTTGGCCACAACCCTGATGTAATCCACTGGGGCCATGTGGGTGATCTGAACCGGGTGCAAGAACTCCTGGACCAAATCCTCGAAATAACGATCTTGAATGAAAAACTCAACGTGGCTGAGAAGTAATACCTACAGGAGAATCGCCATGAAAACCGAACTCACCATTGCCCAGTATTTCATCCTGAACTACGCCCACGAAAAAACGGAAGGCAAACTCGTTGAGTTTCCCGACAACATCAAGGGCGGCGCGCGCAAGAAAGTGATCGAGTGCATGTTCAACCGCGCGTTGATCACGCCCCTGGGCGATGACTGGTTTATCGCCGCCGAGGGCTACGACGCCTTGGGTGTGCCACGCAAAGGGCCGATGACGCCAGCAGGACTCGACGCCGTCATCAGTGCTGCAGAGGAACAGAGCAATGAACCCGTTCAGAAACCCACCCGCACTCGAGACAGCAGCAAACAGGCGCAGGTGATTGCGATGCTCAAGCGTCCAGAAGGCGCCACCATCGCGCAGATCATGGACGTTACCGGTTGGCTGCAGCACACCGTGCGCGGTACATTTGCCGGTGCATTCAAGAAAAAACTCGGACTTACCATCACATCGGAAAAGCCCGAGGGCGGCGATCGCGTTTATTACCTCAGATGTTTAGCGATGGAAGGGGTGACTTCTCAATAGGCGGTGCCATCCTTGTGGAGAAATTGCCATTTTCCACCCTTTCCCAATATAGCCTGAAGATCATCGTCTGGATAGTTCGCACTGTCGCTGGCGCTGCGGTCACCTACTTCGAGATAAAGCACGTCGGCATCGCTCCGGTTGACCAGTTGGTGGGCATTGCCAGTTCCAGCCTTGAAGCCTGCGCACATACCAGGTGCTAGTAGTGTCTCGCCAGCATCTGTGATGAGAACTGGATGTCCAGATAGGATGTAAACGAATTCATCTTGTTTTGTGTGAGCATGACGCAAGGAGGAGCAGGCACCTGGCACGAGATTCGTCAGATTGACACCAAAGTTCGATAAGCCGAACAAATCGCCAAGCACGCGTTTTTCGCGCCCCGTCATGCGTGAGGCGAAGGGTTCTGGATAGATGGAAGGTCGGGCTCTCGGTGGTGCTTCCAACGCCACCACTGCAATTGGATATTCAATATTTGACATGGGTCTTCGCTACCAATCTCCGCAATTCTCATGAAATGGATTATGCTTCATTGTTGAACTTCGCGCCATCACTGGCGCGTTTCGCTTCCTGACCTGTAAATTCCTGCCAGCGGCGCACGATCACATCCACATACTTGGGATCGAGTTCGATCAGCCGCGCTCGCCGCCCGGATTTCTCGCAGGCGATCAGGGTGGTTCCTGATCCGCCGAAGGGATCCAATACCAGATCGCGGGTCTTGCTGCTGTTCCTCACCGCACGTTCCACCAGTTCCACTGGCTTCATCGTCGGATGAAGGTCGTTCTTTTGGGGTTTCTTGATCTGCCACACATCACCCTGATCACGGGCGCCGCACCAGTAGTGATCGGCACCGTCCTTCCATCCATACAAAATTGGTTCGTATTGCCGCTGATAATCGGCACGACCCAGTGTGAAGGTGTTTTTGGCCCAGATCACGAAGGTTGACCATTTGCCACCGGCCGATCTGAATGCCGACTGCAGGGTATCGAGTTCTGAGGAACTCATGGCGATGTAAACCGCGCCTTTGGTGAGATTCAGGATGTTCTGGCAGGCAGATTCCAGAAATGCCTGGAAATTCTCGCCCAGATTATCGTTCAAGATAGGGCGGTTCTTGCCACGCATCTTGTCCTTGGCGGTGTTGGCATAGTTCACATTGTAGGGTGGGTCAGTGAAGGTCATGTCCACCAGTTCGTCACCGAGCAATTTCTTATAGTCCCCAGCTTTGGTGGCATCGCCACAGAGCACTTTATGCTCACCCACGATCCAGATATCTCCGGTTTTGGAGATCGGAGTTTCCTGGACTTCGGGTACCGCATCCTCATCGGTGAGTCCTGAATTATCCGGTTCGCCCCCATTGATGAGCACATCCCATTCCTCGGCCGAGAATCCGGTGAGATCCAGATCCACGCCGGCTTCCTTGAGTTCGGTCAGTTCCAGACCGAGCAGTTCATTGTTCCAGGTGGCATTCTCGCCGATTTTGTTGTCGGCCAGAATCAATGCCTTGCGCTGGATGTCGGTCAAGTGGGTCATGGGCACCACGGGAACTTTGGTCAACCCGAGTTTTCGAGCGGCAAGCAATCGACCATGGCCTGCGATCACATTGTTCTGCCCATCCACCAGAATTGGCGCACCCCAGCCAAATTCACGGATACTGGCGGCAATCTGTGCCACTTGAGCATCCGAGTGTTGTCTGGCATTCCGGGCATAGGGAATCAGGACATCGATAGACCGCTGCTCGATTCGTAGATTGGAGAGGATCTGGCTTGCTTCAGACATGAACCATCTCCCGTTCTGCTTGAATCTGATCGAAGGACTGCCCAGTTGCCACCAGGGTGATGGCAACATCCGGATAATTTTGTTGGAAGCGGCGAATGGCCACATCCACATACTCCGGTGCAATTTCCACGCTGTAGCATTTGCGTCCTGTGCGCTGTGCGGCGAGAAGCGAGGTACCTGAACCACTGAAAGGTTCAAACACCACATCGCCCTTCCGCGAATAGGCCTCCATGATGAACTCCGGCAGCGCCACCGGAAATACCGCAGGGTGATCGATGTCCTGTCCGATCTTGCCCTTGTGCCGCATGATGCGGATTACGCTGTCAGGGATTCGGGTTTCTTGGGTCGGCGCGCCTGCATGGGACCAGCCGTCCACTTCCCCATCTTTTTTGCGCATCGAGGTGGATGATCCATCGGCCCTCAGATGAGACTCATGACCGGCGTGCTTGCATTCCACGATTTTATTGGGGCGAATCGATTTGCGGTTGAAATGGAAGATGAATTCAAAACTCGGCGCCAGACGCCCACTCCAGTCTCCCGGCATTCCCGGCCCTTGATCCCACACATACCAGGCAAAGCGCCGCCAGTTCAGGGTTTGCATCCAGGTAAGCCAGCCGTCCCAATAGGGGAGGACTTCGTTTTCTCGATGAATCAAACCTAGATTCACGAGCACCTGACCATCGGCCGCCATAGGCAGTTGGGCAAAGACCCCGCGCATCAAACCGTCCCAATCCTTGATGCTGTCGGTGTAATCGCGCTGGTTGCCATAGGGGGGGCTGGTAAAACACAGTGAGGCGCGCTCATCATCCATCAGTGTCTTGATCACGGCAGAATCAGCGGCATCCCCACAAATCAGGCGGTGCTCGTCCAACCGCCAGATATCGCCAATGCGCGATATGGGGATGACTGGAGCCTCAGGCACCTCATCAGCACTGTCGTCACCTGTCTCAGATTCGGCTTCATTCTGGGTGTTGAGCAACGAGCGGATTTCGCTGTCATCGAATCCAGTGAGTTCCAGATCGAACCCTGTGGCTTCCAGATCGGCTAGTTCCAGGGACAGAAGATCTTGATCCCACCCGGCCCGTTCTGCCAGTTTGTTCTCGGCCAGAATGAAGGCGCGCTTCTGGATTTCCGTAAGATGTGCCAGTTCGATCACTGGCAGAGTTTCAATTTCCAGTTTGCGTGCTGCCAGAATCCGTCCGTGCCCTGAAATAACTCCGTGTTTCCCATCCACCAGAATAGGACTATTGAACCCGAACTCCCGAATGCTCGCCGCAATCTGAACTATCTGCTCATCCGAGTGAGTTCTTGCGTTACGGGCAAACGGAATCAACGACTCCAGTGGACGGTATTCGATCTGCAAGGAGGTCATGGAATTCCAAAATAAAAAACCCGCTGAAGTTCAAATCTTGAGCGGGTATGGGGTAGAGATTTGCAAGCGTTCCGTTTTGCTCGCAACTCTGTTCAGAGTGTAGTCGAATTTTATGCCAAAACCGCCCAAAGTGTTGCACGCGGTTTTGGTCTCGAAATGGACATTCACGGTAAAACAAGGACATTCATGGGAACCATTACCCTGCGTGCCCTTTCTGTTTGGAAGTTTTTTCGCCATTCAGGTGAAGTACAACTTGGTTGATGGCGTTTTTCCAGCGTCGCCAGGCAGTGGTTCTGCAACACCCGAAACGCCGGGCAATGTCCTGCCAATCATATTGCTTGGCTCGCATCCAGATCAGATGCCGCTGCTCTACCTCGAGCCACAACATCCAGCACATGGTTTCCAGCATCCTCTCGATGGCGGCTGGACCGGGTGGAAGATGTCGATATTCGGGCTGTTCTGCCGCGAAAGTTTCCCACTGATCGCGAGCAAAGGTGGGCCACACATTGAAATAGCCCTGCACACGAACGGGTGGAAGCCGTCGACCCGTTTCGGCGGCTTCGGCAAATCGTGCAGCCACATCTTCGATGGCCCATTCATCCATTGCACTTCTCCCCATAGAGCCGGTTGCCGATGCGACGGATGAACTCCCGTTCCACAAAGTCCAGACGGGTGTCGTTTTCCGAGATCACCAGAATGCGCAACTCCTTCCATCCGTTGCGTTTGGTAGCCTCCACATCCATGGGTTCCGGCTGGAATCGGCCCAGGGGCGATGGGTAGTGTGATGCGGAAATTTTCATGAGAGTCTCCTTCATTTTGCCCAGTCAGGCCGGAAATCATCAGGTAACGAGACTGGAGCGAATGCTCCGGATTGGGCACATTGACGCAGCAGTGCTTCACGCCGGACATAGAACTTTGCTTGGGCATCCCCAGCGACATCAGCCCAGGCCTGCCGGTTGATGGCCTGTCTCTCGCAACGGCTCAACCCAGTCGGCACCGAAGTCCGTAAATGGGCAATTCCCTGTTGCAATTGGCGCAACTGTCGTTCACATTCGATGAAATAACGCCGAACCTTACGTCCCAAGTCTGTCCGTTCCACCATGGCCAGTTCCTTGGCCATATCCAGAGTGAGGAAGTAATCTACTGCGGGTCGGCCGCCACGACTTTTCTCCCAAACAGAGGAAAAGTCCTTGCCTGAAACAAAAGGGATGTTTTCGCCCGTTTTGGCGAGAAGGTAGTCCTGGTTTTCAACAAATCCGTATTCCTGAATGCGTCCCTTGATCCAGTTCGAGAAGTCACGCCCCACACCAAGGAAAGCGTGCAGGTGTCTGGCATCCACCATTTGGACAGGTTGGCCATTGAGCGTCCTGGGCAGGACAGGAATCAGTCTTGGTGTCGTCATTCTCTATTCTCCTTGCAGTTGAACGGCCCAGTGCAGTAGCGCCAGGGCATCGGCCTCGTTGTCGTCCAAGACGGGATGGCCTTTGGCACACATCGCAGCCATCACCTCGTCTTTGCCGGCATTGCCACGCCCTGTGGCATGGCGCTTGATGGCGCCCACCGGTACGCCTTGGTACGGGATGTCGTGGTGTTCGCACCAAGCGGTGAGAGTGGCCATCAATCCGCCATAGATGTGCGCGGCATCGACTCCGGCGTGCCTGCGCACTTCTTCGAAATACAGGGTGTGAATAGCACCAGCGATGCCCTTGATTTCGGTAAGCCAGCGTTTGAACCTGAGGTAGCGCATGCCCCCGCCCTCGAAGCGCTGCGGCTTGAAAGAGGTATAACCATGGGAGATTTGCCCTTCACGATCCCGAAGGGCCCAGCCCGTCGTAGTACCCAGATCCAGCGCCAGAATGGTCATTTTCATGGTCGTTCTCCTGTATTTTTGCTCTGGTGACAGATGGTGACAGGCTTGCCGGTTAACTCTAGACACCCGCATGTGTAGGCGTTAATCAGCAAACCTGTCACCATCTGTCACCATGGATTTAATCAAGCCCGTCGGTGTAATGACGGTTTTCATGATTTTCCTGTAATATCAATCCCTTGATGGCGCGGATTCCGCCGTGCAGTCGAGTACTCATAAATCCGCGGGTAATCAGTAGTTCCGCGAAACGCTTGATCGATCCGGTGTACTCGCCAGCCCGTTCGGCCCACTCGCGCCAGTCGGCGAACAGGTCGGCGGTGGCCTGTTTTGCTTCCGGATGGATTTGGGCTCGCTCCTCGATCCATTGGCCGAGGGCATCTTCCGCCTCAAAGTATTCATTGGTGGCAGATACCACGCACTCTGGGGGGTGCAGTCCAGCGCGCTGCCAGGCAAGGCATCCTTCAATGGCCCAGGCCAGAATCCCGTCTCGTTCTGCAAGCAGTTTCCCGGTCAGTTTCCCGTCGCGTCGTTCAGGAGGAATGGTGACCGTGAAGGGGATCAGGTGAAACCGACGCTTCATGGCCTCGTCGATGTTTCGTATCGCTGGCTTGTGGTTTCCGACGATGATGGGTTTGAATTGAGGGGTGTACTCAAAGAAGTCCTGGCGCATGAATCGGGCAGAAACCTTGTCGCCCCCCGTGATGGCCTTGACCTTGGATTCGTTCCAGCGTCGCCCTTGCTCGGTTTCGATGGCCGTCACAAAACGCGCACCACGCAGACCGGCCAGATCGGTGGGGTGTCGATCCCCACGGGTTTCCACAAAGGTATCCATCGGCGCAGTCGATGAATAATCTCCCAGGATGCTGGTCAGCGTGTTGACGAACACTGACTTGCCATTGGCGCCGGTGCCATAAAGGAAAAAAAGCGCGTGGGCACTGGTGGAGCCGGTCAGGCAGTACCCGACCATGCGTTGCAAGTAGCCCTGCAGATCCTTGTCTCCGTCCGTGACATCGTTCAGAAAGGATAGCCACTGGGAACAGGGACCGCGAGGCGTCGCCGTGGCGATCTTGGTCATCCGGTCATGCCGATCGTGGGGGCGGATTCGTCCTGTGCGCAGATCTACCACCCCTCCGGTGGCGTTGAGAAGCCATATATCGGCATCCCACTCGTCCGTAGTGGCCGCATGGCGCCGATCAGAACGAGCGAGGCGTTCCACCCCGCTGATGGTGCTGGAGCCGGCGAGTTTGGTGGCTGCTTTTGGATTACTCGCTTTCAAGGAGGCGTGTCGACACACATGACGGATCAGATCGGTCGACGCCAGGGTGTCCTCGGTGCGCCAGCGCTGACCATCCCAGACGAGCCATTTTCCCCACCCTGACACATAGCGCCAGTCCTGGTGATAGCGCCGGGTAAATGCCAGCGCCAGAGCATCTTCGGTACCCCACACGGTTTGTTCGGAATCTCCAGGGCTGGTATCCAATTCGCTGCCCTCTCCCTGTGAACCCCCTGCTGGCAGATGGATCTGCATCCGTGGACCCTGGGCCAGAAACCCCACTGCATCAAAGCCGTCAGCAAGCGCATCCGCTGCGTCCCATCCTTCCGGCTGATCCTTGGGTGGATAGAGAATGTGACAACTGATCGCACCCGCAGCCAGAATGGCCTGAGAGGCGCGATCGGCATATTCCCAGCCTGGCTTATCCTTGTCTGGCCAGATCAGCACGGATTTTCCGGACAGAGGTGACCAGTCTGTTTTATCTGTCGGTGCATTGGCCCCGTGCATGGCGGTGGTGGCTACTACACCGACATCAATCAGGGCTTGAGCACATTTCTCTCCCTCTACCAGAACAGCCTTGTCTGAGATGGCAAGCCCCGGCTGGTTGTACAGGGGGCGCGGATTGGGGGGCGCCATCTTGCGGCGCTTGGCATCCCAGGGCCGGAACTCTTTGCGCTGACCGGGTGGATCGTAGCGGTAGACTACGGCAAGCAGGTTGCCCTGGGCATCCTGATAATCCCATCTGGCCGTGGCAGGTCCGAGGTCATTGAACGCGGTTCCTTGTCTTCTGGTCCCGGATACCTTGACGGCGGGAGAGCACCCAACCAATGCAGAGGATCGTTGCAATACCCGTGGAAAATCGGTGTGTGCGTCGATGCTGTAATGACCACCGATCAAGGCGAAGATGTCGCCGCCAGAATTATCGGCGCGATCGGTCCAGAGGCCTGCCTTGTCGCCTTCGAGCACTACCTCCAGGCTGTCTCCCGGGTTGCCCAGAATGTCGCCGATGAGAAACTTGCCACGGCGCATCTTCCCGGCAGGAAACAAGGCGAAGAGCACCGACTCCAGATTGACCAACAACGCCGCACGGATGTTATCGCGTTTGCCATCACTGTTGTGTCTGACCAATTCGTCCGGTTCATTGAACTCAATCATTTTTCGTCCTTTGTGAATGATCCCGTCGAGTTTTTGCCTTGCGTTGCCGAACATTGAGTGGCCCAGGCGCAAAGTTCCGAGAGACGAAATCTGACGAGGCGGCCCATCAGGTAATGAGGGATTCGGTACCGCGCCCGCATTTGATGGTCTGCAAACCAGTAGTAGGGCAGACGAAGTGCGGCGGCAGCCTGCTTGTTATCGATCATTGATTCGGCTTCTATTGGGTTATTCATGTCGTTCTCCGGCAGCGCTCTGCCCATGCGCAGAACTTGCATTCAAAGTGAGTGGAATCTGTAAAGGATCGGGGGGAGTTTCATTCGCCTCCGTGGGCTGAATTACACGAGCCCCGCGATCGTTCGCAGCACACCGCTATCACTGGTAGCACCCGCCGCGAGCGCGAGATCGCGCAACTCCTTTAATGCCCGGTGGCGACGCGTATCGGCGGTAATCTGGCCCGAGAGCAATATCAGGTGCGCCTCGAGTTCGAGGAGCGTGGCCAGCGCCAGCGGCTTATAGATCACCCCTTCATCGTCGCCATCATCGCCACCGGGAATGCTGATGGCGGGTGGCAACTGGCAGGCCAGTGCTTCAGGCACGCCGGGCAGCCTCATTTGCGAGGGCGACTCGCGCTGTTGGGTGTTGTGCTTGAGCTCGCGCCGGGCGAGATCAGTCAGGGCATCCTCGGCCAGACGCCCGCCGAGCGCGGAGATATTCTCCGAGTGGGCAGCACAGACATGCCGGGCAATGTCGCGAGGCTTGGCAAAGCCCACGGCTTTGAAGGCCTGTGCAATTTCAGCGCGCACGGCTTCCCGCAGATGGGCGAGATCAGGATTACGCATGGCTTTGGCTCCAGAGCTGGTCCAACTGGTTAAGGAAAGGCAGTGCGTGAGCAAGCCAAGCGGTGACATTCTGTTTTTGATAGGTAGGGATCGAGGCAAAAGCCTCCGTAGGGGAGAACGGCATGGTGCCAAGGGGCTCGAGCCCGTCGCGCAAAACGAGCCAGCGCTCGATGCGTGCGTTCTCCTCGGGGTCCCCCGGTGCCGTGTGATAGCGACCATCGGAAGCCAGCACCATCAGTCCCGGGTCACCCGAGATGGCGATGCGGCGTGCCTCGGATGGCGTGGGGAGATCTGGACTATCTGCCTTGATGGCATAGACCACGGCACACTGTTCGATGCCGGTGAGTTTCTGCTCCTCGACGACTTTGTCAAAGATGCGCACCGCCGAAGGGCCGGTGACCCCTGCTTCGTGGATACGGATTTTAAGGTCGCGGGCAATGGTGCGGATTTCATCAGGGGTGCGACGCACGATTTCTTGCTGTGTCGGTTCCGGTAGACGCGCGACAGCGGCTGCGGCCGAGACCGAGATATCGCCTTGCTCTACGGCACTGGCGAGTTCTGGAATCCCACTGGCCTGAACTGTTCGCGCATTACGCAAACTACGTTCCGAAACATTGAGCAGATCAGCCGCAGCGCCTTGCCGGAGCGTTGGTATCGGCAAATTTGCCGATACCACATGCTGGTTCCCATTAAAGTGCCCCCGTTCAATACTTGCCAGTTTGGCGGCGACCATCGCCCGTTGACTCTCGGACAGATGTCGACGGCGCAGATTGAGGCTGATCACGAGAGCATTCAGATCAGCGTTTTCAGCGACCTGCACGAATTGCGGTTCAATTCCGGCAGCAAGGCAGGCACGGTAACGGTGCCGACCATCGATGATCGCCTGACCCAGCACATGAATCGGTTCCCGTAACCCGTTCCGCGCAATATCGGTCACCAGCGCTTCAAACTCCATTTCCGGTAGCATGGGAAAAAGCGCACTCACCGGATGAAATTCCATCTCGTTCATCATGCATCCTCCCCTGTGAGTGTGAGTCGAAAGGACGCTTTGATGGGTTTGACAGTGCGGGTCTGAGCGAACTGTCCCTTGGGCACCTCGTAAGTCACGCGTAGCGGACCGTCAGAGAAATGGACCACGCCGAAGTTACGGCTGGATTTTTTGAGAACTTCACGACCTTTTTCTCCAAACCGTAACTCAAGAGCGGCTTCAAGGGTTTCACGGGCGCGTTCGACCCAAGTCGTCAGTTCAGCCAAAGAAACCTGAAGTTCTTGAAGGCGATGGTGAGGTAAATTGGTAATCTGGCTGACTGATAAATCTGGAATTTCCAGGTAGGGGATCATTATTTCGTTCACGGTATTCTTCCTCACGCGCAGGCACGAGCTGATGTGGAGAATCGCGAAACGCGCCTTTCAAACGCTTCGACTTCTGTGATCAGATAAGTGACACGGGCCCCCAACTTGCAGAAAACGGGGCCGAGTTGTTCCTGTCGCCATCGGCGCAGGGTCTTGACCGACAGCCCCCAACGCGTTGCCAACTCGTTTTCGTCGAGGGCGATGCGCTGAGTACAGTTCTGGACGATCGGCGGGTGAGGGCGCCGACCAGATTGTTTGGAAGGGAATTGGTTTTGCATTTGGAGCACTCCTTTCGTTGAAGTGCTCCCATTTCATCGCATAGGATCCTGCGATATTTCGCAGTGTTCTCGCGGAAATTACGCAGAAATTACATCTTGTTGATCCTCAACAGATTTCCGATTTCCCGGAAAATGCTTGGAACTCGGCTATATGTATTTCGTCGCTTTTTCATCCAGGGTTGGCAACCCGCCTGTCGGGGAGCGCACAAGTGAGACACTGAGATTTGTGCCAAACGGACAAAACGCACATCTCCAAATACCCTGCAAGCCCTCTCCAGCAGTACCTTGGTGGCAGGGCCGGAGAGGGTGTCGTGGAGGCTGTCAACTTCGGCCAGCAAGCGCATATCCTCTCGGGTGTACTTATGGGAAAAACTGGTGCGGCTGGCCCGTGTTTTGGGGGTGATGGATTTTGACTCCCGGTACTGCGTTATGAGTCGGGACAGGTGTTGACGCGAATAACCCGTCAACCGCTGCATGTAGGAAAACAGGACGCCACGATGCCCCTTGGTCAGAGTGAAATATCTGAACCGCTTGAGTATTCTGGTTACGAACATGCGACGCTGGGGTTCATCGGTCGGAGTGGTGAAGGTAACCTCTGCCGTCCCCTCCAAAAACTCCCGGATTTGCTCAATTGAATTGAGCTTCGAATCATTCATATTGATCACCATAGTCCTGCAATGATCAACCCAAACCCGCTTTTCAGCCTCATATGCCATTGGAAGAGGCTCAGACTTGACAGAGGCGGCGCCCCAGAGTAGAATCCGAGGTTGAGTTCACTGCCTATCGGTTTTGAACCAATCGAGGTCTCGGCCGCTGAACCCGCGTAGCGAATCAGCGGCCTTTGTTTTTTTCGGGTCGCTATCAAAGCGACTCTCTCAACAGATGAAGGCAAGCCGCCCGTGACCACACTGGCGACGTCCTGATCTTGCCGATGCTGTTGTCTGCCTGGTAGCAAGTCACGAAGTTGGCTTTCAGCGAGCCGTCGAGCTTCAAGCTCATCGCCACCACCACCACAAAATCCTCGTACACCACAGCCACCCGGCGGGTGGCGTCGTATTGGCGCAAAGTCTTATCCCACCCCTCGAATAGTGCAGCAGTAGGGTGCGCCAGCGTCGCCTTGATCCAGTCGATACGTTGCGCACGAACGGGAGAGAAGGCGTCCTTGATTCCGTTCCGCGCCGTACTCTCGTAAAACATATGCCCAAACTTACCGGGCGAGAAATACACGCGAATACCATCGAAGGTCAGGATGTTCCCACGACAGTAAACTTGCTCGTAGTGCGTCCGGTATTCAGCAGTGGTGGCGTA
>JAKBLB010000015.1:31049-54214 GCA_021832305.1 Pseudomonadota bacterium | reverse complement strand
TCCTGACCTTCGAGATCTGGGTAAAATTTTTGGGAGTGGATGAACACGAATGAGCGCATCGAACAATGCAACGAATAACCCATCGGTTTATGACACAGTGTGGCGCGGATTGCATTGGGCCATGGCTTTTCTCGTCATATCCGTCCTGGTCGTGATCGAGGTCAAGGGAGAACTTCCCAAGGGAGAACTCCGGCGTCAGTTGATGAGTTGGCACAAACAGGCGGGGGTGGCGGTTTTTCTTCTGGTCTGGGTACGGTTATGGTGGCGACATGCCCACCGGGCACCGGCGATCGTTCCTCCCCTGTCGGACTCCATGAAGCGTCTCGCTGGTTTGGCCCATCTCGGATTGTATGCCTTGATGATCCTTCTGCCTGCCTTGGGGGTGCTTTTTCAGCAGGCGCGCGGGAATGAAGTGGTTTTTCTGGGCTGGACACTGCCCTGGATTCTGAACGATACGTCGGGAATCCACTATGCCAAGCCCATGAAGAGCGTTCATGAATGGCTGGGAAATGTCATGATCTGGCTGGTGGGGCTTCATGTTGCGTCAGCGTTTTTTCATCATTGGATACGGCGGGACAATACCCTGGTACGCATGCTGAATGCCCGTCGCCCTTGAGGGGCATGATGGAATTGGAATCGAATACTATTTTCATATCAAGGAGAGATGTCATGAAATATGTCAAGAAATTGTCTGTAGGGACCCTGGCCTTGCTGATGTTGGGGAATGCTTCCCTGGCGTTGGCATACAAGGGGGAACAGTATGCCAAGGAGGCCACCCTGACCCTCGAGCAGGCCCGTGCCGTGGCAGTCAAGGCTTATCCGGGCGACATCCTGGAAGAAGAACTCGAACATAAATTGGGGGGGAGTGGATTGCGTTACTCTTTTGACATTCGCGCCAACCACCTCACGCATGAAGTGGCGATCGATGCCAAGTCCGGCAAGGTGTTGCTCAATGAGCGCGAGAACAGTAACGAAGACTGAGAAGCCGTCGTTCCCTCTTTGAGCCCCCCATAAAAAAACACCCGAAGAAGTTCGGGTGTTTTTTTATGGGGGGGAGGTTTTCTGTGTCACTCGAGGCATTACAAAACTTTCATATTTTATCACTATACTCTAAGATTCTTCTCGAACCTATTGCAAAATTTGATGGTATGTCATATTGTTGGTCGAACTCTACCGAATACCAAAATGTAAATATCGCTCTTTGAGTCGAGATGTGGAGGACCATGAGTGTAAACCTGCGACAAGTGGCTCAAATTTTGGCTGGGGCTAATGATGCCTTGATCATTACGGACGGAGAAGGACGAATTCAGGATACCAATGGGGCCCATGCCCGATTGACGGGGTACACGCGGGATGAGGTGATCGGGAAAAATCTGTTCAGGCTCCACGGAGGTCTGAGTTGTCCGGATATCTACAAGTCGGTCTGGCGCGAGATCAAACTAAAACAGAACTGGCAGGGGGAAATTTCCAATCGCCGTAAAACTGGCGAGGTTTACCCGGAAAATTTCAGTCTGTGCGCCATCAGTGACGCTGAGGGGAAGATTCAGAACTTCATCGCCGTGATGAGTGACCTGTCCGAAAGTCATAATCTCGATTCTGTGGCCTGGAAGCGTGCGAATTATGATTATGTGACGGGTCTCCCCAATCGCCAGTTGTTTTTGGAACGTCTGGATCAGGAAATCAAGAAATATCGTCGGAACGGCGCACCCATGGCTTTGTTGCTGTTGGATCTGGATCGCTTCAAGGAAGTCAATGATACCTTGGGCCACATGAAGGGGGATGTGCTTCTGGAAGAGGCAGCGCGTCGAATTTCCCGCAGCGTACGAGAAACCGACACGGTTTCTCGTCTGGGTGGGGATGAGTTCGCCGTCATTTTGCCAGAGTGCGCGTTACTGCACGTTCAGCAGACGGCGCACGATATCACCGAATCCCTGGCTCTTCCCTTTGATCTGGGTGATGGAGATCGTTGCTTCATTTCGGCCAGTGTGGGGATTGCGCTGTACCCGGACAACGCGGAAGATCTCAATACCCTGGTGAAGCATGCCGATCAGGCCATGTATTCCGCCAAGGCGGAAGGGCGGAACCGCTTCCACTTTTTTCTCCCGGCCATGCAACAGGAAGCCCAGAACAAGATGACCCTGACCAATGATCTGCGTCTTGCGGCACGACGGGGAGAGTTATCGGTGTATTATCAGCCCATTCTGGATCTGGGGGATGGGCGACTCAAGAAGGTGGAAGCGTTACTGCGCTGGTTTCATCCTGGGCGCGGCGAGGTGGGTCCCCAGGTTTTCATTCCCTTGGCAGAGGCGTCCGGATTGATTCACGAGATCGGAAACTGGCTTTCCTTTCAGGTGATTTCCCATATTGCTCAATGGCAACAGCGCTTTGGACAAATCATTCAAGTCAGCGTCAACCGTTCCCCGATCCAGTTCGACCAGGGTGATGCCCTTTGGCTGAAGCAGTTGGCGGGCTTGGGACTACCCGGTAATTGCATCACCGTCGAAATTACGGAGGGCATGTTGCTGAAAAAATCCGAACGTATCCAGCAAAGTTTTCTGGATTACCGGAATCATGGGATAGAAGTCTCCATCGATGACTTCGGCACAGGGTTCTCTGCCCTGTCCTACCTCAAACAATTCGACATCGATTATCTCAAGATCGATCGCTCTTTCATCTCCGAAATCACGGTGAATGAAAGTGACAAGGCACTGACCGAGGCCATCATCGTCATGGCTCATAAATTGGGCATCAGGACCATTGCGGAGGGGGTGGAAACCCGTGCGCAGCACGATATGCTACGGTTGTTCGGATGTGACTATGCTCAGGGGTTCTGGTACTCCCGGCCGGTGCCGGCACTGGCTTTTGAAACCATTCTGGGGAGAACTCAAACGGAAGAGGGGAACTTCTTTTTTCACAGCGCATGAAGATCCCCCACACCGGATCATTGTCCAGGCATCAGGTTGCGCATGCTCCGCATCATTTTGGTCATTCCCCCCTGAGAGAGCATTTTCATCATTTTCTGCATTTGTTCGAACTGGGCCAGGAGGCGGTTGACCTCCTGCACCTGTACCCCGGAGCCCAGCGCGATGCGTCGTTTGCGGGATGCCTTGAGGAGTTCTGGACGCCGACGCTCGAGGGGTGTCATGGCGTTGATGATCCCCTCGATTCGGCGCAACGCATGGTCATCCGGGGCGGAGGCGCCGGGCGTGAGACCTCGGCTCAACTGGGCCGGCAATTTGTCCATCATGGCCCCGATCCCGCCCGCCTTGCGCATCTGGTGTAATTGGGATTTGAAATCCTCCAGATCGAAATTCTTTCCCTTCTTGAGTTTTTTGGCCAATTTTTCTGCTTCCGTCTTGTCGACGGAGCGTTGAGCCTCTTCGATCAGGCTCAGGACATCTCCCATTCCCAGTATGCGCGAGGCCATTCGTTCCGGATGGAACGCCTCGAGTCCGGTCAGTTTTTCACCGACCCCGATGAACTTGATGGGGCGCTGCGTGACATGGCGCACCGACAGGGCGGCTCCGCCGCGCGCATCACCATCCAGTTTGGTGAGAATGATCCCGGTGAGCGGTAGGGCAGCGCCGAAGGCGTGTGCCGTATTGACGGCGTCCTGCCCTTGCATGGCATCCACCACGAAGAGCGTTTCGATGGGGTGGACGGTTTG
This sequence comes from Pseudomonadota bacterium, assembly GCA_021832305.1. Classification (GTDB taxonomy): domain Bacteria; phylum Pseudomonadota; class Gammaproteobacteria; order Burkholderiales; family Ferrovaceae; genus Ferrovum. Next base: position 50,547 of record JAKBLB010000015.1, on the reverse strand, counting down.
GTGAAGGCGTTGAATTTCCTGCATCATGGCATCATCGATGGTCAGACGCCCCGCAGTATCCACGATCAGGATGTCATGGTAATGATGACGGGCGTGATCCAGCGCGGCGAGCGCAATTTCTTCAGGCTGTTGGTGAGAGGAGGAAGGGAAGAAATCCACTTCGATCGATCGAGACAGGATCTGGAGTTGCTCGATGGCCGCAGGCCGGTAAATATCGCAACTTACCAGGAGAACTTTCTTTTTTTGCTGTTCCTTGAGCCACTTGGCCAGTTTTCCTGCGGTGGTCGTCTTGCCTGCCCCCTGCAATCCCGCCATGAGAATGACGGCCGGAGGCTGGGCAGCAAGATTCAATCCCTCATTTTGTTCCCCCATGAGGCGGGTCAGCACACGATGGACGACCCCAATGAAGGCCTGTCCCGGCGTCAAACTGCTCAATACGGCCTGCCCCAGGGCTTCATTGCGTACCGTATCGATAAATTCCTTGACGACAGGCAGCGCTACATCGGCTTCCAGCAGTGCAATACGGACTTCACGCAGGACATCCTGAATGTTGGATTCGCTCAAACGCGCCTGTCCGCGCAAGGTTTTCAGAGCACCCGTCAGACGTTCGGTAAGTTGATCGAGCATGGAAGGAGAAGCCTCATCAAAGGTTGGGAGTGGTAAACTATCGACACTATGGTCAACACCTCCCTTTATTTTATCACTGCGGCACTTTATCTTCTGCTGGGGTTGCGGGATTTCGTTTCCCGGCAGCCGGTGCCCGTCGAAACGCCCACCTGTCAACCTGTGTGGCGCGCGCAGAGTTTGCTCCTTTTGACCCTGATGGTGCATGCCCTGTTGTTGCATCGGGTTCTCTTCGCTTCCCATCAGATGGTTTTGTCGCTGGGAAACTCTCTGTCCCTGGTGGGCGCAGCAACCGTTGCCATGTATTGGATGGCCAGTTTTCGCTGCCGTCTGGGCATCCTTCAGTCTGTCCTGATGTTGATCGTCGCGGGGCTGGTGCTGGCCCCCCTCCTGTTACCTGCCGAAAAACCGGTGGAATACAGCCATTTACTGACGTTCAAGATTCATCTGGTAATTTCCCTGATGGCCGATGGATTGTTCGGTGTGGCGGCCTTGCACGCCATTCTCATGAGCATCATGGAACAGCGATTGCATGACCATGACCGTCCGTTCACTCCTCTGGGCGCTTTGCCCTCATTGGTTGCCATGGATGTTCTGCTCTTTCAGATGATCTGGGTGGGTTTCCTCCTCTTGACGGCAACCTTGGTCAGCGGGATCTTCTTTTCCGAAGCCCTCTTCGACAAACCGCTGGTATGGAATCACAAGGTGATTTTCTCTCTGCTGTCCTGGATCATCTTTGCCGGGCTGTTGATGGCCCGCCAACTTTGGGGGATCCGTGGGCGGCGTGCGGCTCGCTGGACTCTCGCGGGGTTCGTCCTGCTCCTGGTGGGCTATCTGGGCAGCAAGTTTGTGGTGGAGATTCTGCTTCATCGTGGATGAACTCTCCTGGGGCTGGATGTTGGCCGGGCTGGTCTTGTTGTTGGTCCTGTCGGGGTTTTTCTCCATGGCCGAAACCAGCATGATGGCGCTGGATCGCTACCGCCTCAAGCACCTGGCCGCACACCGTCCTGGCGCGCGTCTGGCCCAATCCCTGTTGCAGCAAACGGAACGCCTGCTGAGCATGTTGCTGCTGGGAAACAACTTGATCAATGCGGCGGCGGCTTCCATCGTCACGGTTTTGGTCGTGCGCTGGGTTGGAGGAGGGGGAATGACCCTGACCTTCAGTACGCTTCTGGTGACACTGGTCATTCTGGTATTTTCCGAAATCACGCCAAAAATCATCGGAGCCACCTGGCCTGAGCCCATTGCGTTGCGCATCAGCTTCATCCTGACCGGGTTGTTGTGGGTGTTTTCCCCGGTGATCTGGTTCATCAACCTGTTCGTGCGGGCATTGCTGTTCCTGATGGGGCTGCGCCGACGTTCCCAAACCCGGACGCAGGGGTTGGGGCTGGATGAGTTACGTCTGCTGGTGCTGGAAGGCGGTGGTTTTTTGTCGGGCAATCACCAGGACTTGATACTCAATCTGCTGGAACTGAACCAGATGACGGTGGAGGACGTGATGACTCCACGCTCGCGCATCGAAGGGGTCGATATCGATGCGGATATGGTCGAAATCATGGCTCAGTTGGGGACGGCCCGTCATACTCTCCAGTTGTTGTACCGTGGAACACCGGATGCGGTGGTGGGGGTGGTCCATGTGCGTAAGATTTTTAATCTGTTCCAGCAGGGAGGAATCACCCGCGAAGGGTTGATGAGCGTGATGCGCCAACCCTATTTCATCCCGGAAGGAACGGCGTTATTGACCCAACTTCAAAATTTTCAGAAAACCCAGCATAAAGTTGGGTTGGTGGTGGATGAGTATGGAGAATTGCTGGGCTGGGTGACCGTGGAAGACATTCTGGAAGAAATCGTCGGAGAATTCAGCGGACGTTCCCATCATCGCGACTTGTTTACCCGTGAGAGTGCTCATACTCTGCTGGTGGATGGTGATTGCTCCCTGCGGGATCTCAATCGGAAAGTGGGGACACTCTTTCCGGTGACTGGCCCTAAAACCCTGAATGGGCTGATCCTGGAAATTCTGGAGGACATTCCGGAGCCGGGAACGGCCCTCAAGGTGGCCGGTTATCCCGTTGAAATCGTGCAGACCCAGGATCGTCGGGTGCGGGTGGCCCGCGTGCACCTGACGGCGGACGATTCCGGCTCTGATCCCCGGAAGGCGGAGGAGTGATGCCTTTCCTGAATGGGGTGGTGGCCGCTTTGTTGGGATTTGGACTGGCGCATTGGGGGCAACGCGTCCTGAATCGCTGGATCGACGGACTCGGGGAGGACCGGATTCCCTGGATAAGTCAGCAGACGGTCTGGGTCCATGACTTCAGGACCCGCCATCGATATCTTTTCCCTGGGTTGGTGGCATCGAGTGCTCTGACGACGCTGTGGTTGGGCCGGGCAGACCTTCAAGGCTGGGCCTTCGTCGGGTTACAATGGGGATTGTTGTTGCTGGCATTCATCGATCTGGAAACCCAATTGCTCCCCGATGGGCTGACTCAACCCTTGCTGTGGTCGGGCTTGATTTTTCACGCGCTGGGGGGAGGAGTTTCCCTGGAGCAGGGCGTCTGGGGTGCGGTATTGGGGTATCTGATGTTGGCCGGGGTGTACTGGGGTTTCCGTGGATTGACGAAGCGGGAAGGCATGGGGCAGGGGGATGTCAAGTTGCTGGCGGTCATCGGGGCCTGGATGGGCGTGGCACAATTGCCTTTGATCCTGATGGGAGCCGCATCCCTGGGTGTGGTGGGCGGATTATCCCTGGGGTGGCGCAAGGGGTTGAAGGTGGCCTTTCCTTTCGGCCCCTTCATGATTTTGGCCACCGAGTGCGTTTTATGGATGAATTTGCAAGGGAGAGGAGCATGAGCAAGTTTATTGTGGGAGTGACCGGGGGCATTGGCGCGGGAAAATCGACGGTGGCCAGTCTGTTTGCCAGACATGGGGCCGGACTGGTGGATACGGATGCCATTTCCCGTCAAATGACTGCCCCGGGTGGCGCAGCCATCCAGGCGATTCGGGAGAGATTCGGGGAAACTTTCATCAGCGAGGATGGCAGCCTGGATCGGACGGCCATGCGCAATCATGTCTTCAACCACCCTCCCGCGCGCAAGCAGTTGGAGACCATCATGCATGGACGGATCCGGGAAGCGGTCCATGCGGCGCTGGATGCGGCAACCCAGCCTTATGTCCTGCTGGTGGTTCCCTTGCTGATCGAGGTGGGTTCCTATCGTCCCTTGCTCTCCCGGGTGCTGGTGGTGGATTGTGAGGAAGACCTGCAGATTCGGCGGGCATCCCTGCGACCGGAAATGACGCCGGAAACGGTGCGGGCCATCATGGCCGCCCAGACAGATCGTAAAACCCGTTTGCGCGTGGCGGATGACGTGATCGACAACAACGGGGACCTGCAGAGCCTGGAAGCGGTGGTGAAAAAACTTGATCATCAGTACCGTTTCATGGCCGGGGAACACGCCCGTTCCCTGGGTATTTCATGAATCGGTAAGATTCGGAAGAGGCGGAGGACTTGCATATCTCCTGTGTTTGCGTCAGAATTTCACGATTGCTCCGAGGGGCCCCCCGGTGATCCTATACGACTTCCCGTTGAGTGAGCAGGTTCGTGTGTTTTTGCGCTTGACTGCATTGTTCCGGCGTGTTTTCTATTTCCTGCAGAGGGATGATCCGCGTGATCATCACGCCGCTCTTCTTTCCCTTTTTGAGATCGTCGACGCAACGGCTCGTGCCGATGTCAAGTCTGATTTGCTGCAGGGGTTGGAGCGGCAACGGGGAATATTGTCGTCACTGCGACGCAACCCGGATATCGATGCGGGTACCTTGGACAAGACATTGAAGGAACTCGACGAGGCGATCGAGGGTTTGCATGCCTCCAAGGGAAAATTTGCAGAATACCTGCGCAATCATGAAGGCCTGATGACCATCAAACAGCGCGCCAACCTTCCCGGAGGGGTGTGTGATTTTGACATGCCCGCCTATCACTACTGGTTGTCCCTGCCGGTCGAGATGCGGCGCAGCCATTTTTGCGCCTGGGTCGCCCCGCTGCTTTCCACACGGACTGCCCTGGAACTGCACATCCGGTTGATGCTCGAGAGTGGTAAGTCTTTTCATCTGGAGGCATGCAACGGAGCCTATCAACAGAACAAGGTGGGCGCTGATGCGCGGTTGCTGAGGGTGGGCATCGAAGAAAAATTTCAGTGTGTTCCGGAAATCAGCGCCAACAAATATCAACTCAATATCCGCTTTCTGGAAACGGACGAAATCACACGCACTGGCGTCATGTCCACCCCCGTCCCCTTCGAACTCATTTTCTGTAGTTTCTAGCCGAGAGGGGGAATCAGGCCGGATGGGGCGAGGGGAGCAAAGTGGCGCGAATTTTCTGCAAGGCCCGAACCTCGATTTGACGCACCCGCTCGGCTGAAATTCCCCATTCGTCGGCCAGGTCGTGGAGCGTGATGGGCGGTGCGTCCTCGTCCCGCAACCAGCGGTCCTCGATGATTTTGCGACTGCGGGCATCCAGTCGTGTCAGGGCCTCCTGCAGACCTTCATGGCTGTTTCGCGCATTTTCATTGGACTCCAATGTTTCGCGCGGTCCCGCCCCTTCGTCGGCCAGATAGGCCACGGGGCTGACCCAGTGTTCGTCGTCCTCTGGTCCCGGATCCAGAGAGATATCCTGGCCTGCCAGACGGGTTTCCATTTCGCTCACATCTTCAGGGCGAACCCCCAGTTGTTCCGCGATCTTTCGGGTTTCGTGCGGGGAAAGCGAACTGAAGCCGGGTTTGAGGCTGCGCAGACTGAAGAACAACTTGCGCTGCGCCTTGGTGGTGGCGATTTTGACCAGGCGCCAGTTACGCAGGATATATTCATGAATTTCGGCCTTGATCCAATGCACTGCGAAGGAAACCAGACGCACCCCACGCTCGGGATCAAAACGCCGGACGGCTTTCATGAGCCCCACATTGCCTTCCTGGATCAGATCGGCCTGGGGTAAACCATAGCCACTGTACTGACGGGCAATGGAAGCCACCAGACGCAGATGGGAAAGAATCATGCGTTGCGCCGCGCCCAGATCATGGTGGTCGCGCAGGCGACGCGCCAGACCGACCTCCTCCTCGGCGCTCAGCAAAGGAACGCGCGCAATCCGTTGCAGGTAATCTTCCAGACTCCCCGAATGAGTGGGTGTCAGACAGTGGTCAGCGGTCAACTCCATGGACTCGTATCCTCCTTGACAGGGTCATTTTAGCACTCTTTGCGTGAGAGTGCTAATTGGCTCGTGAGTTCCCTTGACCCAGTAAAGCCGCAAACATCCCTCCCAAGGCAGAGAAGAGGAGAAGCATGCCACCGTCTCGTATATCCGGGGGGGAGAGGTCGAGGGCGATTTGAAATAGAGCGCCGAGCGCATGGGTGAAGGGAGTGATCAGTGCGAGTGCCCAAAAGATGGCGGCCCAGGCCAAAAGTCCCGCGCCGGCCCCCAGCAGGGCGCCATAATAGGCGAAGGGGCGGCGTTGGTAGGCAGAGGAAGCGCCCAGCAGGTTCAGCAGGGAATGCACGCCTTGTCGGCGTAACGCTTGCTGATGCGCCTGGTATGCGATGAGGAGAAAAGAGAGAAAAGCGAAGAGCAGGGCACAGAAACCCAGAATTGATTCAGCCAGCGTGCTGACTGTCTCCAGTCGTTCAGCCCAGAGCCGGTCACTACGGATTTGGGCGATTCCCTCCCGATGAGAGAATTCCTGCTCCAGTTGATCGAACCGGGAGGGGTTGGGGTCGCGCAGATGCAACACAAAGGCACCAGGCAGGGGATTACGGTCCAATACCTTGAGTGCCGGGGCGAGGTCGGGCGAATCGCGCAAGGAAGCCAATGCCTGGGCAGGCGAGATGTATTCAAAAGCGCGGATCTGGGGATTGGCGGCCAGAGAATCCCACAGCGCGTGCATCTGGGCTTCATTGGCCTGATCGGTCATGAACAGGGTCAGGGTGGGTTCGGGAAGCGTATGTTGGACCCAGTGGTTGATCCTTTGCCAGAAAAAGCCGGTGCTCAGAGCCAGGGCGACCAGCATGCCGAGCAGGAGTATCGATACCGTATGGCGCAAGGGTTGTCCCAGGATGAAAGACCCGGCCTGTCGGAAAGCACGGGCATGATGAAGGAGCCAGATCTTCATGTGTCGTCCCCGATGCGGTGGGGTGCCGGTACGCTCAGCGTGAGGGTCCGCGCCTTGGGTGACAGCAGGTTGCCGCCCGGCAAGCCGGCAATCACCACGGTCACTCCGCCCTGATGGAAACTGCCCAGCAAATTCTCCAGCAATTGCCGTTGTTCCTGGGGCCAGCCATGGTAAAAGTCGTCGACCAGCAGCAATACCGGATACCCACTGATGGCCCGGGCGACCATCAGGCGTTGACGTGCATTGTGGGACAACTGCCGGGCCAACAGGGAAGACTGATTCCCCAATCCCACGCGCTGCAGTGCATTCTGGGCCCGGGTCGATCGCTCCTTACGGGGTAAGCCCTGGATTTCCAGAGGCAGGGAGACATTGTCCAGCAGGGAATGTTCTTCCAGAAAAGCGGGGTCTGGAAAGATCAAACCCATGCGTTGGCGCAAGCGGCTGCGTGCCGGGGCCCTCAGCCGGTAGAGATCCTGTCCATTGAAGGTGAGGGTACCCGAGCCGGGTTTTTCCAGGCCAGCCATCATGCGCAGGAGGGTGGATTTTCCGCTGCCGGGGGGGCCGACCAGATTCAGCCACTCCCCCGTCCCCAGGGTCAAGGAGAAGTTCTCGAACAGGTTGGGGTGTGCGGGGTAGCGTTTGAAAATTTCCTTGAATTCGATCATTCGATCAGGGCATCCACATAGGTATTCGCACGGAAGGGAGCCAGATCTTCCGCCCCTTCACCCACGCCCAGAAAACAGACGGGAATGGGCCGTTCCCCGGCGATGGCCGCAATGACCCCCCCCCGTGCGGTACCATCCAGTTTGGTGAGGATCAGGCCGGTCAGTTGGAGGGCATCGTCAAAGGCTTTGACCTGGGTCAGGGCATTTTGACCGGTATTGGCATCGAGGACCAGCAGAATCTCGTGCGGGGCGGTGGGGTCGGCTTTGGCTGCCACCCGTTTGACCTTGCGAATCTCTTCCATCAGGTGTAACTGGGTGGGCAGGCGTCCTGCCGTATCCGCCAGTACGATATCGATGCCGCGTGCACGCGCGGCCTGGATGGCATCGAAGATGACGGCGGCCGAGTCGCCTTTTTCCTGGGTGATGACGGGAACGTCATGGCGTTCGCCCCAGGCGACCAGTTGTGCCACGGCGGCGGCGCGGAAGGTGTCCCCGGCGGCCAGCAGCACCTTTTTGTCCTGATTCAGGAAATATTGGGCCAATTTGCCGATGCTGGTGGTTTTTCCGGCACCATTGACCCCCACGAACAGAATGACCTGAGGGCCCTCTGCCGGCAAAGGAGACAAGGATCGTTCGAGGGGGCGCAGAAGTGCCATCAATTCGTCCTTGAGCAGGGGTTTCAAGGCATCCCCCTCTTCGATGCGCTGTCGCCGTGCTTCCTGCTGCAGGGTGTGGATCAGTCGGCGACTGGTGGAAACTCCAACATCGGCGAGGATCAAGGTTTCTTCCAGGCTTTCGAACCACAGGTCATCCAGTTTTTGCCCAAACAAACCAGAAAGTCCCTGCTGCAATTTATCCCGACTACCCCGCAATCCTGCCTTGAGACGATCCAACCAGGAAGGTGACGCGGACGAAGAAATGTCCTGGGGGGCTTTTTTGAACAGACCAAACATTGGACAATAGCCATCTGACGGAAAAACACGAAAGGGGATTTTACTCCAAATGAAAGGGGAAGTTCGGATTATCGGAGGGCAGTGGCGTGGTCGACGGCTGACATTTCATGATCGTCCCGGACTGCGTCCGACTCCGGGTCGAGGCAGGGAAACCCTGTTCAACTGGCTGGGACAATCCTTGTCGGGATGGCACTGCCTGGATTTGTTTGCGGGCAGCGGTGCCCTGGGATTCGAGGCGGCATCCCGCGGGGCGGCGCAAGTCGTCCTGGTGGAGCGGGATCGGTTGGCCTGTGTTGCCTTGCGCGCCAATGTCCAACGTCTGGGGGCCAGCGGCGTGACCGTCCGGCAAATTCAGGCCCATGAGTGGTTGGAAAACGATACGACGACTTATGATCTGATCTTTCTGGACCCTCCCTTTGGCAGTGACGAAATGAATCGGATATGGTCTGCGTTGCCCGCTCATTTGCGTCCGGGGGGGTGGATTTACTGTGAATCTTCCGGAGGTATGTCAGAATCGGACCTCTGGCGTGAGGTTCGGTGCACGAAAGTGGGGCAGGCTCGGTTACAATTGTTTCAACGGCGCTGAGTGAGTCGATCCGGCCAGCGAGTCGGGTGAACGCGTACTTTGATGAGGATCCATGAGCCAGCAAACATTTATCCGTGCCGTTTATGCCGGAACCTTCGATCCGATGACCCTGGGACATGAGGATCTGGTGCGGCGCGCCTGTGGGTTGTTTGATGAAGTGGTGGTGGCAGTGGCGGACAGTCGTCCCAAACGCCCCTTGTTTACCCTGGAAGAACGGGTGGAAATGGCGCAAGCGTCCCTGGCCCGCTTCGAGCGGGTCGTGGTGGTCGGTTTTTCCGGTTTGCTGGCAGATTTCGTGCGCTCCAGACAGGCCCGGGTATTGATCCGGGGGCTGCGCGCCGTTTCCGACTTCGATTTTGAATTTCAAATGGCCGGAATGAACCGACGTCTGCAACCTGAGGTCGAAACCTTGTTTTTGACGCCTGCCGAACAATATCTGTTCATCTCGTCGACGATGATTCGTGAAATTGCCGGGCTGGGTGGAGAAGTGTCGGAATTTGTCAATCCACTGGTACATCAAAGACTATTGGATAAAATGAAAGCAGTGGAGTAACCGAGGATCAAGTCTATGGCGTTGATGATTACCGATGAATGTATCAATTGTGATGTCTGTGAACCAGAATGCCCCAACGAGGCAATTTCCCAGGGGGCCGAGGTTTATGAAATCGATCCGGACAAGTGTACCGAGTGTGTCGGACACTACGATACGCCTCAGTGTCGTGAGGTGTGTCCGGTGGATTGCATTCCCATGAATCCGGATTACCGGGAAAGCAAGGCAGAACTGGAAAAAAAATATAAGCGCTTGATGAGTGCCAAATCCTGAAGGGGAACACCCGATTATGAAAATCAAGGCACCCAAGGGTGTGAAACAGTGGAAGTTGGGGTTTGCACTGGTCCTGCTGGGGGGGCTGTCCTCTCTGGCCCATGGGGAAACGCCGGCGGGGGCGGGACCGACCCCGGCCGTCGCGACTCCGCCGGTTCCTGAAGCCGTTCGTACGCCGCCCCTGCCGATCCAGGAATTGACGGCGCGCTGGGTTTACCAACTCTTGTTGGCGGAAATCGCCGCCCAGCGCGGTCATCTCGGCCTGGCGACCAAGACCTATCTGGATCTGGCCCGTACCACCAAAGATCCGCGAGTTGCCCGTCGGGCGACCGAGGTGGCGTTGTATGCCCACGATTTGCCCGCCGTTCAGTCTGCTCTGACGCTATGGTTGAAGGAAGACCCAAAGTCGCCTGCAGCGCGTGAAACCTTGGGCGGGTTGATCCTGTCCCAGCCCAATCTGATCGACGCCCTGCCCATCCTGGCTCCGTTGATTGCCGTGGATCGCAACAGTGCTGGTGATGATTTTCTGGGATTGGATATCGTTCTGGTTCAACACCCGGATCATGCCCATGTCTTGTCATTGGCGCAACGTTTGACGGAACCCTATCCAGACGTCCCCGAGGGACATTATCTGGTCAGTACGCTGGCGGCCCAGGATGGAAAAACCGATCTGGCGCTGGCGGAAATCCGGAAAGCATTGCAACTTCGTCCGGACTGGGAGATGGGCGTGGCGTTGGAAGCCCAACTCCTGCAAAAGAGCGATCCTGCCCAGGCCCAGAATCTGTACCGTTCCTTTCTCGACAAGCACCCCGAAGCACGGGAAGTGCGCTTGCAATATGCGCGTTTTCTGGTGGAGCAAAAGGACTATGCCGGAGGTCAACGGGAATTTCAAACCCTGCTGCAGGCAGATCCTGGTCAACCGGATTTGTTGCTGGCCGTGGGATTGCTGGATATGCAGTCGAAGAATTATCCGGCCGCCGAGGAAAAATTCAAGAAGGTTCTGGCGGGAGAATATCGCGATCCTGACCGGGTCCGGTTTTACCTGGGACAGGCGGAAGAGGAACAGCACCATTGGGAACAGGCCATTCAGTGGTACGAGGCCATCACCAGCGGGGAGCAGCATCCCCTGGCTCAGATCCGGGTGGCCTTGATCCTGGCGCAGCAGGGGCAGACCCAGAAAGCCCTGGATATGCTGAGCCGTATGCCTGCGCCTTCTGCGGAACGTTTGGAGCAGAGAACCCTGGCCCAGGAACAGATCCAGCGCGATGCTGGCGATGATCAGGGCGCTTTCGATACCCTCAGCCAGGCTCTGGCCACCATTCCGGATTCCCCTGACCTGTTGTACGAGCGGGCCATCGTGGCAGACAAACTGGATCGGTTCGATGTGCTGGAGAAGGACTTGCGCCGCGTCATTGCCTTGCGTCCGGACTATGCGCATGCCTACAATGCGCTGGGCTACAGCATGGCGGAACGCAACGTGCGTCTCGACGAGGCGGCGGATCTGATCCGCAAGGCGCTGTCCCTTTCTCCCGATGACCCGTTCATCATCGACAGTTTGGGTTGGGTGCAGTACCGCGAAGGACATTTTCACGAATCCGTGGATACGCTGAAACGCGCCTTTGCGGCAGACCCTGACCCGGAAATCGCATCCCATCTGGGAGAGGCGCTCTGGGCCACGGGGGATCAGACCGAAGCCCGCCAAGTCTGGGAAAGCACACTCAAGGATCATCCGGATAATGCGGCTTTGCTGGCGACCGTCCATCGCTTCCTGCATTGATGTGAGACTCATGAAAAGGGGGACGCGCGCCGTTCTTTGGGGCACTCTGTCCCTTTTGAGCGGTTGCGCCCTGTGGAGCCCCGGCCCCCAGGGGGATCTGACCGTGGGACAAGGCACGGTCCGAACTTGGCGGCTGGAAGGGCGCATCGCCGTGCGGCAACCGACGGGGAGCGAGAGCGGCCAATTGGAATGGCAATTACAGGGAAGGGCGGAACAGCACCTGGAGTTGCGTTCGCCTCTGGGTACGACCGTGGCATTGGTCGACAGTTCCCCTGTGCAAACCCACCTGACCCTGTCGGATCACCGGGATTACCGTGCCAGCGACCCCACGACGTTGACCCAGACCGTCCTGGGGTATGCCCTGCCCTTGCAGGGGTTGCCCTGGTGGTTGCGTGGTCGGTCGGACCCCGCCCTGCCGGTTCAGGTGGAATGGGATACCGAGCACCATCCCCAACGCCTGTCTCAGCAGGGTTGGGTCATGACCTACGCAAACTGGCGTGTGGTGGGTGGCGAATGGTTGCCGGGGATGATCCGTCTGGTACGGGAGGATTTACAGATCCGGATCAAGGTCGATCATTGGGTGCTGGAACAGCAGGAATGAACGGGGGCCGAAAAACCGAACGAGCCTGGTGGCAGGCGCCCGCTCCTGCCAAACTCAATCTTTTTCTGAAAGTCACAGGACGGCGTGCGGATGGCTACCACACCTTGCAGACCCTGTTCACCTTCGTGGATTTTGGGGATACGCTCGACTGCGAAGTGCTGGATTCAGGACGGATCGAACGGGCGGAAATGATTCCGGGAGTCCCCGAGGCGCAGGATCTGACCCTGAAGGCGGCGCGCCTGCTGCAGGAACACGCGGGCGTGACATCGGGCGCACGTCTGCGCCTGCACAAGCGTATTCCGATCGGTGGCGGGTTGGGCGGCGGCAGTTCGGATGCGGCGACGACCCTGCTGGTCCTGAACCAACTCTGGGGAATTCATTGGGCGCGTTCGCGTCTGGCGCGTCTGGGTCTCGAGTTGGGCGCAGATGTGCCGGTCTTTGTCGGCGGAGAAAGTGCGCTGGCGGAGGGGGTAGGGGAGGCACTGGTGCCGGTGCCGGTGCCGGAACGCTGGTATGTCATTGGCACGCCGGGCGTTTCAGTCTCGACCCGGGCAGTGTTCTCATCGCCGGATTTGACAAGAAACTCATTACCCGTCAAAATACGGGACTTTTCTGGAAGGAAGATCGGGAACGATCTGGAGCCCGTGGTCCGGCGCATGCATCCCGAAGTGGCGCGTTTGCTGGATTGGATGGGGGAATTTGGAGCGGCCCGGATGAGTGGGTCGGGAAGTTGCTGTTTTCTGGATTTTTTGACCTGCCACGAGGCAAACCAGATGTTGAAAAGGTTTCCTCCTGAGTATCAGGGTTTTGTGGCACGCGGGCGGCAATGTCATCCGTTGTGCCTGACAGGGTAGTGCTGCAGGGGAGTCGCCAAGTGGTAAGGCACCGGATTTTGATTCCGGCATTCGTAGGTTCGATCCCTACCTCCCCTGCCATCGATTCAGTTTAGCCGTCGTTTGTCAGGAGTTTCATGTCTTCTACCGATTTGATGGTGTTCACCGGCACCGCCAATCCCAAACTCGCAAGCGAAGTCGCGGCTTACCTCAACATTTCCGTGGGTCGCGCCACCGTGGGACGCTTCAGCGATGGTGAGGTCATGGTGGAAATTCTCGAGAATGTGCGGGGACGGGATTGCTTCATTCTTCAATCGACGTCTGCGCCCACCAACGATCATCTGATGGAAATCATGGTGATGTGTGACGCGCTGAAGCGTGCCTCTGCGGCCAGGATCACGGCGGCCATCCCTTATTTTGGTTATGCCCGTCAGGATCGGCGCCCCCGTTCGGCCAGGGTAGCCATCTCGGCCAAGGTGGTGGCGAACATGCTGCAAGGCGCAGGCGTGGACCGGGTGTTGACCATGGATCTGCACTCTGATCAGATTCAAGGATTTTTTGATATACCCGTGGATAACGTGTATTCCACACCGCTTCTGCTGGGGGATATCTGGCGTGCCGGTTACCAGGGTCTGACGGTGGTTTCTCCCGATGTGGGCGGAGTGGTGCGGGCACGGGCATTGGCCAAGCGTCTGGAAGCGGATCTCGTCATCATCGACAAACGTCGTCCCAAGCCCAACGTGGCTCAGGTCATGAATGTGATTGGCGACGTGGCGGGACGGACCTGTATCATTCTGGATGACATGGTGGATACGGCCAATACCCTGTGTGCCGGGGCGCAGGCCCTCAAGACCCATGGAGCTGAACGCGTCCTGGCCTATATCACCCACCCGGTTTTGTCGGGAGGCGCGGCCCAGCGGATCGACCAGTCTGCCCTGGACGAAGTGGTAGTGACGGATACCATTCCTCTGGCCGGCGCTTCTCTCTCCTGCAAGAAAATTCGTCAGATCGGCATCGCGGAACTCATGGCCGAAACCATGCGCCGGATCAGTGACGAGGATTCGGTCAGTTCCCTGTTCATGGAATGACATTTTTTGTACGTCCCTCCGGCTGGTCGCGGTCGGGGGTTTTAAACACTCAACCACTAAAGGATGAATCATGGAAATCACAATCACACATCGCACTGCGCAGGGCACCGGAGCGAGCCGCCGCCTGCGCCGGGCTGGCCGGGTTCCCGGTATTTTATACGGAGACAACCAGGAGGCGCTGGTCATCGAGTTTGATCATAACGAACTTTTTCACAAGTTGCGTCAGGAGGTGTTTCATTCTTCCGTGATCTCTCTCACCCTGGACGGGAAGTCCCATCCGGCATTATTGCGCGATGTGCAAAGACACCCTTTCAAGGCATTGGTCCTGCATGTGGATTTTCAGCGGGTGGATGTGAACCGCAAGTTGCACACCAAGGTTCCCCTGCACTTCATCAATGGCGATAACTCTCCGGGAGTCAAGCAGTCCGGGGCCATCATCAGCCATATCCTGACGGAAATCGAAGTTCTTTGTCTGCCGGGCGATTTGCCCGAGTACATCGAAGTGGATCTGCATGACCTGACGGTGGCTCATCCTTTCCATGTGGCAGATCTGAAGGCGCCGGCCGGCATCGAATTTGCCGCGCTCCATAAAGGTGAAAATCCTGCGGTGGTGGCGGCGGTTCTGCCCCGTGCGGCGCGTGCCGAGGAAGATCTGGCGCCGACGGTATCGGTGGCGGATGTGCCGGCCATCAGCCAGAAAGCGCCTGCGGATGCGGCCAAGGGAGGAAAGAAGTAAGCGCTGCCTCTTTTTCGATTCCCTTGAATGGGTGAAGGGAGATGCCCATCCGTTTGATCGTTGGGTTGGGAAATCCGGGGGCGGCCTATCAGGATACTCGCCATAATGCCGGGGTTTGGGGAGTCGAAGCCCTGGCCCGACAATGGCGTCTGGACTGGCACCGCGAATCCCGTTTTCAGGGGCGGGTTGCCAAGGCCGAAGATCCTTTTTCCGGTTGGTTGCTGTGTCCCGAAACCTTCATGAATGCAAGTGGACGATCGGTGGCTGCCCTGGCCCGTTTCTACCGGATCGAAATGGCGGAAATTCTGGTACTGCACGATGAACTGGACTTGCCTCCCGGGGTGGCCCGCCTGAAACAGGGCGGAGGGTCAGGGGGGCATAATGGCCTGAAGGATCTCATCGCCCAGTTGGGGGGGACCGAATTCTGGCGTCTGCGCATCGGCATCGGCCATCCCGGACCGCACCAGCCGGTGGCGGGGTACGTTCTGCACCGTCCCTCGAAAGAGGAGCAGGCCGCCATCGACCTGGCGCTGGAACGCGGCCTGTCCGTCTTGCCCCTGGTGACGACGGGGCAATTCTCCCTTGCCATGAACGAATTGCATAAACCGCTGTCCCCTCTTTGAGGAGTATGGAATATGAGTTTGAAATGCGGGATCGTGGGATTACCCAATGTGGGGAAGTCGACCTTGTTCAATGCCCTGACCAGGGCGGGGATCGCCGCCGACAATTATCCCTTTTGTACCATCGAGCCCAATGTGGGGGTCGTGGAGGTTCCGGACCCTCGCCTGGCATCCTTGGCGGACATCGTCCATCCTGAACGGGTGGTGCCTGCCGTCACCGAGTTCGTGGATATCGCGGGATTGGTGGCTGGGGCCTCGAAGGGGGAAGGGTTGGGGAATCAGTTTCTGGCCAATATCCGGGAAACCGATGCCATTGCCCATGTGGTGCGCTGCTTCGAAGATTCCAACGTCATTCATGTCGCAGGACGGGTATCTCCCCTGGAGGATATCGACACCATCGATACCGAGTTGGCCCTGGCCGACCTTTCAACCGTGGAAAAAGCTTTGGTTCGAACCCAGAAAATGGCTCGAGCCGGGGATAAGGAGGCCATACAGTTGCAGGGCTTGCTGGTGCGGGTCGAGGAGCAATTGAATCAGGGGCATGCGGTACGGGCTCAGGGATTGGACGAAGATCAGTTGCATGCCCTGAAACCCCTGTGTTTGATGACGGCCAAGCCATTGCTGTATGTGGCCAATGTGCTGGAGGGTGGGTTTGAGCATAATCCACTTCTGGCGCAGGTCGAGGAGCGCGCTCGGCGCGAGGGCGCGTGGGTCGTGCCGGTCTGTGCCGCGCTCGAAGCCCAGATGGTGGATCTGGAGGCAGAGGACAAGGCCTTGTTTCTGGCGGATATGGGGATGGAAGAGCCTGGACTGGATCGGTTGATTCGGGCGGCCTACCGTTGTCTCGGACTGGAAACCTACTTTACGGCGGGCGTCAAAGAAGTCCGTGCCTGGACCATCCAGGAGGGAACCACGGCTCCTCGAGCCGCCGCCGTCATCCATAACGATTTTGAACGGGGTTTCATTCGTGCCGAGGTGATTTCCTATCAGGATTTCGTTGCGTGCCGGGGTGAAACCGGGGCCAGGGAGGCAGGAAAAATGCGCCTCGAAGGGAAAGACTACCGGGTACAGGATGGAGATGTCATGCATTTCAGGTTCAATGTGTGATTCCTCTCCTCATGTTTGAAATGGTTGGAATCCGGGTTTTGGGGTAGGATGAAAGAGGTGGCTGGTGGGCGATCGGCTCATCAATGTTAGGGAGGTGGATCATCGAGACGATACACATGGAAGGCAAGGGGAAAGGCGCCGTGTTGCTGTTGCATGGCTTGTACGGAACACCCCAGCAACTCCAGTATATTGGCCGCAAGTTATGCGTGATGGGGGGCTACACCATCCATATCCCCAATATTCAGGGTTATTCGGTATTTGATGACCCCGTCCCCAGGGATACGACACCCTGGACTTATTGGAGCGAACAGGTAGAGGCAAATTTCGATTTGTTGCGCCGTGAACATGACCAGGTCAGTGTGGCGGGTTTGTGTATCGGGGCTGATCTGGCTTTGCACCTGGCGACCCGGCGCAGCAGTGATCTGCATGCGCTGTGTCTGTATTCAGCGCCTCTGCGTTATGACGGCTGGAATGTAACACGCATGCGTTGGCTCAAATATCTGGGGTATTACACGCCGTTCCGTTATTTTTTGTCTTTGGCGGAGCGTCCACCCTATGGCCTGAAGGATGAGCGGATTCGTCAATGGGTGGCAACCCAGATGGAGAAACGGGGAACTTCTGCCATCGGTTCTTCACGTTCTCCCCTCAAGGGGGTTTTTGAAACCGAGAAGTTGATGAAGTCGGTAAGTCAAAACTTACACAAAATCCACGCGCCTACCCTTATAATGCACGCTATAGAGGATGATCTGGCCAGTCCGAAGAACGCGGAACAGATCGAGAGGGGGATTTCCTCCCTCCAGGTGCGCAAGGTTCTCCTCGATAATTGTTATCACATCATCACCATGGATTTTGAAAAGGAGCGGGTGGCCCAGGAATCGCTGGCTTTCATAACGCAACAATCCGATCGACATGATCTGAAATTGCGTCCTGAGTTGCGGTTGGCGGGCTAAAAAAACATGAGTTCATTACCCATCATACAAAAAATGCTCGTGGAGGAGTTTGGACTGACCCAGGAACAGGTTCAGCCGGATTCCAAACTGGAAGAATTAGGCGTGGATTCGTTGGCAACAGTGGAATTCATGTTCATGCTGGAAGACAAGTTTGATCTGAAAATGACGGGAGAACCCGTACCCTTGAAGACGGTCGGAGATATTGCCCGAGAGGTGGATACCCTGGTTGTCCAGCAGGGCATCACTCTGGGCGAAGCAGACTGATTCCTCGTATTCCAATGGATTCGCTTTCATGAACACAGAATCTGCAGACATGCAACGTGTCGTCGTGACGGGAGTGGGTGCCCTCACCCCGCTCGGAGAGGGGGCTGAGGCACTGGTGCGAGCCCTGGAAGAGGGACGTTCCGGCATCCGTTTTCTCGATGTTCCGTGGGCAAAGTCCCTGAACTCCGCCCTGGCTGCGCCTGTCTCGACCCCGGTGGAATCCCGTTTTACCAAGTTGCGTCGTTTGACCCTCGATCGGGTGGCTCAATTGGCCCTGTTGGCGGCGGGGGAAGCCTTGACCCAGGCGGGACTGGACTTTTCCGGGGACGAAGGGTTGCATTGCGGACTGTTCTGGGGAACCGGCCTCGGAGGGGCCAACACCCTCGAGCAGGCTTATCATGAATCTTTTCTGGATGCTCAGGCCCGTCCCCGCCCCACCACCATCGTGGCTTTCATGGCGAATGGATCTGCGGGCCAGTTGAGCATCGAATTCAAGATTCGCGGCCCCAGTTTTACCTACAGTTCGGCCTGTTCCTCATCTGCGGTGGCGTTGGGCGAAGCTTTTCTGGCGGTACGGCAGGGGCGCGTCCGTTATGCTCTGGCGGGGGGGAGCGAGGCCTTGCTGACCCTGGGGGTGATGAAGGCCTGGGAATCTCTTCAGACCCTGGCCAAACCCGATCCTGTGCGTCCTGAAACCTCCTGTCGCCCATTTTCCGGGGACCGTTCCGGCTTCATTCTGGGAGAAGGCGCCGGAGCACTCATTCTGGAGACCGAGTTTTCGGCGCGGGCACGGGGGGCGACCATCCTGGCCGAAATCGTGGGGTACGGAAATACCACCGATGCGGGGCATATTACCCAGCCCGATGCCGGGGGACAGTCCCGTGCCATGCAGGAAGCCCTGCGCATGGCCCAACTGGCGCCGGAACAGGTGGATGCCATCAATGCCCATGGGACTGGCACGGTGGTGGGGGATGGGGTGGAAACCCGCGCCCTCAAAATCGTTTTTGGAGATCGTGCGGCTCGCATTCCCATCAGTGCCACCAAGGCCCTCCACGGTCATTTGATGGGTGCCGCCGGGGCTGTGGAAATGGTCGCCGCCCTGGGCGCGCTGCAGCGGGGCATCGTCCCGCCCACGGCCCACTGGACTACGCCGGATCCGGCCTGCGACCTGGACTACGTCATCGAAGGCGCCCGGGCCTTGCCTGCCTTGAACACCGTCATGAGCAATTCTTTTGGCTTCGGGGGGAATAACGCCGTCCTGATCGCCCGGCGTCACTCTTCGGTAGGTTGAGGTTTCCACCTCGAGAGGTCTGTCAGACGATAGGTTTGTAACTATGGTATAACAAACCAATCAAGGGGTTCGGGAGATGTCCATGAAAGCGGCGGTCAGTCATCGGCGAAGCATCAATGCGGAGGTCATGGAATATGTCATTCCCCCTATCAAGGATATGTTGGTGTTGGGACGCAACGCCCCCATCGGGTGCATTGCCCTGCGTCGTTCCCTGGAATTGCTGATCAAAACTCCCTACGAACATATCGAAATCGCGGACGATGACATACTGAGCGATATTCTGGTGCGGGCTGCCCTGTTACGCCGCCTTCCCAGGGAAGAATTGATCAGTTTCGTGCTGAAGGACATCCGGCCCATGATGGGCGCGGACGAAGTGCTACACGTGACCTTGGATGTCAAGGTACAGATACAGAGCCGCGTCCATGAAGTCA
>JAKBLB010000015.1:0-30949 GCA_021832305.1 Pseudomonadota bacterium | reverse complement strand
GTCAAGGTACAGATACAGAGCCGCGTCCATGAAGTCACTCAAACTGGTTGATTGCCTGCTGACCGACGTGCCGCGTCGGCTCGACACTGCACGGCCGGAAGGTACGGAAGGTCGTTTCGTGGCGGTGTTTTCCGATTCAGTGAGCAGCGGAACATTTTGTGGGTTGGCATCGTTGACGGATAGGGCGACTCATCCCGGTTGGATCTATGCGGATCTGGTCGAGCATCGTGTGGCCCACCCCTTGTCTTTTACCGATTCGGTGTCCCATGCGATGCGGGAAATGGATCGATGGGATGAGGATGCCCTGCCGGTGCTGGATCAGGAGGGAGGGTTCGTCGGCCTGGTGACCCGGACCAGCATTCTGCGTGCCCTGTTGCAGCAGGAATCCCGCCTGGTGCGGGAAACCCATCGCCTCAACCGGGAGATCCTGCATGACAAGGAACAACTGGCCTCCTGGACTTTCCGCCTGGCAAGTTTGCATGAAGCCTCTCGTACCCTGCTCGGGGTTCTTTCCCATACTTCTCTCGAAGCCGATCTTCTGCAGCACGGGATCGAGGCCCTGAGCCAACTGCTTCAGGCCCATTACGGGGCCATCGGCATTCTGGACGAGAAGGGCGGACTGCTCAATTTTCATCATACCGGGATGTCCGATCAGCAGGTGGCCGATATCGGTACCTTCCCTGAGGGGCGAGGTTTGTTGGGCGTTGTCATTCGCGAGGATGCGGTGCTTCGCCTTCCGGAACTGTCTCAGGATCCACGCAGTGCAGGGTTCCCTCCGGGACATCCGGTCATGCATTCCTTGCTGGCCGTTCCAATTTCTCATGAGGGCAGGATCTATGGGCGTATTTACCTCTGCGACAAATGGGAAGGAAAGGAGTTCACCGAGGAGGATGAACTGCTGGCCAAGAGTTTTGCCAATTCGCTCTCCTTGATTCTGGAAAATGCCCGTGAGAAGCGCGAGATGCAGAAGGCCCAACAGCATCTCGATTATCTGGCCCATTTTGATGTGCTGACGGGGTTGCCCAATCGAGGATTGATTGAAGACCGTTTGTGTCAGGTGCTGGCCAACAGCCAGCGCCATGGCCGTAAAATGGCCCTGATGTTCATCGATCTGGATAATTTCAAGGGGATCAATGACACCTACGGTCATGCGGCGGGCGATGCCTTGTTGAAAGCCCTGGCCACCGTGTTGAGTGACGTATTGCGCGAGGGCGATACGGTGGCGCGCCTGGGCGGGGATGAATTTATCATTCTGTTGCCCGAGGTAGACTCGGTGCAGGATGTGGCGACGGTGGCGAAAAAGATCGTGGTCGCCGTCCGGGAACCGATTCGTTTGCCGGAGTTCGATCACGAGGCCTGTGTGACGGTCAGCGTGGGGATCAGTATGTTTCCGGAGGATGGCAATACCCCTGAATCCCTGATGTCGCGGGCAGACGTGGCGATGTACCATGCCAAATCCGTGGGCAAGAATGCCTTCCGGTTTTTTACTACCGCGCAAAACGTGGTGGTCCAGCAGCGTTTGCGCCTGGAGATCCGCTTGCGTCAGGCGCTCGCACTGGGGGAACTGTTTCTGGAGTATCAACCACAAATCGATATCCGGAGCGGACGGGTCATCGGTTTCGAGGCGTTATTGCGCTGGACGAACAAAGAACTGGGGGTGGTGGCGCCCCTGGAATTCATTCCGGTGGCCGAGGAAACCGGAGTCATCATTCCCATTGGGGCCTGGGTCCTGCGCACGGCCTGCATGCAGGCCGGCGAATGGCGCCGTCAGGGGCATGCGCTGAAGGTAGCCGTCAATGTGTCGGCCTGGCAGATCCATCACGATGCGGAATTTTTCAGCACGCTCAACCAGTGCCTGGCTGAATCCGGCATTCCAGGAAATGCATTGGAACTGGAAATCACCGAAAGTCTGATGGTTCAAAAAACGGACACCACACTCAGTTTGCTGGAACGCATCAAGGGCTTGGGGGTGCGCTTTGCCATGGATGATTTCGGGACCGGCTATTCTTCGCTGAGTTACCTGAAACAGTTACCCCTGGACGTGGTCAAGATAGACCAGGGGTTCATTCACCACATCGCCCATGACCAGAACGACGCAGCCATCGTATCCGCCATATTGGCCATGACCAGACATCTGGGGTTGACGGTGGTCGCGGAGGGGGTGGAAACCCGGGAACAGGTGGATTTCCTGAAAGACCACGGATGCCAGGAAGTCCAGGGGTACTACTACGGCCCACCGATTTCCGCCTCTGATTTTGCCGCATCCTGGTTAAATTTTCTGCCGTCCGGAAAGAATGCGGCAGAAATGTGACGCGAGCCGTATAATCACGGACCGATTTCGGAGGTACGTACAGGTCATGCGGTTATTCTTCTTGATGTTTTTGTGGGTGGTCGGAGTGACTTCGGCTTGCGCCGATTCCTCGTTGGTGGCCCCTTTCATCGCGGCCCGTGCCTATACGCTGGTGGAGGTGGAAAGCAACCAGCCGCTGGCCAGTTTGAACCCCGATCAGCGAATGGAACCAGCGTCCCTCACCAAACTCATGACCGCGTATCTGGTCTTCAAGGCCCTGCGGGAACAGAAAATCCATCCGGAACAGCGGATATTCCCCTCCCCCCATGCCTGGCACATGCCCGGTTCCCGCATGTTCATCCAGCCCGACAAAGCGGTCAGCGTCACGGATCTTCTGCATGGTCTGATCATCCAGTCGGGCAACGATGCAGGCGTGGCTCTGGCTGAAACCGTGGGGGGAACGGAAGAAAAATTTGTGGAACGGATGAATGCCATGGCCAGGACCCTGGGGATGGAGAATACCCATTTCGTCAATGCCACGGGGTTGCCCGATGATCAGCACTACAGTACCGCACGGGACCTGGGCATTCTGGCACAGGCCCTGATTCGGGATTTCCCCGAATACTATCCGCTCTATGGGCAGAAGGAGTATACCTATGACGGAATTACCCAGCCCAACCGCAACCGTTTGTTGTGGATCGATCCCTCCGTGGATGGGTTGAAGACCGGACATACGGATTCCGCAGGTTTTTGTCTGATCAGTTCGGCACGGCGTGGCGAGCGACGTTTGCTGGCGGTGGTACTGGGAACGAATAGCGATCAGGCCCGCACCCATGAAAGTCAGAAGTTGCTCAATTGGGGGTTTCAGGCGTTTGAGTCGCGTGTCCTCTTTCGACAGGGGGTGCCGGTGCGCGCCCTGAATGCTTACAAGGGAGGAAAGCCGATGGTTTCCGTGGGCTTTACACGGGATATCTGGGTGACCACCCCGGTTGGGCATGAAAAAGAGACACGGGAAGTGTTGACGACCCTGCAACCGGTCGTCGCGCCGGTGGATGCCGGTCAGAAAATGGGTACCCTGAAGGTCTACTATGCCGGGCAGTGGGTCAACGGGGCAGATCTGGTGGCGCTGGAGGGTATTCCGGTGGGAAATGTTTTTACACGCAGTTGGGACTCGGTGAGGTTGATGCTGAAATGAGCCAGGTTTATCTGAATGGTGCCTTCCTGCCTCTGGAAGAGGCACGGGTTTCTGTGCTGGACCGGGGATTCCTGTTCGGGGATGGGATTTATGAGGTGATCCCGGTGTATGGGCGGAAGCCTCTGGCGCTGGATGCCCATCTCGACCGTCTGGAACATTCCCTGGCGGGGATTCGTCTGGACAACCCATTGGAGAGAACCGCATGGGTGTCCCTTCTGGAACGTTTGATTCGGGAAGCCACGACGGCCGACCAGTCTCTCTATCTTCAGGTGACGCGCGGCGTGGCTCCACGGGACCACGGCTTTCCCACCGGGGTTTCGCCTACGGTATTTGCCATGAGCAAGCCCTTGACGCCCGTGCCGCCGGCATGGGTGCAGGCAGGGGTGGCGGCTGTGACCCGAAGGGATGATCGGTGGTTGCATTGTGATTTGAAGACCACGGCGCTTTTGGCCAATGTACTGCTGCGTCAGCAGGCGCTGGATGAGGGCGCGGTAGAATGCCTGCTGTTGCGCGCCGGTTTCCTGACGGAAGGCGCGGCCAGCAATGTGGTGCTGGTGGTGGATGGGGTGCTGTGTTCTCCGCCCCGGAATCATCTGCTACTCGCCGGGATCACGCTGGATCTGGTCCTGCAACTGGCGGCGCGACTGGGGATTGCCCATGCTGAACGTCCGGTCACGGAACAGGAGTTGCGTTCGGCCGAAGAAATCTGGATCACCTCCAGTACCCGGGAGATGGTCCCGGTGACACGACTGGACGGAAAGTCCGTGGGTGCGGGCCAACCCGGCCCCATCGGCCTCCGTCTGCTGAGCGCCTATCAGGCATTGAAAAATCATGGCTGAGGCCCCGCGTGACGAGGTGTTCGAGTTTCCCTGCGAATTCCCGCTCAAGGTGATGGGACTGAGAACCGAACGGTTTGCCCAGACCGTGTTGGACATCGTCCTGCGGTTCGTCCCGGATTTTTCTGCAGAAAATCTGGAGATGCGGGCCAGTTCCAAAGGAAAATACCTGAGCGTGACCTGTACTTTCAGGGCGACCTCGCGGGAACAACTGGATGGTTTGTATCAGGTCCTGTCTGGCCATCCTGATGTGGTCATGGTGCTTTAGGACCGGCCGAATTGGACAGTCTGCCCTCTGGCCGGACGGAACGGTTTGAACGTTGGGTGACCCGCAGTTTCCCTGACCCTCTGGCCTATGAAACCGTTTGGCAGGCCATGCGCGACTGGACCGCCCAGCGTTGCACAGACACCCCGGACGAGTTGTGGGGACTGGAGCATCTGCCGGTCTATACATTGGGTCAGGCAGGACAACGGAGTCATCTGCACCACACCGGGACGATTCCCGTCGTGGTGACGGATCGCGGCGGTCAGGTCACCTATCATGGTCCGGGACAGGCCATCGTGTACTGTCTGGTGGATCTGCGCCGGCGTGCGCTGGGCATCCGGGCACTGGTGCACCATTTGGAGGAAGCCGTGATTGCGCTGTTGGAATCCCGTCAGATTCCGGCTCGAAGACGGGCGGGAGCGCCTGGCGTCTACGTCGGGGAAGCCAAGGTGGCGGCCCTGGGACTGCGGGTGAGCCAGGGCCGTTGTTATCATGGGGTGGCGCTCAATGTGGCCATGGATCTGGAACCTTTTGCGGGGATCGATCCCTGCGGGTTGAAGGACACGCCGGTGACCCAGACACGGGATCTGGGCGTGACGGAAACGCTTCCGGGACTGCGCGCAGCGCTCATGCAGAAGATACGGCAGCAACTGGATGGGGAGGAAGGCCGGTGAGCATCAAGGAAAAAGGGGCGCTGAAGACGGCGCGCATCCCCATCAAGGTTCAACCCCGGGCGCTCCAACCCAAACCTGCCTGGATCCGTGTCAAGATTCCCACAGGGGCAAAGTTTCAGGCGGTGCGCACCCTGTTGCGGGAAGAGAACCTGCATACGGTGTGCGAAGAGGCCGCCTGCCCCAATATCGGGGAATGTTTCAGCGGGGGGACCGCCACCTTCATGATTCTGGGGGATCGCTGCACGCGTCGCTGCCCTTTCTGTGACGTGGGTCATGGACGCCCCGATCCGGTGGACCCTCAGGAGCCCCGGCGTTTGGCGCGCAGCATCCAGCGTCTGGGGTTGCGTTTCGTGGTGGTGACCAGTGTGGATCGCGACGATTTGCGCGATGGCGGGGCGGGGCATTTCGTGGCCTGCATTCAAGCCATTCGAGAGGCTTCTCCCGCAACGCAGGTGGAGATTCTGGTGCCGGATTTTCGTGGACGCCTGGATACGGCGCTGGAACTTCTGGGGCAGGCACCGCCCCAGGTGTTCAACCATAACCTGGAGACCGTTCCCCGTCTCTATCCTTCGGTCCGACCGGGGGCCGACTATGGGCATTCGCTCCATTTGCTGCGCGCCTTCAAAGCGTTGCATCCCACTGTGGCGACCAAATCCGGACTCATGCTGGGGCTGGGTGAAACCCTCGACGAAGTGCGGGAAGTCCTGCGAGACCTGCGTGCCCATGGGGTGGAGATGCTGACCCTGGGCCAGTACCTCCAGCCCTCTGTCCATCACCTGCCGGTGACCCATTACTGGGCGCCGGAGATATTCGAGCAACTGGGAGAGGACGCCCGGAGGCTCGGCTTTGGCCAAGTGGCTTCCGGACCTCTGGTGCGTTCCAGTTATCATGCCGAGAGCCAGGCGAAGGGGACATCGCTGACGCTTTGAGCGTCATTCCGGAAAAATCCGTTCCACTTCCACCCATGCGGAGCCCTGATTGACGAAGCCCAACTTCCAGGCGGCGGTATAGGTCAGGTCGATGATCCGGTCGGACTTGAAAGGACCCCGGTCGTTGACGCGCACCACCACCGATTTGTGGTTGGCCAGATTCGTGACGCGGACGTAGCAGGGGAGAGGCAGAGTGGTATTCGCCGCCGTCATCCCATACATGTCATAGAGTTCTCCCGTGGAGGTTTTCTGGTTGTGGAACTTGCGTCCGTACCAGGAGGCCATCCCCCGGACTTTATAGGGTTTGTTGGAGAGGTCGGGGACATAGACCTTACCGAGGGCCGTATACGGGCGGTTGGCAAACTTGTTCAAGGGATCCTTTCTGGGCACGGCATCGGGAATGTCGGCCAGATTGGCGGGAGGATGGAGACCTGGACCATCGGTCTGATAACGCCCCCCCTCCGAAGGCGCATGGGATACGGGCGCAGGCGGTGGCGGTGTGGTACTGCAGCCGGCCAGAATGGCCAGGATCAGGCCCGAGCGCAGGATGTTTTTCATGGGTCTTTTCCGGTGTGGTGTCATTGTTTGACCAATTTACGGTGGTGATGCACGCTCATCAAAAACCCCACGCTGCTGAACAAGGTGACCAAAGAGGTGCCTCCATAACTGAGAAAGGGCAGGGGGACCCCCACCACGGGCAAGATTCCGCTGACCATGCCCATGTTGACGAACGTATAAGTGAACAAAGTCATGGACAACGCTCCTGCCATGAGGCGGGAAAAGGGGGTGGATCCCTCGTTGGCGATGTAAAAGCCCCGGGTGATCAACACCAGCATGGCTCCCAGAAAGACCAATTCTCCCACCAAACCGAATTCTTCGCCAAATACGGCAAAAATGAAATCCGTGGTGTGCTCCGGCAAAAAATCCAGATGGGACTGGGTGCCCTGTAACCAGCCTTTCCCCAGCACCCCCCCGGAACCGATGGCGATCATGGCTTGCAGGGTATGATAGCCTGCCCCCAGCGGATCCTGGGTGGGGTCGAGAAAAATGAGGATGCGTTTTTTCTGGTAACCATGCAGGAGGGGCCAGAGCAGGGGAAGGGCCGCCAGGGCAAGCGCGCTCAGGAGTCCCATCACTTTCCACGGCAAACCGGCAAAATAGAGGATGTAGAATCCGGAACTGGCGATGAGGAGCGCGGTGCCCAGGTCGGGTTGGCGCAGGACCAGACCCACCGGCACCAGGATCATCAGGGTGGCCACCAAAAAATCACGCCAGTTCAGGGTGCGGGAACGCCACTCGAAAAAAGCGGCCAGGGCCATGGGCAGGGCCAGTTTCATCAGTTCCGAGGGTTGTACGTGCAGGGGGCCGAGGTGCAGCCAGCGCCGCGCGCCATGGCTGACTTCTCCCGTCAGGGCGACGGCGATCAGGGCCAGCA
This sequence comes from Pseudomonadota bacterium, assembly GCA_021832305.1. Taxonomy (GTDB): domain Bacteria; phylum Pseudomonadota; class Gammaproteobacteria; order Burkholderiales; family Ferrovaceae; genus Ferrovum. Next base: position 23,325 of record JAKBLB010000015.1, on the reverse strand, counting down.
GGGCCAGCCCATACAAGGGGAAAGCCAGACGTTCCAGGATCTGGGGATTGGTCCGGGCCACCAGTCCCATCACCCCGAAGGCCAGCCCCAGGTTGCGCACCTGACTCAGTACCTTGCTCACTTCTTCTCCTGAGGCGCTGTAGAGCACGATCAGGCTGAACAGGACGAGAAACAGGGTCGTATGGAGCAGGGTCCGGTCCATGGGTGCGATCCAACGCACATAGGCGCGCTTAATCATGGGGTGGCGGGGGGCGACCGTTTGCCCAGCAGATAATAATCGAAAACCTGGCGGGCGATGGGCGCGGCCGCCGAGCCGCCGTGACCGCCATTCTCCACCAGAACCGCCAGGGCCAGACGGGGATGATCTGCCGGCGCATAGGCGATGAACAGGGCATGGTCGCGATTATGCTCGGCCAGGGCGCCGGCATTGTATTTTTCCCCCTGACGGACGCCCACGACCTGAGCCGTGCCGGTTTTCCCGGCTATCGAATAGGGGGAGCCCGCCCCGGCCTGGGCAGCGGTTCCGCCGGGTTTCATGACCCCGATCATGGCGTTTCGCACGGTTTCCAGGTCCTCCGGGCGGAAGGTGAGGGCTTGGCTGACTTTAGGCGCGATGCGGGTTGTCCGGCCGGATGCCGCATGACGAATGGCCCGCACCAGATGGGGCGTCATGCGTTTTCCCTGGTTGGCCAGCGTGGCCGTGGCCACGGCCAGTTGCAGGGGAGTCGCCAGTACATAGCCCTGACCGATCCCGCTGATGACCGTGTCTCCCGCATACCAGTCCTGATGATATTTTTTTTGTTTCCAGGCGGTTGAGGGGTAAAGTCCGGCGGCTTCCCCATCCAGGTCGATGCCGCTTTTTTGTCCAAATCCAAACAGGGTGAAGAAATCATGCATCCGGTCGATCCCCATTTGGTTGGCCAGGCTATAGTAGTAGGTGTCGCAGGACTGGATGATGGAAAGCGCCATATCCACCTTGCCGTGTCCCCCCTCGCGCCAGTCGCGGTAGTGATGGCTGCTGCCGGGAAAGGAAAAATAACCGGGATCGTACAGGACATCCTCGGCACTGCGTACCTTCAGTTGCAGCGCGGCCAATGCCATGAAGGGCTTGACGGTGGAGCCGGGGGGGTATTGTCCACGCAGGGCACGATCATTGAGGGGGTGGTCGGGGGAAGTATTGAGGTCGTTCCAGTGTTCCTGATCGATCCCATCCACGAATAAATTTGGATCGAAGCCCGGTTGACTGACAAAGGCCAGGATTTCGCCCGTCTCCGGGTCGAGGGCGACCAGAGCACCGCGCTGGAGGCCAAAGGCTTCCTCTGCCACTTGTTGCAGTTTGGCGTCGATGGTCAGGTACAGATCGTCCCCGGAAATCGGGGCTGTTTGAGCTAGACTGCGCAGCCCGTGTCCTGCGGCATCGGTTTCGACTTGCTCGGATCCGGTCGTCCCATGCAGGAGGGACTCGTAATGACTTTCGATGCCCTGTTTGCCAATATGATTGGTGCCCCGATACTGGTCGCTCAGGTCTTCATCTTCCAGGCGGTCCTGGTCATCTTCGTTGATCCGGCTGATATAGCCGATCAGGTGGGAGGCGTGCAGGCCCAAAGGATAGGTACGGGTGAGGCGGGCTTCGATATCCACCCCCGGGAAACGATAGCGATTTACGGAAAAACGCGCGACTTCTTCTTCAGTGAGATGGGTGCGGATGGCAACGGGAGCCAGTCCGTGGCTTTCATCGCGCATTTTCTGGAACAACTTGCGGTCCGAGGGGTTGATGGTCACCAGTTGGGTCAGGGCGTCCAGGGTGGCCGGGATATCCGGACAGAGATGAGGATCGATTTCCAGATCGAATTCGTAACGATTTTCCGCCAGCACCACGCCATGGCGATCGAGGATCAGGCCTCGTTGAGGGACCAGGGGAACGATGGCGATCCGATTGGCTTCTGCCAGGGTATGGTAATGTCGCTGGGCCACGATTTGCAGCCAGGCAAGGCGGGTGATCAGGGCCAGGAACAGAACCATGACGAGCCACCAGGTGACCCCGAGGCGAAAGCGGAAATTCCACCGTTCCTGGTGTGGATCGCGTAGAGGGGGCGTCATGTCAGGGGGACTGTGGAGGGGCAGCGGGGCGCGCGGTACGTTCCAGCAAGAGCGGCAGGAACGGCCAGCTCAGGGCACCCAGCAGGGGCTGGATCACCCACCAGGACCAGTTGGGCCATGAGTAACCCAAGGCGACATTCACCAATCCTTCCAGCCATTGGGTGAGCAGCAGCAACATCAGTACGTGCAGCATCTGGTTGAGGCGATAGAAGGACAGAATACGCGGTCGATAGTACTGAACCAGGATAAAGAGAGCCGAGTATGTCAGGGCATGGATGCCGAGCACCTGGCTCTGTGCCACATCACTCAATATGCCCAGCAGGAAGGCGCGGCCGGCGCCCATCTCGGCGGGCTCGAAGATTCCCCAGTAGATCAGGAGCAGTGCCGTGGCATCGGGACGTAGCCACAGTCCCCAACCCTGCCAGGGCAGAAAAAGGAAGATCAGACTCAGTCCCAGACTGGTACGAATCCATCCGCGCGAGGGAGAAACGCGCAGGGTCGCCGCAGGGAGGGGAGCAATGGAATCCATGTCAGGGCTTTTTATGAATCGGGGAATGAGGCAGATTGTCCAGAGCGGGCAGGTTCTGGAAAGAAGTGTCGGAAGTCATGACCAGCACGTCGGGATAGGTGTCGGTACCGGCGTTGACGCGCGCAGTGATTTCGACAAAGGCGGAAGAGGGATGGCGCGTGACAGAGGTCAGGGTGGCGACGGTCAATCCGCGCGGATACAGGCCATCGATGCCGGAGGTGAGCAGATGATCCCCGACCCTGACATCGGTTTCCGAAGGGACGTAGGGCAAGGAAAGTTCCCCCTGGTGGCCGGTTCCCATGGCCAGGGTGCGCAGTCCGGTGCGTTCGATTTCGACGGGGATGGTCAGGTTACGGTTGCTGATCAGGGTGACTTCACTTTCGTCGGGGTAGACGCGCGTGATCTGACCCATCAGTCCCTGATCGGTCAGGACGGGAGAGCCGGTCCGGATGCCCTGACTCGCCCCGCCTTCGAGCAGGACCTTCTGGACGAAGGGGTTGCGCGCACTGCCGATGATCCGGCAGACCTGTCCCGCAAATTGAGGGCTGCTCCCGAGTTGTCTCAGGGCGCGTAAGCGGGTCAGGTCCCGGTCCAGGAGGGTGGCTTGTTGAACCAGTGCGGCTTGCCCCAGCAATTCATGGCGCAGGGCGTCGTTTTCGGCTTGCAGGCGTTCCATGGTCGTCAGGTGGCGGCCGATTTCCTGTTCGGTCCAGAGGGGAACCCGCGCCAATTCCTGGAGTGGGAGGGTCCAGATCCGCAGGATTTGGTGGACTTTTTCCAGACGGTGGTAATGGTGGTCAAAAAGAATGCACGTCAGGGCGAGCAGGCCGTAAATCCCGCTCCGCAGCCAGAGGGGGGCAGGCTGAGAGAACAGATCGCTGGGGCGGGATTTCAGGGGCGACATGCCGGACCGCAGGAGAACGCCATTAGTCGGAGGTGAAGACCACGCCCAACTTGTCGATGTCCTCCAGAGCCTGACCGCAGCCGCGCACCACACAGGTCAGGGGATCTTCCGCGATCAGGACGGGCAATCCTGTTTCTTCGATGAGGAGACGGTCGATGTCGCGCAGCAACGCGCCCCCTCCGGTGATGACCATGCCTCGCTCGGCGATATCCGCCCCCAGTTCGGGAGGGGTTTGCTCGAGTACCTGATGGACGGTGCCGATGATGTTGTTGAGGGGATCGGTCAGGGCTTCGAGGATCTCGTTGCTGGAGATGGTGAAGGTGCGCGGGACGCCTTCCGACAGGTTGCGTCCCTTGACCTCGATCTCCCGGACCTCCGAACCCGGAAATGCGGAGCCGATCTCTTTTTTGATCTGTTCGGCCGTGGTTTCGCCGATCAGCATGCCGTAATTGCGACGAATATAGTTGATGATGGCTTCGTCGAATTTGTCACCACCCGTACGTACCGAGGAAGCATAGACCAGGCCTCCCAGTGACATGACCCCTACTTCCGTGGTGCCGCCGCCGATATCCACCACCATGGAGCCGGTGGCTTCGCGCACCGGCAGGTTTGCCCCGATGGCTGCCGCCATGGGTTCCTCGATCAGGAACACTTGACGCGCCCCTGCGCCCAGCGCAGACTCGCGGATGGCGCGGCGCTCCACCTGGGTGGACCCGCAGGGCACGCAGATGATGATGCGTGGACTGGGTGAAAGCAGGCGGGATTCATGTACCTGGCGGATAAAGTACTTGAGCATCTGCTCAGTGATGGTAAAATCCGCTATGACCCCGTCCTTCATGGGGCGGATGGCGGTGATGTTGCCTGGGGTGCGCCCCAGCATGGCTTTGGCAGCAAGACCGACGGCCTGGATGACTTTCTTGCCATGATTCTCGCGATCATGGCGGATGGCGACGACCGAGGGTTCATTGAGGACGATGCCCTTGCCGCGTGAGTAGATCAGGGTATTGGCGGTCCCGAGATCTATGGCGAGATCAGTGGAAAAATAACCGCGCAGAAATTCGAACATGATGCTCCCTTGGATACAGGATCAAAGCCCTTTATGATACGCGATTACACTATTCCTTTCCATGGGAGGTTCCTTGTCTGATTCATTGAATGAAAGTTCCCTGCGCCAACTGGCGCGTCTGGCCTGTGTCGAACTGAGTGCAGAGGAGTTGGCCCGCCTGCCGACACAGTTCCACAGCATTCTGGGGCTCATCGATCGCCTGCAGCAAGTGGACACCCGGGGCGTCAAACCCCTGGCTCAGTCCTTTGATCTGACCCTGCGTCTGCGGGACGATGAAATCACTACTCGGGATCAGCGTGAACTGTTTCAGTCCCTGGCCCCCGAAGTGGCGGATGGCCTGTATCTCGTTCCCCGAGTCATCGAATAAGGGCTTCTCATGAATCTTGATGACACCTCACTGCGCGCACTCTGTGCAGGATTACGCGAGCGCACCTTTTCCAGCGAAGAATTGACGCGGGCTTACCTGCAGCGTATCGAACGGCACGATACGCATCTGGGTTGTTTCATTACGGTGGACCCCGAACGTTCCTTGGCCCAGGCCCGAGCCGCCGATGTGCGCCTGGCGCGGGGAGAGGGCGGACCGTTGACGGGAATCCCGGTGGCGCACAAGGATATTTTCTGTGCCGAGGGATGGCGGACCACCTGTGGGTCGCGCATGCTGTCCAATTTCGTGGCCCCCTACGATGCACACGTCATCCAGCGCTTCAATGAGGCCGGTGCGGTCATTCTGGGGAAGACCAACATGGACGAATTTGCCATGGGATCGAGCAATGAAACCTCCTTTTACGGTCCGGTGCACAATCCCTGGCAAACGGCGCATGTGCCGGGGGGTAGTTCCGGGGGGTCTGCGGCGGCCGTGGCGGCCCGTTTGGCCCCTTTGGCGACCGCCACGGATACCGGGGGGTCCATTCGCCAACCGGCAGCCTTCTGCGGGATCAGCGGGCTCAAACCCACCTATGGACGGGTTTCCCGTTATGGCATGATTGCCTTCGCATCCAGTCTCGATCAGGGGGGACTCATGGCCCCCAGCGCGGCGGATCTGGCCTGGGGCCTGGGCACCCTGGTGGGATTCGATGAACGGGATGCCACCTCGCTGGCGCGCCCGGCGGAAGACTTCAGCACGCAACTCGAACCTTCACTGGAAGGACTGCGCATCGGTTTGCCCCGCCAGTATTTCGGCGCAGGGGTGGATCCTGAGGTGGCGCAGGCCCTGGAGGAGGCCCTGCGCGTCTATGAATCCCGTGGTGCCCGGCTTGTGGAAGTCGATCTGCCGCACAGCGACCTGTCGGTGCCGGTTTACTATGTACTGGCCCCTGCCGAAGCCTCCAGCAACCTGTCCCGCTACGATGGCGTGCGTTATGGATGGCGCGCGCAACAGTACGGTGACCTCGATGAAATGATTGCGCGTAGCCGGGCCGAAGGATTCGGCGCAGAGGTCAAACTGCGCATCCTGACCGGCGCCTATGTGTTGTCCCAAGGGTATTATGATGCGTACTATCTGCAGGCCCAACGGGTACGCCGCCTCATCCAGCAGGATTTTTTACAGGCTTTTGAACAGTGTGACGTGTTGATGGGTCCCACCACGCCCAGTACGGCCTTTCGTTTTGGCGACAAGGGCAGCGATCCGGTCCAGATGTATCTGTCCGACATCTTTACCATCGGGGTCAATCTGGCGGGCCTGCCGGGCATGTCCATTCCGGTGGGGTTCGATGGTCAGGGGCTGCCCGTGGGGCTGCAACTGATTGGTCCCCACTTCAGCGAGGCGCGCCTTCTGGCCGTGGCCCATGGGTATCAACAGGCAACCGATTGGCATGCCCGGGCTCCCGGGCGGGGAGAAAAGGCATGAAGTGGGAGATGGTCATCGGGCTGGAAACCCATGTGCAGTTGGCAACCCGTTCCAAAATGTTTTCCGGTTCGCCCACGGCATTCGGCGCGTCTCCGAATGTTCAGGCCGATGCGGTGGATCTGGCCCTGCCCGGCGTTTTGCCGGTTCCAAACCGTCAGGCCGTCGCCGATGCGATTCGCTTTGGCCTGGCCGTGGGCGCACAGATCAATTCGCATTCGTGGTTCGAGCGCAAGAATTATTTTTACCCCGATTTACCCAAGGGGTATCAGATCAGCCAGTACGAGGAACCGGTGGTCAAGGGCGGTGTCGTGACCTTTGACCTGGAGGGGGTGCCGCATCAGGTCCTCCTGACCCGGGCGCATCTGGAAGAGGATGCGGGCAAGTCGTTGCACGAGGACTTTCATGGGCGTTCCGGCATCGATCTGAATCGTGCCGGGACCCCCCTGCTCGAAATCGTGACGGAACCGGTAATGCGCAGCGCAGCGGAAGCGGTGGCCTATGCCCGAACGTTGCACCAACTGGTGACCTGGATCGGGATTTGCGATGGCAACATGCAGGAGGGATCGTTTCGCTGCGATGCCAATGTCTCGGTGCGGCCCCGAGGACAGGTCGAGTTCGGGACGCGCTGTGAAATCAAGAATCTGAATTCCTTCCGTTTTCTGGAGCAGGCCATCCTGCATGAATTTGAACGGCAGGTCGAGTTGTTGGAAAGCGGAGGGAAGGTGATTCAGGAAACCCGCCTGTATGATCCGGAGCGGGATGAGACACGCACCATGCGCTCCAAGGAGGATGCGCAGGATTATCGTTATTTCCCGGATCCGGACCTGCCGCCGTTATGTATCGATGCGGCCTGGATCGAGCAGGAACGAACTGCCTTGCCGGAGTTGCCGGCGGCCCTGGCGCAGCGTCTGCAGACCCGGTTTGGCCTATCCGCCTATGATGCCGGCTTGCTGACCGTCTCTCGGGAATGGGCCCGCTATTTTCTGACCATGACGGAGGAGGGGACCCTGGACCCCAAACTCTGCGCCAACTGGATGACGGGAGAATTGGCCGCCACCCTCAAGCGCGCCGGTCTGGAAGTGCAGGATTCTCCCGTGAGTGCCCATCAGCTGGCGGCTTTGCTGCGGCGGATCCAGGATGGCACCTTGTCGGGCAAGATGGCCAGGGAGGTGTTCGAGATTTTATGGCAGGAGGGGGGAGAGGTGGATGCGCTCATTGCGGACCGTGGCCTTTCCCAGGTATCGGACAATGCGGTACTGGAAAAATTGATCGATGAATTGTTGGCCGCGCATCCGGCCCAGGTGGAAGAGTTTCGCGCGGGCAAGGACAAGGTTTTTGGTTTTTTCGTGGGGCGTGCCATGAAGGCCAGCGGTGGGCGTGCCAACCCGCAACAACTCAATGAGTTGCTGCGCCGCAAATTGAGTGGATCCTGAGCGCGCGTGATGACCCGGACTGCATCGTCTGTCGGCATCGTCACCGCCCAGGTCGCGCATTTCGATGTCCCTCTGCCCTTATCCTCCGGCGCGGTTTTGCCGCAGTACCAGTTGGTGTATGAGACCTACGGGGTCCTCGCTGAAGGAAAGGACAATGCCGTTCTCGTCTGTCACGCCCTGTCCGGTTCCCATCATGTGGCGGGGCAGTATGCCGGGGACCCTCGTGCGGTGGGGTGGTGGGAGAACATGGTCGGGCCCGGCAAACCTGTGGATACGGACCGGTTCTTTGTAATCGGGGTCAACAATCTGGGGGGCTGTCATGGTTCGACGGGCCCCTCCAGTGTGAACCCGGTCACGGGTCAGCCCTATGGGTCGGGTTTTCCGTTCCTGACGGTGGAGGATTGGGTCGAGTCCCAGGCCCGGCTGGCGGATCATCTGGGGATTTCCACATTTGCGGCGGTGATGGGGGGCAGTCTGGGCGCCATGCAAGCTCTGCAATGGACGATCCGTTTTCCCGAACGGGTCCGTCATGCCCTGATCATTGCCGCCGCTCCCTGCCTCTCTGCCCAGAATATCGGTTTCAATGAAGTGGCGCGTCAGGCCATTACCAGCGATCCCCACTTCCATGGCGGAGATTTCTATGCGCAGGGAGTCGTGCCGGAACGCGGACTGCGTCTGGCGCGTATGCTGGGGCATATCACCTACCTGAGCGATGACGCCATGATGACCAAATTCGGGCGCGAATTGCTCGGTGGAACCCCCCATTTTTCCCTTGAAGTGGAATTCGAGATCGAATCCTACCTGCGCTATCAGGGGAAAAAGTTTTCGGAACGGTTTGACGCCAATACCTACCTGATCATGACCAAGGCCCTGGATTATTTCGATCCGGCACGCACTGCGGGCGGCGATCTGGCACGGGCGCTGAAACCCGCGCGCGCGCAGTTTCTGGTCCTGTCCTTTACCACGGACTGGCGTTTTTCCCCTGCGCGCTCTCGCGAGATCGTCCAGGCTTTGCTGGATAACCGGGCGGTGGTGAGTTATGCGGAAATCGATTCCAATCAGGGGCACGATGCTTTTCTGATGGAAAACGAGGATTATTTCGCGGTGATGTCCGCCTATTTCGAACGGATCGTCGGGGAGTGTCGCCCATGATCCGCGCCGACTATGAACTGATTGCCCAGGGAGTGCCCGAGGAAAGTCGGGTGCTCGATCTGGGCTGCGGGGACGGTCAGTTGCTGGCCCATCTCCAGCGTGTTCGACGGGTCAGCGGCTATGGCATCGAGATCGTTCCGGAGCGGGTGGTGGCTGCTTTGCGCCAGGGCATTTCGGTGTTGCAGGTCAATCTGGAGGAAGGGTTGTCGGGTTTTTCCGATCATTCCTTCGATACTGTGATTCTTTCCCAAACGTTGCAGGCCATGCGCCACACGGAAGAGATCCTGCGTGAGATGTTGCGGGTGGGGCGCGAAGGGATCGTCACCTTCCCGAATTTTGGTTACTGGAAACACCGCTGGCAGGTCTTGAATGGGGCCATGCCCAAGTCTGAGGACATGCCTTACGAGTGGTATGACACGCCCAACGTCCACCTCTGCACGCTGTACGATTTTGAGAGGCTCTGTGCCGGTATCGGGGTTCAGGTGATGGAGCGGCGGGTGATGAATCCGGCAGGCCGGACGGTGGACCTGATGCCCAATCTGTTGGGCAGTCTGGCCTATTACCGCATTCGCCTGCAGGCGTGATTCGATGCTTCACTCTCCGGTTGTGAGAGGATAACCCGTGTTTGCGATCACGAAAGACAACTTTCGCGCGCTGGGGGTGGTGATGCTCCTGGGGTTTTCCTCGGGACTGCCTCTGTCCCTGAGTGGGGCCACCTTACAGGCGCGCATGACGACGGACGGGATTGCGTTGGACCAGATCGGCTGGATCACGCTGGTCGGACTCCCCTATACCCTGAAATTTCTTTGGGCCCCGTTTCTGGACCGCTGGCGCTGGCCCTTTTTGGGGAGGCGTCGCAGCTGGATGCTGGTGACCCAGGTGCTGACCCTGGTTTTGATCTGGTCCCTGGGGCAGGCCGACACTTCCCGGCCGGAGGAGTCGATTGCGTTCTGGGCACTGCTGCTGGCATTGGCTTCCGCAACCCAGGATATCGTGGTAGATGCTTACCGTACCGATATCCTATCCCCCACCGTCCGCGGATTGGGAGCCAGCAGCGCCATGCTGGGCTACCGACTGGCCATGCTTTGTGCCGGTGCCGTGGCGTTGGGTATGGCCGCCGCCTGGGGGTGGGCGACGACTTATGAAGTCATGGCGCTGGCCATGGGGGTCGGGATCATGGGCACGCTCTGGGGAAAGGAGCCGGAGAGCTCCGCCTGGCAGGAGCATTCATGGCAGGAAACCTTCACCGGACCCTGGCAGGATTTTTTCGCGCGTTCGGGGGCTTGGCCCTTGCTGGCGCTGGTGGTGCTGTACAAATTGGGCGACGCCTTGGCTTTTGCCTTGTCCAGTGCCTTTCTGTTGCGCGGTCTGGGGTTTGATCTGGTGCAGGTGGGCATGGTGAACAAGGGCGTGGGGTTGGGGGCGACCATTGCCGGGAGTTTTGTCGGGGGAGGGCTCATGCTGCGCTGGGGACTGTTTCGCAGCCTTTGGTGCCTTGGCTGGATTCAGGGTTTGGCGACCCTGTCTTTTATGGGCTTGGCGGCATGGGGGCATCATTTTACCGGCATGGTGGGGGCGGTTTTTCTCGAAAACTTTACCAGTGGAATGGGCACCAGTGCATTTGCGGCTTTGTTGATGAGTCTCTGCAGCACGCGGTATAGTGCGACGCAGTTTGCCCTGCTCTCTGCTCTGGCGGCCCTGGGAAGGGTCCTGATCGGGCCGTTTGCCGGGGTACTGGCCCAACGGAATGGGTGGGAAGTCTATTTTCTGGTGGCGACTCTTCTGGCCCTGCCGGGGCTCGTGGTCCTATGGCGCTTGCGGCGTGAAATCGGTGCGTTGGAACAGGTTGAACCGTGAGCCTTGGTGTGACTTGGGCAAAAGGATTGGGCATCCTCTGGATGGAAGGATGAAAGATAGGAAACGGGAGATGAAGATTGAGTGATTTTGCAGATCGTTTTGTGGCGTTTGCGGTGGAACGGCAGGTGATTCGCTTTGGTGAGTTCAGGACCAAGGCGGGGCGGTTGTCGCCCTATTTTTTCAATGCCGGGTTGTTCAATACGGGGGCGGCACTGGCTGCCCTCTGCGAATTTTATGCCGATGCCATAGAGGCGCAGGCCCCCCCCTTCGATCTTCTGTTCGGACCTGCTTACAAGGGGATTCCCCTGGTGGCAGGCATCGCTCTGACGCTGGCACGGCGCGGACGGGACGTGCCTTTTGCCTATAACCGCAAGGAAGCCAAGGATCATGGGGAAGGTGGTGTTCTGGTGGGGGCTGACCCGCAGGGGAAGCGGGTATTGATCGTGGATGACGTGATTTCAGCCGGGACCTCCGTGCGTGAATCGGTGGTTCTGCTCAACCAGGCCCAGGCCATTCCAGCGGGGGTGGTGATTGCTCTGGATCGCATGGAACGCGGTCAGACCGAACTGTCCGCTACCCAGGAAGTGACCCGCCAATGGAGGCTCCCCGTCTGTTGCGTCGCGACCCTCGATCATCTGGTGGTCCATTTGGCACGGGATCCAACCCGGGCCGAGATCCTCGGGCGTTTGCAGGCCTATCGCCGGCAGTATGGTGTCAGCAGACCTGCTGGTTGAGGCGGGTCAGGATTTCCTCCAGTTTGTCGGGTTCATGGGTGGAGAGGATGCGCTTGACCGGGCTCTGGAGGTCGGTCAAGCTGGTTTTCAGGATGACCTGTTTGACTTCGGGCAGGTGAGCGGGATGCATGGAGAATTCACGCAGGCCGAAACCGAGGAGCAATCGGGTCATGGTGGGGTTGCCTGCCATTTCCCCGCAGACGGCGATGGGTTTGCCGGCTTTCTGGGCTGTGCGCAGGGTGTGAGCGACGAGCATCAGGACGGCCGGATGGAGCGGGTCGAAAAGATGGGCCACGGCATCGTCGGTGCGGTCGATGGCCAGGGTATACTGAATCAGGTCGTTGGTGCCGATGGAGAGGAAGTCCAGTTTGTCCAGAAACAGGGGGAGAGCCAGCGCAGCGGCCGGAACTTCGATCATGCCGCCGATGGGCAGGTGAAGATTGAAGGGGATGGCTTGCTGGGTGAGTTCGGCTTTGGCCTGTTCCACCAGCACCAGGGTTTGGAGCAGTTCGGAACGACTGGAGAGCATGGGCAGGAGCATCTGGACCTGTCCGAAGTGCGAGGCGCGCAGGATGGCCCGGATTTGAGTCAGAAAAATTTGGGGTTCGGCGAGGCAGTAACGAATGGCGCGCAGTCCCAGCGCGGGGTTCAAGGTCGAAACGATGCCGCTCGGCTCCACGGGTTTATCGGCCCCGATATCGAGCGTGCGAATGGTGACCGGCAGTCCGCGCAGAGCCTCGGCGACTTGTCGATAGGCATGAAATTGTTCTTCTTCACCCGGCAGGCTGGGGCGGTTCATGAACAGGAATTCGGTGCGGTACAGACCGATGCCGCGGGCGCCGCTTTTTTTGACGGCATCCACGTCTCCGGGCATTTCGATATTGGCGAGCAACTCGATCGGGGTCCCATCCAGCGTGGTGGCCCGGGTGGTGCGCAGGCGTTTCAGTTTTTGCCGTTCCAGGGACCATTGTTCCTGGCGCAGGCGATACTCGGCCAGGATCTGGTTGTCCGGATTCACGATCACGACCCCTGCCATGCCATCCACGATCAGGAGTTCTCCTTCGCGGATCATTTGCCAGGCATGGTGAAGTGCCATGACGGAGGGGATGCCCAGACTGCGTGCCAGGATGGCGGTGTGGGAGGTCGTCCCACCCATGTCGGTAATGAAGGACTGGAAGGGGTGTTCCTTGAACAGGACCATGTCTGCCGGACTCAGGTCATGGGCCACCAGGATACTGTCTGCCGCTTCGTGATGAGCGGGAAGGTGCGGCGCCGGTTGTCCGGTCAGCGCCTTGAGCAGGCGTTCGCCGACCTGCCAGATATCGTCCCGACGTTGGCGCAGGTAGGGGTCTTCCATCTGCTCGAACCGATCGATCAGACTATCCAGTTGTTGTTTCAGCGCCCATTCGGCATTGCACCCCTGCGTCTGAATGGACTGCCTGGGCGTGCGCGCCAGCATCTCATCCTTCAGGATCAGGCGATGTAATTGCAGGAAAGCCGCCATTTCGGCAGGTGCGCCTGCCGGGATTTGCCGCTCCAGTCCTTCGAGTTCCTGGGTGACTTGATGCAGCGCCTGTTCGAAGCGTTGGATCTCAGCGGTGCGATGTTCGGGAAGCACGACATAGTGGGCGACTTCCAGCGTGGTTTGGGAAAACAGGTGCGCCCGTCCGATGGCAATGCCGTGGGCGACTGCGCTGCCATGAAGCGCGAAACTCATCTCATTCGCTCTCGTCGAAGCGGTTTTCGATCAGGTGGGTCAGCGCCTGGAGCGCTTCCATTTCTTTTTCCCCGTGCGTTTCCAGAGTGATCCAGCTACCGCGGCCCGCTGCCAGCATCATGACCCCCATGATGCTCTTGGCATTGACCTGTCGTCCATTGCGGCCGATCTGGACATCACAGGGGTAGGCCGAGGCGGTTTGCGACAGTTTGGCGGAGGCGCGGGCGTGGAGCCCGAGTTTGTTGATGATCTGGATATCCTGGGAAGGCATGGCGCATCTCTGAGAAAAGTCCACCCATTCTATCAGGCTGGGTCGTTTTCGGGCAGTCCCAGACGATGGGCAGGAAAACGCAGGGCAAATGTGCTGCCTTTGTCCGGCTGGCTGTCAATGGTGAGGGTGAGATCGTGATGCAGGGCGATTTGCTTGACGATCGACAATCCCAGGCCCGTCCCCCCAGTGTCACGGGAGCGGGCCTGATCCACCCGATAGAAACGTTCCGTGAGACGGGGGATATGTTCGGCAGAGATGCCGATGCCCGTGTCCTGCACCGAAAAAACCCCTTCTCCCCCTTCTTCCCGCCAGGACAGTGTGATTTGTCCTCCCGGCGGGGTATAACGGACCGCATTGGCCACCAGATTGCCGAAGGCGCTCACGAGTTCCGCTTCGATTCCCAGCAGGGTGCGCCGATCGAAATGGCCCTGGGTATCGAGGGTATGTTGCCCCTGGCTCAACTGGCTGGCCATCTGCAGCATTTGGCTGAGCAGGGCAGAAAGGGGAATGGAGGTGAACGGCGCAACCCCGGTCTGGCTTTCCAGACGGGACAGGGAGAGCAGTTCTTCCACCAGTCGGCGCATGCGGTCGGTTTGGGTTTCCATGGTTTGAAAGATGCGTTCCCGGGTAGCGAGCGGAAGTGGGCCACTGTTTTGCAGGGTTTCGATGAACCCTCCCAGCACGGTGAGGGGGGTGCGCAGTTCATGGGAGACGTTGGCTACGAAATCGCGTCGTACTTTTTCGTCCCGTTCCCATTGGGTGATGTCCTGAGTGACCAGCATGCGTTCCTGGGCACTGTAAGGGATGAGTTGCAAGGCCAGGGAGATGTCCTGCTGGGAGCGTCGATGCAGGATGCAGCGATGGTCAGGGGCGGGTTTTCGGTCCAGGAAATTCTGGAACTCGGTTTGGCGGATGAGATAAGGCAGACTTTGTCCCCGGTCCTGCTCCAGGTGAACCTGTAAATGAGATTCTGCGGCAGGGTTGCACCAGAGAATGCGGTGGGTTTGATCGAGGATCACGATACCGCTGGGCAACAGGGTCAGGACCTGCTGGAAACGCTCGATGGCCTCCTGCCGGCGGGCCTGGTTTTCATCGATGCGCCGCTCCAGGGAATGCAGTCGCCCGAAAACCTGTTCCCAGGTTCGTCCCGGCTGATATCCCGGGGAGAGTTGCTGTTCCTGAAGCCAGTGGTGCAGGGTTTGTAATTTCCAGGCGTCCCGTGCGGCCACGGCACCCATGAACAGGGCCAGCAGTCCCAGGCCCCAGGCCCAGCCCCAAAGGGTCGTGATCCCGGCGCACAGGATCAGGACCGTGACGAGAACTCCCAGAACATATCTGACAAACGACCGCATGATCCATCAACCTGCAATAAACCGAAAACCAGAGAGTATCACCCTCATCAGGGCAAGGGGGAGTGATACGCTCAGGTGAGGGCTGTCAGGCGGTAGCCCGCCCCTCGAACGGTTTGCAGAAACCGGTCATGGTCGGTGGTTTCCAGGGCAGAGCGGAGACGGCGGATGTGGACATCCACCGTGCGTTCTTCGATGAAAATGTGATCTCCCCAGACATGGTCGAGAATCTGGGTCCGGGAATAGACCCGCTCCGGGTGAGTCATGAAAAAGTGGAGCAGCTTGAACTCGGTGGGGCCCAGCAGGATCTCCGTGGTCCCCGCATGAACCCGGTGGGTGGCGGGGTCCAGGGACAAGGTATTGAAGAGGACCAGATCCTCCGTCATCTGGGGGGCGCGTCGGCGCAACACGGCCTTGATGCGCGCATTCAGTTCCCGGATCGAGAAGGGCTTGGTGATGTAATCATCCGCGCCGGATTCCAGACCGAGCAATTTGTCCGATTCATCGACTCGTGCCGTCAGCATGATGATGGGGATGCGCTGTGTCCTCTGGTGGGCGCGCAGGCGTCGGACCAGATCCAGACCGCTCATGCCAGGCAACATCCAGTCCACCAGGATCAGGTCGGGGAGCATGTCCTGCACGCGCGAAAGGGCTTCCAGTCCATCGGAGGCAACTTCGGTTTCGTGACCGGCCTGAGCCAGATTGAGTGCGATCAATTCCTGAATGGCGACTTCGTCTTCCACGACCAGAATACGGGCTCCCAAATTCGCCTCCATAGGGGGGATGACTTCGATATGCGTGTCCATGAGGGAGTGTTATACGCCCTTCATGTGACTGTCATATTACAGTAAGTCGTTGGCGCTCATCCTTCCCTTCAGGCGCGGTTCGATCCTTGTACCAGGGGAATACGGAACAGGCGACACTCGAGGGCACCATTGTACAAGGGGGTGCGGCGCGTGACCTTGAGACGCAGGGATTTGGGGAGGGTCAGGTCAGCGCTGAACAGGCAGGCGGTCCAGCCGGCATAACGCTGCTTCAGGGTGTTGCCCAGGGCGGGATAGAAAAGAGACAACTCGGCTTGTTCCCCGAGCCGTACCCCATAGGGCAGGTTGCTGAGGAGCAGCCCCGTGGGGCAGGGAGGGGAGGACTCCAGCACGTTGACCTGCTTCAGGGTCACACACCCTTCCAGTCCGGAAGCGGCCAGGTTGAGGCGAGTGAGTTCCAGGGCGTCGCCTTTCAGATCCTGGCCCCACAGGGGCAAAGCGGTGGGCGGCAGGATCCGGGCATGGGCTTCCTCGAGCAAGGCTGGCCAATGCCGGGCCACTGGCCACGAGTGCAGGCGCTCAAAGGCAAAGGAACGGTTCAGTCCGGGCGCGCGCTGCAAACTTCTCTCCGCGGCCTCCAGCAAGATCGTGCCTGCGCCGCAGAAGGCATCGAGCAGTGGCAACCCGGGTTGCCACTGGGCCAAGTCCAGCAGTCCGGCCGCCAGGTTGCGCTTCAGGGGCGCATCTCCGGCCTCCGGTCGTGTCCCGCGCTTGAACAGCGCATCGCCCGAGGTATCCAGGGACAGGGTGAAATGGGTGGCGTCCAGAAACAGATAGACACGGATCTCGGGTTGATGGGTATCGATGGAAGGGCGCTGGCCCTGTTGCGCACGAAAATGGTCGCAGATGGCATCCTTGATGCGTAGCGTGGCAAAGTCCAGACTGCGCAAGGGAGAATGGTGCGCCCGGGTATCGACCTTCAGGGTTCGTTCCACGCAGAACCAGTCACTCCAGGGCAAGCGTGCGGCCTGATCATAGAGATCCTGTTCGGAATGGTAGGAGCCCTTGGCCACCTGCCAGAGAACCCGACTGGCGAGGCGACTTTCCAGATTGACCCGCATGGCCAGTGGATAATCTCCCTTGAAACCGACCCCGGAGTCCCGGGGGCTGATGTCCGAAGCGCCCAGGGAAGCCAGCTCCTGGGACAGCACGTCTTCCAGTCCGCGTGGACATGGGCAGAAAAAAGTTTGGTCGGGAGAATTCATGAAGAGACTCAGAAGGGTTTGAAGACCACCAGAATGACCACGGGGACGAGAATCAGCACGGGGAATTCATTGAACCAGCGGTACCAGACATGATCGTGCGGATTGCGGTCCCGGGCAAAGGTTTTGACCAGGGCACCACACCAGACATGGTAGGCCACCAGCAAGGTCACGAGGGCCAGTTTGGCGTAGAGCCAGCCGCCCCGGTCATCCAGTCCGAAGGCCATGAACAGGCCGGAGAGGAGGGTCAATACGCCGCCGGGGGTGGTGATGCCCCAGAACAACTTGCGCTCCATGATTTTGAAGCGTTCCCGTCCCAGCGTATCCGACTCCGGGCATTGTGCATGATAGACGAAGAGGCGAGGGAGGTAGAACAATCCGGCAAACCAGGTCACCATCGCCATGATATGGAAGGATTTGATCGAAAGCAGCAGCACGGGTTTCTCGAAGGAAGGTTAGGAACGACAGACCAGACTAACCCAGTTGCGCAACAGGATCAAGCGTTGATGAAAGAAATGGTCGGCGCCGGGGACTACCAGGACGGGAAGGTCCTGCGGTTCGGCCCAACGCAGCACGTCCGTCAGAGGGACGGTGGCATCCCGTTCTCCGTGTACGACGAAAGTCTGGGGCGGGACGGTGCCCACGGGGAAATGGCCCACGGCCGGGGCCACCAGAACCAGACGCTGACAGGGCAGGGTGCGGGCAACTTCAGTCATGACGAAGGCCCCAAAGGAAAAGCCGCCCAGTAGCAGCGGAACTCCAGCCGTTTCCTGCACGGCCTGCGCGTGGAGGGCCAGCCAGTCTTCCGTTTCGCCCCGTCCTTGCGTGAAAGTTCCGGCACTGTTGCCCACGCCCCGAAAGTTCATGCGCCAGGTGACGTAACCCAGACCGGTGAATGCGCGGGCCAGGGTCTGGGTGACCTTGTTGTTCAGGGTGCCGCCAAACAGCGGATGGGGATGAGCCACCAGGGCCAGGCCGCGGGCAAGGCCCGCCGGACGGTCGATGACGGTTTCCAGAAGGCCGGCAGGGCCGGGGATCAGGCGGGTTTCGGAAGAGAAGTCACTCATGGGCAAGCGGGTCGGGGAGACGCACGCAGGTGTTCCGGAATTGTTCGGCACGGTTCACATACACCTCGGCATTATGCGCCAGACCGGCAATTTCCTCCGCATTCAGGGTGCGGATGACCCGACCCGGACTCCCCACCACCAGAGAGTTGTCGGGGATCTGCTTGCCCTCGGTGATCAGCGCATTGGCACCAATCAAACAGTTCTTGCCGATGATGGCATGATTCAGGACCACCGCCCGGATTCCGATCAGCGAACCGGCCCCCACCGTACACCCATGCAACACCGCCCCATGCCCGATACTGACGTTTTCTGCGACGGTGAGGGGAGCTCCCGGGTCGGTATGGAGCAGTGCGCCATCCTGCACATTGCTGCGCCGTCCGATGCGAATCGGTTCATTGTCACCCCGCAGGACTGCCTGGCACCATACGCTGGCCTGGTCCTCCAGAATGACCTTGCCGATGAGGGTGGCGCTGTCTTCGATAAAGGCAGAGGGAGAAACCTGGGGGGCATCTGAGCCCAGACGATAGCGCATAGTCGGTAGTCCATGAGTTGAGAAGAAAAGGGGTAGGCTAATTGGCCGGAACATCCATCCAGACCATCCATGCCAGCGCCAGCAAAATCCCGAAGAGGAGTCCCATTCCAACCATCAGGAAGATCATCCAGCGCTGGGTTTGATGGTGCTGCCGACGCAACCGCGCCACTTCGCCGACCAGGGCGTTTCGTTGGACGCCGTCCTCGAGGGCGCGATGGACCAGTCGGGGGAGTTGGGGGACCAGCGTGACCCATTGACCGCCTTCCCGTTTGACGGCCTTGATCAGTCCCCGCCAACCCACTTGTTCGCTCATCCAGCGTTCCAGGAAAGGTTTGGCGGTTTTCCACAGATCCAGTTCGGGGTCGAGATCCCGCCCCAAACCTTCCACATTCAGCAGGGTTTTTTGCAGCAGGACCAGTTGGGGTTGAATTTCCATCTGAAAGCGGCGGGAAACCTGAAAGAGGCGCAACAGTACTTTGCCGAAGGAAATTTCGCGCAGGGGTTTGTCAAAAATAGGTTCACAGACCGAGCGAATGGCTGATTCGAACTCGTTGGAGCGGGTATCGGCGGGCACCCATCCGGCTTCGATATGGGCTTCGGCCACGCGTTGATAGTCGCGTTGGAAAAATCCCAGAAAATTTTGTGCCAGATAACTTTTGTCCTCGGCGGTCAAGGTGCCGATGATGCCGAAATCCAGACCGATGTAACGCCCGTCCTCGGCGACCTGGATATTGCCCGGATGCATGTCGGCATGAAAGAATCCATCCCGGAAAACCTGGGTAAAGAAGATTTCCACGCCATCGCGCGCCAGTTTTGGAATATCCACGCCTTGGGCGCGTAGCCGGTCCACCTGGCTGATGGGCGTGCCGGACATGCGTTCCATGACCATTACCCGGGTATCGCAGTAATCCCAGTAGACTTCGGGAATGATGAGCAGGCGCCGGTCGGAGAAATTACGGCGCAACTGGCTGGCGTTGGAAGCTTCCACCATCAGGTCCAATTCGTCGCCCAGATGCTTGCGAAATTCGGCCACCACTTCCACCGGGCGCAGGCGCCGGGCTTCCTTGAACCCGTATTCGAGCAGTCGGGCCAGGGTGAGCATGAGGGCGACGTCGCGCTGGATGACGCGGTCCACCTCGGGGCGCAGAATTTTGACCGCCGCTTGTTTGCCGTCTTTGAGAACGGCAAAATGGACCTGGGCGACGGAAGCGCTGGCGATGGGTTCGATGTCGAATTCGGTGAAGACCTGGGACAGTGGGCGTCCATAGATCTTTTCCAGGATTCGGACGGCCTCTTCTCCGGGGAAGGGGGGAACCTGGTCCTGAAGGCGGGCCAGTTCGTCGGCAATGTCCGGCGGGATCAGATCGCGCCGGGTGGAGAGGGCTTGACCGAATTTGACGAAAATGGGGCCCAGGCGTTCCAGAGCCAGACGCAGGCGAAGTGCGCGGGGCGTGCTGAAACGGCGCCAGAACAGCAGGGAACGGCTGAGACGGCGCAGGGGGCCCAAACGGTCATGGGCCAGCACCAGTTCGTCGAGGCCGTAGCGCAGGACGACGTAAAGGATGAAAGCAACCCGCCAGACCTGCATCAGAGTAGTCTGCCCAGGCGTTGTTCCAGGCGCCCGAGGTCTTCATCCAACTGGTGTACTTGCAGGGCGAAACGTTGCGCCTGGGCCCGGCTGGGGAGCAGGTGGATTTCTTCCGTCGCGTATTCCTGGAGCATTCTCTGGGAACGGGACAGCGTTTCCCGTGCCCAGGCGCTGCCCTGCCTGAAAAAATAGCCCAGACGATGAGCAGCCCGGTCTCCTACGACCCGACTCAGCAATTCTTCCAGATCCGGGCGGAAGTGTTTGGACAGAAACCCGATCTCGGTGGCCAGGGCGCTGTTCCCGGAAAGATGCAGGTGGTGGAGCGCCTCTTCCGGGCGCAGGAGCAGCAGGGGCAGTGCGGAGGGGGACAGGTCGAGGGTCAGTGCGGGTGCGGATGGGCGCTCCCGGTTCAGCACCGGGGAACCGCGCTCATCGATGGTGAAAAACAGGGTCCAGGCCCCCACATTCAGGATCAGCGTTTGTCCGGCAAAGGGCCGAAGCCGTTCCAACGCCCAGGGCGCCGTATCCAACAGGGCATGGAGACCGTGCGAGAGGGTCTGGGCAGGGTCTCTCATCACCATTTATACCCTCGGTGCAGGGCGACCACGCCGGCACTCAGATTGAACCATTCGACATTTTCGAATCGGGCCTGGTTCATCAGGGCACCCAGGGTTTCCTGGTCTGGATGCATGCGGATGGATTCGGCCAGATACTGGTAACTTGCTTCATCGTTGGCGACCCATCGTCCAATTTTGGGAATCACCTGAAAAGAGTAGAGATCGTAGAACGGCTTGAGCGGGTCCCAGATTTTGGAGAATTCCAGGATCAGGGCGCAACCGCCGGGTTTCAGGACCCGGTACATTTCTTCGAGAGCACGCTCCTTGCGGGTCATGTTGCGTAGCCCGAAGGCCAGGCTGACGCAATCGAAGTAACCGGCGGGAAAGGGCAACTGTTCGGCATCACATTGCAGGGTGGGAAGCAGATACCCCTGGTCGATGGCCCGGTCCCGTCCACGGCTGAGCATGGCAGGGTTGATGTCGGTCATGACGACCAGCCCCTCCTTGCCCGTCTTTTTCGCAAAACCTCTCGCCAGGTCGCCGCTGCCCGAGGCCAGATCGAGAACGCGTTGTCCGGAACGGACGCCGGATACCTGCAGGGTGAATTGTTTCCAGAGACGGTGCATGCCCACCGACATGAGGTCGTTCATCACATCGTAGCGGGAAGCCACCGAGTCGAAAACCGCCGCGACCTTATCGGCCTTTTCATTTTCCGCCACGGACTGGAAACCGAAGTGGGTGTTCGTCATGATAGTCAGTGGGAATCGCGGCTGGCGCCGGCGGCTTCCATGCGGTTGAGGTAATCGGCCCAGTATTCCTCCTGATGACGGCCAAGATCGAGGAGATAGTCCCAGGAGTAGATGCCGGTCTCATGCCCGTCGGTAAAGCGCAACTGGATGGCATACTGTCCGACGGGGATGATTTCCTGGATACCCACCTGACGTTTTCCGGTCTGCAGGGTTTCCTGACCGGGGCCGTGACCCCGGACTTCCGCCGAGGGAGAATGAACCCGGAGAAATTCGATGGGGAAGTGGTACTGGCGACCGTCACTGAAGACGACGTCAAGGACGCGCGTGACCTGCTGAAGAGTGATTTCCGTGGGCCAGGGAGTGTCCTGTGTCAAACCTGCCATAACCATTCTCCGCAATAAAGGTTAAAATCTCAGCCTGTGATGATACCCTAAATGGTTTGTAATGTTCGATGTCTCGAGATGGCGGCAAATCCAGGCGGTCCTCGCTTCCCTGACTCCACCCAGGGAGATTCGCGTGATTGCGGTGAGCAAAGGGCAGGGGGTGGCCGAGATTCGTGCTGCCGCCGAGGCAGGCGTGCGTCTTTTCGGCGAAAGTTATGTCCAGGAAGCCCTCGAGAAGCAGGAACAGTTGGGACGTACCGACCTCGAGTGGCATTTCATCGGGCGCATCCAGCGCAATAAAACGCGCTTCATCGCATCCCGCTTCCACTGGGTTCATGGCGTAACGGAGGAAGGTCAGGCCCGGCGCTTGTCCGAGGTCCGGACGGGAGACGGTCGGCCCCCCCTGCCCATTTGCCTGCAGGTCAATATCAGCGGGGAAACCAGCAAAGGGGGCGTCAGTCCTGCCCAGCTCCCGATGTTGGCCGAGGCGGTGGCGCAGATGCCGGGCGTGACCCTGCGCGGCCTGATGGCGCCCCCAGCCCCCTTGCAGGGGGGCGAAGACGCCGCCCGCCGTCACTTTGCGGCACTGCGCCAACAACTGGAATCTCTGCGTGCGGCGGGCCATTCCCTGGATACCTTGTCCATGGGGATGTCGGGAGATTATCCGCTGGCACTGGAAGAAGGCGCTACACTATTGCGACTGGGAACGATTTTGTTCGGACGGCGGGAGAATTGAAATGAGCATTCTATTTGTGGGTGGCGGCAACATGGCGGCGGCCCTGATCGGTGGGCTGGTGTCCCATGGTCAGGCGCTGTCCGACATTGCGGTGGTCGAAGTGAATGAGGCCACCGCCGCGCAACTGAGCGCCCGCTGGGGGATCCGGGTGTATGCCGCCGTGCCGGCGGATCTGGGGGGGGCCAGCACGGTGGTCTTGGCCGTCAAGCCCCAGCAGATGACCGAACTCCTGGGACATTTCCCTTCTCTGCCGGCCACGGCGCTCCTCGTCAGCATCGTGGCGGGCTGGACCACGTCACGCCTCTCGACCGGACTGAAGGGACATGCCAATCTGGTGCGCGCCATGCCCAACACCCCGGCGCTGATTCAGGCCGGGGTGACCGGACTCTTTGCGCTTCCCGGGGTTTCCGAAGAGGATCGGGCGCGGGTACAGGCCATGATGCATGCCGTCGGAAGTGTTCACTGGTTGACCAGGGAATCCCAGATGGATGCGGTCACGGCCTTGTCAGGCAGCGGTCCGGCCTATGTTTTCTATTTGATGGAAATACTGCAACAGGCGGCGCTCGACCTGGATCTTCCGGCAGACATGGCCCGTGCCCTGGTGCTGGAAATGGTGCGGGGCGCCGCGCTTCTGGCGTGTTCTGAAAAGGATACACCGGCCCAGTTGCGCCGGCGCGTCACCTCCCCAGGGGGAACCACGGAGGCGGCACTGCGGGTGCTCGAGGAGGG
>JAKBLB010000036.1 GCA_021832305.1 Pseudomonadota bacterium | reverse complement strand
CGACTGCCGGGGCCCAAGCAAGGCAACAGCCGGGAATTCATTCAGCGCTCGGTCAGTGATCGGGAAAAGTTTTCTCGGTATCATCCATGCATATTAAAACATTGAATTTGAATATACAAGGTAAAAAATGGTAACGAAAATCATTTTTCA
Organism: Pseudomonadota bacterium; assembly: GCA_021832305.1. GTDB lineage: Bacteria > Pseudomonadota > Gammaproteobacteria > Burkholderiales > Ferrovaceae > Ferrovum. The sequence continues at coordinate 10,232 of JAKBLB010000036.1, read as the reverse complement.
AAAGCATCGATGAACCTCATCCAACTCTGTGGTCAACAGAGGTGACTTTTACCCCATGCGGACATTTCCATTTTGGACTAACCGCATTGACGTTGAAGTGGAAAATCGGTAACACCAACTGATATACTCAAAGTAGTCTGGAAAGAAAGCGTGAAGCGTGAAAAACTCTGGAACAGATGATGGGTCGGCCCTGTAATTTCTTATATGAGGGAGAATCACTCCAAGTGGAGGCAAAAACCTACTGCCCTGTCTGTGAGCGCACTGGCGTTCAGTTTTCCTCGTTACCGGATTTCTACCGATGGATATCGGCGGTTCGGAAGGTCTGAAACCATACTATGAATTCCGGACCCCCTATTTATGTTACCCAGCCGTTTCTGCCCCCGCTGGAAGAATTCATCCCTTACCTTGAGAAGATTTGGAACAGCAAGATCCTGACCAACAACGGACCATTCCACCGTGAATTGGAGCAGGCCCAATGTCGTTATCTAGGCATAGAACACATCTCCCTGTTTGCCAATGGCACTCTGGCACTGGTCACGGCGCTGCAAGCATTGCGCATTACGGGTGAAGTAATCACCACCCCCTATTCATTCGTAGCCACTTCTCATGCCTTGCTGTGGAATGGCATCAAACCTGTTTTTGTTGATATCGAACCGGAGTCGTTCAACCTGGATCCTGCATGGATCGAGGCTGCCATCACGCCACAAACTACGGCGATCATGCCTGTCCATTGTTATGGCCGTCCTTGCAACACGGAAGCCATCCAGCACATTGCCGATAATTACAACCTAAAAGTTATTTATGATGCCTCGCATGCCTTTGGGGTTCGCGACGATGGAGGTTCCATCCTGCGCCATGGCGATCTGTCTGTGCTGAGTTTCCACGCCACCAAGGTATTCAATACATTTGAGGGCGGAGCCATTGTTTGTCCCGATCCCAAGACAAAATCCCGTATCGATCATTTAAAAAACTTTGGCTATGTGGATGAACTGACCGTCGTGGCACCTGGGATCAATGGCAAGATGAGCGAGTTCAACGCTGCACTGGGGTTGTTGCAACTGAAATACATCGATCAGGTGCTTGCTGAACGACAACGCATCGACCACACTTATCGTGTGCAACTCGACGGCATTCCGGGCATCCGCTTCTTGCCTGCGCCGGAAGTGCAAACCAGTAACCATGCGTATTTCCCGATTCTGGTTGGCCCCGAATACCCGCTCTCGCGCGATGAACTCAACAATCGACTCAAACAGCACAACATCTACACACGCCGCTACTTCTATCCGCTGATTTCAGAATTTCCCATGTATCGCGGTCTGCCGTCCGCCTGTCAGGAAAATCTCCCTGTGGCCTCGGAAATAGCCTCACAGGTATTGTGCCTGCCCATTTATCCCGCACTGGATGAACAGGAGCAAGATCGTATCTCCCGGTTGATCCGCTCTTTCATGCGGAAAGCATCCATTTGACCGCCGCAGTATCCATGAATAATCTGAGGGAAGAAATTGGCGGTTATTTCGGCCTCGACCTGCCGGAATATGGCGCGTTGTATCCGCAAGCCGTGCATTATCAGTCGGCACGCTCCGCGCTCCGCGCAGTACTCGAGTGCCAAGGCATTCACCGCGTATGGATGCCTGCCTACGTCTGCGATTCGGTACTGCGTGCGGCTGATGCTGCCGGTATCGAAGCCCGCACCTACGGACTCGATAATTCCCTTTATCCATCCGATCTGCCCAGCACATTGCTTGACGATGAAGTCGTGCTTTATGTCAACTACTTCGGCCTGTGCCAGTCGGTGGTAAAGCGGTTGCAGACACAGTATCTTCTCGAGCACCTGATCATCGACAACAGCCAGGCATTATTCGCCCCCCACAATGGCGAATTGGCCACCATCTACTCGCCGCGAAAATTTGCCGGCCTGCCTGATGGTGGGCTTCTGTTGCATTCGTCCAGGTTGTCCATCACCGTACCTTCTGTGGAGGATCAGGGATCATTCGAACGTATGAAATATCTGTTGTTGCGCACTTCCTGCTCTGCTCGCGAAGGTTATGCGGCTTTTCAGGAAGCGCGCAACTCGCTTCAAAACCTTCCGCCAATGACCATGTCACGATTGACTCGCAGGTTGATTCGCAGCATCGATTGGCAACAGGTCAGATCTCGCCGTCGGGACAATTTTGCCGTCATCGCGCAACGGTTGAATCCCATGAATGCCATACAATGGTTGCCGACGGATGACGATGTCCCGCTATGCTATCCGTTGGTGTTAAGGGGGATCGATGTGGCCGCGATCAAGGCGCATCTTACCGCGCAGAACATTTTTACCGCGACCTACTGGCCCGACGCCTTGCCTCGGCTCAAGCCGGGCAGCATCGAAGCAGCGCTGGCGCAGGATACGCTGTTTTTGCCCGTCGACCAGCGTTTGGACCCAACTCGTATGGAGATTTTCGTGCAGTACATCCTGGACATGTTGCGCTCCCTTCCCTCTGACAGGGCGGATCAGTCATGAGCACGACACAGATCTATACAAAATTCAGTTATGACGCACACGCCAGAACCTGCGCTCCGAATGACTTTCTCAGGCAGATACGTCGCACGGTTAATGATGAACCGATGTCTGAGGCGCAACTGAACATGATCATGAAAGCCATTCGCAATGGGCTGCAACTGCAGCCCGATGATGCACTGATCGAATTGGCCTGTGGCAATGGCCTTCTATCGGTTCAACTGTTCGATGCTTGTCGCAGTTATCTTGGCACCGACATTTCTGATTATCTGATTTCCATAGCAAAAAAGCATTTCGAGCGTCTGCCCAACCATCGGTTCGAAGTACAGGGCGGAATCGAATGCGTCAACCGGGAAGCGCACCCGGAACGTTTCACCCGCGCATTGTGTTACGCCGGATTCCAGTATTTTGGCGACCAAGACATTTTGCACATCCTAACCACGTTGTACAAACGATTCACGAGGCTGGAACGGATATTCCTCGGAAACCTGCCGGATCGTGCGCGTATTGCTGATTTTTTTACCCATCGTATACCCGGCGAAGACGAACTATCCGATCCTGGCACGGCACTGGGTGCATGGCGCACGCGCGAAACCTTCGCACAATTGGTGAATGCTGCCGGCTGGCAGGCGGTATTTTCAGTCATGCCGCCGGAGTTCTATGGCGCGCACTACCGCTATGACGTCACGCTGACTCGTCAAGGCTGAAAGCCATGCCCGGAAAAATGCAAGTTGACGATTTGGCGCTTTTTGGCGGCAGTCCGGTCTTTGCCATCGCCAAATCCACATCCAACTTGCTGCAACCCAATTTCGAACAGTTTATGGCCTATTCGGATCTGTTCCTGCAGGCGCAGCGGTACATCGACGGTGGTCCTGCGGTCCAATTGCTCGAACGTCGGCTGGCCGAATTTCATCGAGTGGCCCATTGCATCACCTTCTGCAGCGGATTCTGGGCACTGGCCCTGACCATTGCCGCGCTGGCTATTCCGGGCAAGCGCGAAATCATCATGCCCTCGCTGACCTATCGCCGCATGCCTGATATCGTCGCCTGGCTGGGACTCACCCCACATTTCTGTGATGTTGACCCGCAGATGCTGTCGTTAAGCGCGGCAACCGTGACTCCCCACATCAACGACAATACAGCGCTGATCCTGGCCCCTCATCCCATCGTCAATTGTTGTGATGTACGGGGTCTGGTCCAACTCGCTCATGAACGGAAATTGCCACTGTTTTTCGATTCTGTCGAGTCAGTGTACGAATCCACCCCGGAGGGAAAAATAGGCGGTCAGGGCCACGCTGAGGCTTTTTCACTGCATGCCTGTAAACTGCTCAATGGATTCGGTGGTGGTTACATCACCACCCAGGATTCAAAACTGGCGCAACAACTGGCATCTCTGCGTCATTATGGTATGGATGAAAGCGGCAAAGTGGTACTTTCATACGGTATGAATGCCAGCCTGAACGAAATGCATGCGGCCTTGGCGCTGGCAAGCCTGGATGATGTGGAACATCAGGTCCAGCGTAACCGGGAACGCTATCGCACCTACCAAAGTGGGCTGGCTCAGGTGTCTGGCATACGCTTGATTGCCTTTGATGAACAGCATGCAACGGCTTATAAGAACATCGTGGTGGAATTGCTGGACGACTGGCCCTTGTCACGGGAAGAGACAATCCGCATACTGAATGCCGAAGGAATTCTTGCCCGGTCATACTACGCACCCCCATTGCATTGCAAACCCATGGATTTTGCTTTCATTGCCCCGCCGCTCCCCGTCACCGAATGGTTGGCTGAACGGTTTATGAATTTGCCCTGCGGCCATTTGGTCTGCAATCAGGACATCGGACATATCGTGGATATTCTGGTTTTCATCGCCGCACAGGCGGAACCGATCGGCACTCGGCTGCGTAGTCGGGGCGTCGCATGAATCTCGGTTCATTCGCCCTGACTGGCGCTCCTCCTCTGTTCCGGAATCCGCTGTTCTGCGGACAGAATCGATTTCCGGACCGCGAACGTTACCGGGATGCCTTCGCTGGCATTTTCGAACGGCAGTATTACAACAACAATGGCCCTTTGCACGAGCAACTCGAAACAAGGCTACAGACATTCCTCGGGGTTCGTCATGTCATTTGCACCAGTAACGCCATGCTCGGGCTGATGGTTGCAATCGATGCTCTGCAACTACACGGCAGGGTGATCGTGCCGGCTTTCGTTCACCCTGCCGTCATTCAAGCGTTGCGGTGGACCGGACTCGAACCGGTATGGTGTGATGTTGACCAACGCACCCATCATCTCGATACTCGACAAGTTATTGCGCTGATCGATGAACGCGTATCGGCCATTCTGGCTGTCAACGTGTGGGGAGGGGCGTGCGATATCGGATGGCTACGGCAGATAGCCGATACACAGGGGATTCGATTGATTTTCGAGTCGGCTCATGCCTTTGGTTGCACCCTCCCGGCCGGCCTGGTAGGAAGTTTCGGCGATGCCGAAATTTTTTCCTTTCATGCGGATATGATCCTTGGAGCGGGAGATGGTGGCTGTATTGCCACCCACGATGACGAATTGGCACTGCGCGCGCGCAGCATTCGCCCAAGTTATGGGCTGGAGCAACCGGTGCGTATCGCTCGCGTGGCCAATGCACGTCTGTCCGAAGCACAGGCCGCCATCGCGCTCATGAATCTCGACGATTTCCCTACCCATCAGGCCCATAATCGCACGCTGCGTGCGGCTTATATCCGTGGATTGTCCTCCGGGATCGAGGGATTGACACTCCACGAACCATCCGGCGTGATCCAATCCAACTGGCAACATCTGATTGTGACCATTGATCAGCAGGCTTATGGCCTGTCTCGAGATCGGCTCATCGATGTGCTGGCAGCAGAAAAAGTCTATGCCCGAAGGGGTTTCCCCACAGGCATTCACCTCGGCGCAGAAGCGAACCTGCCCAATGCCCGTCATCTGCAGACCTCCTGCCTGGAATTGCCGCTGGGCGCGCATGTCACAACCGGCGATATCGAACGGCTGTGCGAACTTCTGGCGCGCATTCAGCGCGCAGCACCCGGCTTGCGGAGTCGACATGGCTCATAACCCCAGATTCGGCATCATGCAGCCGTATTTTTTCCCCTATTTGGGGCATTTTTCGCTGATCACCGCTGTGGACGATTGGTTGGTTTTCGATGTCACTCAGTACACGCCGAAAACCTGGATGAACCGAAACCGCATTCTGAACCCGAACGATGGATGGCAATATGTGAGCATTCCCCTCGCCAACGGCTCGATTTCCATCAAAACCCATGAGGCGAAGATTCTTGATCCAGTTAAAGCACGGAAAAATGTGCAGGGAAAACTGAGTCACTACAAGCGCAAAGCGCCCTATTACGATGCTGTGCTGAATCTGATTGAGGAAACTTTTGACGACGACGACGATTCATTGGTGCGTCTCGATGTAAGAGGACTCGCTGCAGTTTGCCGTTACCTGAACCTGCCATTTCGCTATCGCATCTGTTCGGAAATGAACCTCAATCTGCCCGCTACGCTGGAACCGGGTGAATGGGCTCTCGAAATCTGTAGCCAACTCGGGGCGGGCAGTTACCTTAACCCATTCAGCGGCAAAGCGCTGTTCGACCAGACTCGATTTGCCGAACGAGGCATAGATCTCTACTATGCCAAATTAACAGAATTTCGTTATCGTACAATGGGCTATCGCTACGAATCCTACCTGTCGATGCTCGACATACTGATGTGGAACCCACCCGATGCCATCTCCCGCGCCGCACGTGAGCATATCGTCATCGAGCCAGCCACAGGCAATGAATGAAACCAGGAGATATCGCCATGCCAGAAATATCGGTCGTTCTGACCTCATTCAATCACGAAAAATACATCGCCGAAACCATCGATAGTATTCTGGCGCAAAGTTTCCGCAAATTTGAACTCATTATTTGGGACGATTTTTCATCAGACCGTTCTTGGGACATCATACGAAGTTACCATGATCCGCGCATCCGGGCGTTCCGCAACGAAGAGCGCCGACGAGGATTTTATGGCATAAACCGCGCCATCAACGAAGTGGCCGAGGGTCCGTACATCGCCATTCACCACTCCGATGATGTATGGGAACCTCACAAACTCGAGCGGCAGTATACATTTCTCCAAAAACATCCGGAGATCGGCGCCGTATTTACCCATGCACGCGCCATCGGCGAAGATAGCCAGCCCCTCGACGACGCCCAGCATTATTATGCTCGGATCTTCCAGCAGACCAATCGTTCGAGACAGCAATGGCTCAACCGTTTTTTCTACGCCGGCAATGCGTTGTGCCACCCGAGCGTACTGATCCGTAAGTTATGTTACGACGACTGCGGATTGTACAAACCCTGGTTGCCACAACTCGGCGATCTGGATATGTGGATGCGTCTATGCCTGAAATACGAGATTCATATCCTGCAGGAACCGCTGGTGCGCTTTCGCGTTCGCGACAATGAGGCCAATGCCAGCGGTAATCGTCCGGAAACACGCAACCGTCATGGTAATGAGTCGATGAATCTGTTGGATAACTATCGCCAACTGAACGACATCGAACAACTGATCAAGGTATTCCCGAACGCCCTGCAGTACCGGCGTGGGGATAACAGCGAGCCCATGTTTGCCTTGGCGATGGTGGCGTTGGCGGAGCAGAACGCTCTCTGGCACAGCCAGTTTGGTCTGCGTCTGCTGTATGAATTGGTTAGCGATGTTGCGGTATCTTCCCGACTGAAGCAGCATTACCAGTTTGACTATCAAACACTGATTTCGCTAAGCGGGAAATTTGCTGTCTTTGGGAACACCCTTCCTGCCATTTCAACTCCTGAACTCAAGGCAACGTCTCCCCTTCAACCCTGGTTGGAATCCGTCCGCTGGTCGCCCGCCGAGCAACGATGGGCAGAGGAAACCATCGCGCAATGGCCGCCATTTTCTTGCGAGTTCGTGCTGGTCAAACGCCATGAGTCCGATTCCGCCGACTTGAGTATCGCCAGCCTGCGCCATCAATGGCTGACGACACGCTGGCAAGTGATGACGCTGGAGAAATCCTTGGTCAAAGGTCTCAATCAGGTCATGTTGCAAGGTGACAGTGAATGGGTTGCCATCATTGATGCTGGCGACACCTTGGCGGCGGACGCCACGTTTCGTCTGGCGCAAGCCGTTTACACACATCCCGAATGGCAGATCATCTACTCGGACGAAGACACGATTTCTGCCGATGGTCATCATACCCCTCCCCACTGCAAACCGGATTTCAATCTGGACCTCCTGCGGAGCATGCCTTACATCGGTAACTTGATAGTGATACGCCGGTCCTTGTTCACCGAACTGGGTGGATTCGATCCGTTGTCCGTTGGGGCCGAGGAATACGACTTACTGCTGCGCGCCTGGGAACATATCGGTCATGTCGGCATCGGTCATGTGCCCGAAGTGCTCTACCACCGCCGCCAGGATAGTCCCGGTCGTATACCGATCAGCATGGAACAGATGCTCCAATCCTGCGAACAGTCGCTTGCCCGACATCTGGATCGTCTTCATATCCGCGCAAGCGTTCTGCGCGGTCCATTTCCTCCGGCGTTTCGCGTGCGCTACGAACGGGAACGGACCCCTCAAGTTACGATCATCGTTCCGACACGCAACCAGTTGCCACTCCTGTGTCGTTGTCTGGAGTCCATCATCGAAAAGACGCACTATCCGGCCTACGAAATCATTGTGGTCGACAATGGCAGCGATGATGCGCAAACTTGCGCCTATCTCGACCTGCTCGACCAACATCCCGAGGCATCTGGTCAGCGCATCCGCGTGCTGCGTCATCCGGGAGAGTTCAATTTCTCGGCCATGAACAACCGTGCGGCCGAAATTGCGAAGGGGGAACTGCTGTTGCTGTTGAACAATGATACTGGTGTACTGCACGAGGATTGGCTGGATGAAATGGTTGGGCACTCACTGCGCCCAGAAGTCGGTGCAGTGGGTGCCAAGTTGCTGTTTCCGGACGGGAAGATTCAGCATGCCGGAGTGATACTTGGCATGAACGGCCCCGCTGATCACCTCTATGTCGGGCATGATGCCGATTTTCCCGGGCATTTAGGCCGCACACAACTGACACAGAACTACTCGGCGGTTACCGGAGCTTGTCTGTTGATACGCAAGTCACTGTACGATCAACTGGGTGGATTGGATGAATCGACATTCAAAGTTTCCTACAACGACATTGACCTTTGCCTGAAGATTAGAGAAAGTGGGTATCTGATTGTCTGGACACCTTGGGCTATCCTACTGCATGAGGGATCTGCCAGCCAGAAGGCTGATGTCGAAGCCCATTTGGATGAGGAAAAACCCAAACGTTTCCAGAATGAGAAGCAGGCATTCTACCAGCGCTGGCTGCCGCAACTGTCTTTCGATCCGGCCTATAACCGTCACCTCAGTTTGTGCAATACTGATGTCCAGTTCGAAGATCAGGCTCCTTTGACTTGGGACATCAGTTGGCGGCCGCGCCACCGTATTCTGGTTCACCCGTCTGATCGTGAGGGTTGCGGAGAATATCGTGTGATAGCGCCCATGCGCGCCCTGCGCAACGCGGGAATGGTGCAGGGATGGGAAACCATGCGCTTTTTTCAGCCTTCCGAAATCGAGCGCTTCATGCCGGACAGCATGGTATTTCAGAGACCGTTCGATGAGGAACAACTTGCCTCGCTGGAGCGACAAAGCAAGTTGATCAAAACGTTTCGCATTCTCGAACTCGACGATCTGATTACCAACTTGCCGATCAAAAGCATTCACAAGAGCCATATTCACAAGAACATCCCCAAACTCATGCGTAAGGCTGCCTCGCTCTGCGATCGTTTTCTTGTTTCAACCGAATCTTTGGCACAGGCGTACCAAGGCCTTGCCGAGGACATCCGTGTCCAACCCAACTATTTGGACAATGCGGCCTGGGGCTCGCTCAAACCCCAACGGCGCAACAACACTCGTCCGCGTATCGGCTGGGCGGGTGGAATCGGCCATACCGGTGACCTTGAAATGATCGTGGATGTGGTGCGCGATCTCGCTCACGAGGTGGAATGGGTGTTTTTTGGTATGTGTCCGGAGGCATTGATGCCTTACGTGAGCGAGATCCATCAAGCCGTCGTATTGTCAGAATACCCATCCAAGTTGGCCAGTCTGGATCTCGATTTGGCTATCGCCCCGTTGGAAGACAACCCGTTCAATCGTGCCAAAAGCACACTCAGGTTGCTCGAGTACGGCGTTCTGGGATTCCCGGTCATCTGCTCCGACATCGTTCCCTATCAAAACGATATTCCTGCATGGCGTGTAGCCAACCGTTACCGGGATTGGATCAAAACGATCCGTGAATTGATATCGGAACGCGAAGCACTGGCGAAGGCTGGGGACGAAATCCGCGCACACATCAGAACCCATTGGATGCTTGAGGACCATCTGGATGACTGGCTCAAAGCCTGGCTGCCATGACGTTTTTTCATCACGGGGACATTTTCGTCAGTTCATGAGTATGGCTGTCCGTCGGCATTACTCCTCACCGCAATGCATTTACATTTGGATTCAGGACACTTTATTGGGGAATCTTCACTGCAATAGGTTCTGTAGCGTTTTCCATTCCTGAAACGTGACCGGGGTGATGGATAGACGGTTTCCCTTGGCCAGCACGCGCAGGGTTTGCAAGTCGGGAGATTGGCGTAGTTCGGCCAGGGTC
>JAKBLB010000014.1 GCA_021832305.1 Pseudomonadota bacterium | reverse complement strand
ATGGTCGGGGTGAGAGGATTCGAACCTCCGACTCCTACGTCCCGAACGTAGTACTCTACCAGGCTGAGCTACACCCCGAACTATTCCAGTGGTGGGATTCTACTCTTCTTTTTCGCCACTGTCTCGAAGCAACCAATCACAGTCATCTCTGGCTTTTCTTCTGCCTGAAATCATGTCAGAATAGTTCGTCTTCGTACTATTTACAGGAGTTTTTCATGCCATCTTTGTTATCTCCCCTTGTTCTGGGTGATCTCTCGTTGCCCAACCGGATCATCATGGCCCCCCTGACGCGCTGCCGAGCCAGCGCTGGACGGGTGCCCAATGCATTGATGGCCGAATACTATGTCCAACGAGCCAGTGCCGGGCTGATCTTGACCGAAGCCACGGCGATATCGCCTCAAGGCCTTGGCTATCCTGACACGCCGGGGATCTGGTCCGAAGAACAGATTACTGGCTGGTGTCAGATCACCGAAGCCGTCCATGCCGCAGGCGGGCGTATCTTCCTGCAACTTTGGCATGTGGGACGAATTTCCGACCCATATTATCTGGAGGGCGCGTTACCCGTGGCCCCCAGCCCCGTGGCCCCCGCTGGGCATGTCAACCTGCTCCGTCCGCACCGCCCCTTCGTCACGCCGCGCGCCCTGGACCAGTCTGAACTGCCCGGCGTAGTAGAGAGTTATCGGCAAGGAGCACTCAATGCCCAGCGCGCTGGTTTTGATGGGGTGGAGATTCATGGGGCCAACGGCTATCTCCTCGATCAGTTTCTGCAGGACAGTACCAATCGACGTACCGACCTCTATGGGGGGCCGGTGGAAAACCGGGCTCGCCTCCTGCTCGAAGTCACCGATGCGGTGGTCTCGGTGTGGGGCGCAGGGAGGGTGGGAGTCCATCTCTCCCCACGGGGAGACGCCAATGACATGGGAGACAGCGACCCTCTGCACACCTTTGGCTATGTGGCCGAACAATTGGGGAAACGGCACCTGGCCTTCCTCTGTACCCGCGAATCCCTGGGGGCGGATCGTCTCAGCCCGGAACTCAAGCGTCGCTTTGGCGGGGTCCTCATCGCCAATGAAGGCTTTACGGCAGCCAGTGCCGAGGCAGAGGTGAGGGATGGCAAAGCCGACGCCGTGGCTTTCGGGAAATATTTTATCTCTACCCCCGACCTACCCCGGCGAATTGCAGAGGGGCAGCCCTTCACCCCGTTCGATATGGAAAGTTTTTATGGTTACGGCCGCCCCGATCCGCGCGTCGGCTATACCGACTACCCTACCCTGCCCTGACGGTAGAACAGGCGCCCGGTGGTCAAAAAAGAAAGAAAGACCACCAGGGCGAAAAGCAGGCTGCTGTAGGCCAATTGCATGCCCCCGGAAATGATGTGCCCGGACGTACACCCGCCGGCCATTCGGGCGCCAAACAGCAACAGGACCCCGCCCACGAAAGCCCAGAAAAAACGGCGGGCGGGACTGTTTCCATGGTATTCCCGCCACAGGTCGGGCACCGCCTCGAAGCGGAACTCTTTCTGAATCAGGGAAAAAATCAGCCCGGCCAGAAAGGCTCCAACCAGAAAGCGGAACTCCCAGGCCCCGGGTTCAGCAATCTTGTGCCAGTAACCTGGCGCGCCCACCCCGGTCAGTGTCATCGCCAACCATGGAAAGGCGGTGGATGCCCCCATGGGATGACCGGCAACGGCCGGCAGATCGAGCACCACATTGAGTAGGGTCAGGCCCACAGCGGCATACAACCAAGACCAACCCCGTGGATCGACACGGTGGAGTACAAAGGCTATCCCCATGAGTCCACCCCCCAGCAGTACCAGGGAAACCCAAAAGGTTGCCGGCGAAAGGCTCCCTCGCAGCGACACAGTACCCAGATCCGGTCCCAGGAGAGGAGAAAGCAGAGGGAACACCATGGCAAAGAACAGGGCTCCCACCAGCCCGCCCAAGATGCCTACGAGCGCATCCAGACTGCCCTGACCGAGAGAAATGGCGAGCGTGCCTGGACAGTAGCCCAGAATGGCCATCCCCATGCCAAACAGCACCCCGCCCCCCACAATACCAAAAAGGATCAGGGGCTTGATGTGGTCGCTAGCCCATCCCATCCGGATTTCCGCCTGCATCAACAGCATGCCCAGTCCAATGGCAAAAGCCATGGTCTTGGCTACCGAAAGGTTCCTGAGAAGCGCCATCCCGGCGATGGTGTCAAAACGATTGAGACGGGCATACTGAAGAAACGTGCCGAATAAAAAGCCCAAGAATAGCGTGGTCACAGGTAATTTCCGAAAAGAAAGAGACAGTGTATTGGAAAGTTTCCCGAGTGAAAAGTTTTCCGTCATTGTGCGTATAATCCAGGGTCTTGAATTATTTCGATAACCATCCCCACTTTATCCATGCAAACCACCGGCAATTCCACGGTGCGTGTCCTGATTGCCAGTTTGGCCGGCACCACCATCGAGTTTTTTGATTTTTACATTTATGCCACGGCTGCGGTTCTGGTATTCCCCAAACTGTTTTTCCCCTCTTCGGACCCCACATCGGCCCTCCTCCAGTCCTTTGCCACCTTTGCCCTGGCCTTTTTCGCCCGTCCCGTCGGAGCGATTCTGTTCGGTCATTTTGGTGACCGCATCGGACGCAAGGCAACCCTGGTGGCTTCCCTCATGACCATGGGGCCCTCCACCGTGGCCATTGGCTTGCTTCCCACCTACCACAGCATCGGGGTCGCTGCCCCCATCCTCCTGGCCATCTTCCGCTTTGGTCAGGGCCTGGGTCTGGGGGGGGAATGGGGCGGCGCCATCCTGCTCGCCACGGAAAATGCCCCCCCCCACAAAAAAACCTGGTACGGCATGTTTCCCCAATTGGGGGCCCCCCTGGGCTTCATTCTGTCCAGTGGTACCTTCCTGGGGCTGAGCAGATTCCTCCCGGAAGAGGATTTTTTAACCTATGGCTGGCGTATTCCCTTTATCGCCAGTGCCCTGCTGATCGGGATCGGATTGTATGTCCGCCTCAAACTGACCGAAACCCCGGTCTTTATGAAGGTGGTGGCCCAACACCAGCAAGTGACCCTCCCCATGCGCACGATTTTCACCCAGCATGGCCGAGCTCTGTTGCTTGGGACCCTGAGCGCCCTTGCGCTTTTCGTTCTCTTCTATCTGATGACGGTATTCACCCTCAGTTGGGGCACCACGGCCCTGCACTACCCCAAAAGTGATTTTCTGCATGCCCAGTTGATCGGGATTCTTTTCTTCGCGCTGGGCATCCCTCTCTCGGCTCTAATGGCCGACCGCTTCGGCCGGTCTCCGGTACTGCTCTGGGTCTCCGTCGCCATCTTCCTCTTCGGACTGGCCTTCGGACATCTCTTCAAGGCTGGCCACTGGGGAAACACCGTGATGTTCCTGAGTCTGGGGCTCTTTCTCATGGGAGGAACGTATGGCCCCATGGGGACTACCCTGGCCGAACTGTTTCCGCCGCCCGTGCGTTACACGGGCGCCTCCTTGTCCTTTACCCTGGCAGGCATTCTGGGCGCCTCCCTGGCTCCCTATATCGCCACTTTCCTGGCCAAACAATGGGGCCTGGACTTTGTGGGCTACTATCTCTGCGCCGCCGCAACGCTCACCTTGTTTGCTCTGTGGACGGCCCGTACCCTGATGCGAGAACCTTCATGATTACCCTCAAGAAACTCACCCTGCGCCGGGGCCCCAAGGTTATTTTGGACAAGGCCAGCATCACGATCAATCCCGGCGAGAAAGTAGCCCTGGTCGGACGCAATGGCGCTGGCAAATCCACCCTGTTTCGCTTGCTAGACGGCACGCTGAGGGAAGATGGCGGGGATTTCAGTCTTCCTCCTGCCTGGCGTCTGGCCCAGGTCGCCCAGGATATGCCCGAGACCGAAGCCAGCGCGACCCGCTTCGTCATGGAAGGAGACACGCGCTGGCTCGAGGCTCAGCGAGAAGTGGAAGCGGCAGAAGCTGGCGAAGACGGTATGCGCATGGCCCATGCCTACATGGCATTGCAGGAAGTGGATGCTCATACGGCCGAACCTCGTGCCCAGACCCTGATTCTCGGTCTGGGATTCAAAACGGAACAATTGCACCAACCGGTCAACAGTTTTTCCGGCGGATGGCGCATGCGCCTGCAACTGGCCCGTGCGCTCATGTGCCCCTCCGATCTGCTGCTTCTGGACGAACCCACCAATCACCTGGACCTGGATGCGCTGGTCTGGCTGGAAGCCTGGCTTCAACGTTATGACGGCACGCTGCTGGTCATCAGCCATGACCGCGATTTCCTCGATGCGGTGACACGGGTGACCTTGCACCTGACCGGGGCCCAACTGACGCGTTACGGGGGCAATTACAGCACCTTCGAAGACCTGCGCGCCGAGAAACTTTCTCTTCAACTGGCCGCCCATCAGAAACAACAGGATAAAATCGCCCACCTGCAGGATTTCATCACCCGCTTCAAGGCCAAGGCCAGTAAGGCCAAACAAGCCCAAAGCCGGGTCAAAGCCCTGGAACGGATGGAACGCATCGCCCCGGTACTGACCGAGGCAGAATTCACCTTTGAGTTTCAGGAACCGCTCAACTTGCCCAACCCCATGCTCAGTCTGCGCCGTACAGACCTGGGCTACCCCGCCTCCGCTCCGGAAGATTCTTCACTGGAAGTGTCCTCCTTGCCCCGCACCATATTGCACAAGGTCAGCCGCTCGGTGCAGGCCGGAGAGCGCATTGGCATTCTGGGAGCCAATGGGCAGGGGAAATCCACCCTCATCAAGACGCTGGCCGGGGTCCTTGCCCCCTTGAACGGAGAAATGCTCCAGGGTCGTGGACTCACCCTTGGGTACTTCGCCCAGCAGGAACTGGATGTCCTGCAACCAGAAGACACTCCGCTCACCCATATGATCCGTCTGGCCAAAACGGCCATTGCTCAAGGCAAGGGGGGATGGATTCAGGGACGGGAACAGGATCTGCGCAACTATCTGGGTTCCTTCAACTTCACCGGTGAAATGCTGGCCCAACGGGTGGGGACCCTGAGCGGCGGGGAAAAAGCCCGCCTGGTGCTGGCCATGATCGTATGGCAACGGCCCAACCTGCTCCTGCTGGACGAACCCACCAACCATCTCGACCTGGCCACGCGCGAGGCATTGAGCGTGGCCCTCAACGAATTCGAAGGAACTGTGCTGCTGGTCAGTCATGATCGCGCCCTCCTTCGCGCCGTCTGTGACGAGTTCTGGTTGGTCACGGGAGGCGGTGTACAGGATTTTGATGGAGACCTGGAGGATTATCAACGCTTTCTGCTGGAAGAGGCCAAACGTGCGCGCGCTGCCTGAACCGGGACTGCCCCGCCTTTCGCTCGTCGTGGCGCATACCGTGCCCGGACGGGTCATCGGGAATCAGGGCACCATGCCCTGGCATCTGCCCGCCGACCTGACCCATTTCCGTGCCGTGACTCTGGGTCACCCCGTCCTCATGGGACGGCGCACCCAGGAATCCATCGGCCGTCCCTTACCGGGACGTCTCAATCTGGTCATCAGCCGCAATCCGGATTACCAGCCGAAAGGGTGCTTGGTCTATCCCACATTGGAAGCCCTGTGGGCGAATCTGCCGAGCGTTCCCGAGGTCTTCGTGATTGGCGGCGGAACCCTGTATGAAGTGCTGCTTCCCCGCGCCACGCGCTTGTATGCCACGCATATCCATGCGGATTTGACGGGGGACACCTTTTTTCCGGCCCTGGACCCTGCGCAATGGCGAGAAATCGACCTTCGGCATCACCCGGCGGATGAACGAAATGCCTACGACCTGACCTTCGTCACCCTGGAACGGATCAGCCCGTAAAGGCGGGTAAGGTGCGCGCCACCGAGATCAACTGGAGACGTGCATAGGCAGGCACCCCTTTGTGATAAGGGGGATAGTCTTCCCCGGTAATGAGCGGTTCGAGATAACGGCGCGCCTCCGCCGTGATCCCATAGCCATCCGCAGTCATGAAATGACGAGGCAGCGCACGTTCCTGATTGGCCACGGCCGCCAGTGAAACCGAACCGACGCGCCAGCGGTAGGGTTCGTCGCTCAGACGCCGAATCGTCGGCATGACGGCATTGCGCCCGCGCAGCGCCAGTTTGACCGCCGCCTGCCCCACCGCATAGGCCTGCCGGACATCAGTGCGGGAAGCCAGATGGCGCGCCGCCCGTTGCAGGTAATCGGCCACTGCCCAATGGTATTTGTAACCCAGCCGATCCCGCACCAACTGGGCCAGACGAGGTGCCACTCCACCCAACTGGGCATGCCCGAACGCATCCCTGAGACCACTTTCCGCCAGAAATTTGCCATCGGGAGTTTTGATCCCCTCGGACACCGCAACCACGCAGTATCCTCTGGTTTCCACCGTCTCTTGCACCCGCTTCAAAAAATCCTCTGCCACAAAAGGCAGTTCGGGAAACAACAGCAGATGGGGGGCTTCTCCCGGTTCGTCCCCGGCCAGACCGCAAGCCGCCGTCAACCAGCCGGCATGCCGCCCCATCACCTCCATGATGAATACCTTGGTCGAAGTCCTGGCCATGGAAGCCACGTCGAGGGCTGCCTCGCGCAATGAAGTAGCCAGATATTTGGCAGCCGAACCAAAACCCGGACAACAATCCGTCAAGGGCAGGTCGTTGTCCACTGTCTTGGGAATACCGACACAGATCAGGGGATAGTCCATGGCAGCCCCCATCTGGGAGACCTTATGTGCCGTATCCTGGGAATCGCCACCCCCGTTATAAAAGAAATAGCCGATCCGATGAGCACGAAACACCTCGATCAGACGTTGATATTCGGCCCGGTTCTCCTCTAACCCCTTGAGTTTGTAACGTGCCGATCCAAAAGCACCCGCCGGGGTATGACGCAACGCCCGAATGGCTTCCGCCGACTCCTTCCCGGTATCGATCAGGTCTTCCTGCAAGGCTCCCAGGATTCCGTTCCGTCCGGCATACACGGTACCGATCCGGGCGGGATAGCGCCGCGCCGTCTCGATGACTCCGCAGGCACTGGCATTGATCACCGCAGTGACGCCTCCGGATTGGGCATAGAACGCATTGGTCTGGCTCATCTCGTGTCCCTCATCATGTTTGACCGCTCTACCCGACGCAGATCAGGCACCCAGTTGGGCGCGCAGGGCTTGTCGAACCTCTTCCACCGGCCGCGTCCCGTCCACCTGAATCAGACGCGGAGCCTGCGGCTCTCCACTGGTTGCCCAGTCCGAATAGTAGGCCACCAACGGGCTGGTCTGGGCATGATACACCGCCAAACGTTTTCGAATGATGTCCGCGCGGTCATCATCGCGCTGGATCAAGGGTTCCCCGGTCAGATCGTCCCGGTCGGGTATGCGGGGCGGACTATGACGCACATGATAGACCCTGCCGGAGGTCTGATGAATCCGCCGTCCCGACAGGCGTTCGATGATGTCTTCGTCCGGCACCTGAAATTCCACCACCACATCGAGAACAACCCCGGCTTCCTTGAGCGCTGCTGCCTGAGGCAGGGTGCGCGGAAAACCATCGAACAGAAAACCCCGGGCACAATCTGGCGACTGGATCCGGTCACGCACCAGTCCGATGATGATCTCATCCGACACCAGGCCTCCGCTCTCCATGACCTGTTTTGCGGCCAGACCGAGCGAGGTCCCGGCCTGCACGGCAGCCCGCAGCATATCGCCGGTGGAGATCTGTGGAATGCCATAGTATTCCCGAATGAATTGGGCCTGTGTTCCCTTGCCAGCGCCTGGTGCGCCCAACAAAATCAACCGCATGTTTCTTTCTCCCTTGCTGGAATCAACGTGTGAATGGTTCAGTACCCGCGTACGCCCCTCGAGTCGCCCAGGCCGTACACACGCGCGCCAGATCCTCGGGCGTATCCACACCCGGCAGGGGGGCCCTCATCAGACGGACAACTGCAATGCGATACCCGTACCAGAGGGCGCGCAACTGTTCCAGTGCTTCATGGCGCTCAAGCGGTGCGGGGGACAGTTGAGCAAAGCGGCGCAAAAATGAGACCCGATAAGCATACAATCCCACATGGTGCCAAGCCGGCAAATCTTCCGGCCAGGACACGACATCCTGAGCCCAGGCATCCCGCGCCCAGGGGATGGGGGCCCGGCTGAAATAAAGGGCCATATCCTGGTGATCCAGCACCACCTTGACGGCGTTCGTCTGCTCCAGGTGTGCGCGGGAGGTAATCGGATAGGCCGCTGTGGCAAGCGTACAGTCAGGCCGATCATGAAGGCGTTGAACCACGGCGCGAATCGTCGTCGGATCCAGCAGCGGTTCATCACCCTGAACGTTGACCACCAAGGTATCCGGCGCCAGATCCAGATGTGCCACGGCTTCAGCCAACCGATCCGTGCCCGTTTCGTGGGTGGCCGCAGTCATGACCACGAACCATCCTGCGGCTTCGGCGACCCTCCGGACTTCAGGGTGGTCCGTAGCGATCACGACCCGGCTCGCCCCGCTTTCCAGTGCGCGTTGCGCACAATGCAGAACCATGGGCGTACCCGCAATATCGGCCAGAACCTTCCCGGGAAAACGAGTTGATGCCATGCGGGCAGGCACCAGCGCCACGAAAGGGGGAACGGTCACGGATTCTCATCCTCGGCAAGACGGCGCGCCTCGGTTTCCATCATGACCGGAATCCCGTCACGCACAGGATAAGCCAGGCGACAAGGGGAACAGACCAACTCATGACGGGAGGGGCGATGAAGCAAGGGGCCCTTGCACAGGGGGCACACCAGAATTTCCAGAAGACGGCTATCCATGGGGTTCCTTGGAGGTCAGTAAGGTTGCAAGATGATCCACGAGAGCAGAGTCCACGAGGGCCTCCAGCGGAAGGTACCACGCATCGTCCAGCCCAAGTTTGCGCCATTTTATCGCATCTTTCTCGGTCATCAGTACAGGATTTCGTAAATCCGCTGGCAAATCCGCGCGCCGATAGGGATGATGGTCCGGAAAAGGGTAGCGTTGCACCTGGATGCCCCAGCTGTCCAATTGACTGAAAAAACGTTCCGGATTGCCTATCCCCGCCACGCCGATACAGGTTTGCCCCTGAAAATGCGTACAGGGAACACGCCGTTCAGGGTGCTGCACATGCACCCATTCGAACGCGCTCAGGCGCATGGCGTAACTCCCCTCGAGATGAAAGGTCGGCATCTTCGAACTACTGCCTTGATTGACCACGACAGCATCTACCTGCGCCAGACGGGACAGGGGCTCGCGCAGGGGGCCTGCCGGCAGAAGACGACCATTGCCCCACCCTCGTCCGCCATCCACCACCACCACCTCCACGCTCCGCATCAACTGCCGATGTTGCAGACCATCATCGCACAGAATGACATCCACCTCCGGATGTGCCCGCAACAGTGCCTGGCCCGCTGCGGCACGGGCTCGTCCCACCCAGACGGGAGCAAGGAGACGACCTGCCATGAGTACGGGTTCGTCGCCGACCTCTTCCGGGGCAGAAGTTGGGGTGACCTCCGTCGGCGTCGAGTGTCGCCCGCCATAGCCGCGGCTGAGAATGCCCGGATGCCAACCACGAGCGCGCAGCGCCAGGGCCAGGGCCAGGGTCAGCGGGGTCTTCCCCGTACCCCCCGCCGTCAGGTTACCCACCACGAGAACGGGAATGGGCAGAACGAACGCCTGAGAACTCCGACGCCATCCCCAGACCCAACCATATAGATGACTCAAGCCAATCAGAACAGGCATCCAGCCGGAGCGCCGCCCTTCGTACCAAATTCCCGTGAGCCAGCGCTCCAGGCGCGCGCGCATTCAAGGCCCAGCCGGGCGTGTGCGCACCCGCAAGCGGTGAAATCCTGCATTGCGCAGGGCTTCCAGCACCGCCATCACCTGTCCATGAGGAATCCGGGCATCCGCAGCCAGAACGAGCGGTGCATCACTCTGACTGCGCAAGGCGCGGATGGGCTGGGCAAAGGTCGTCGCCCCGGGATCAGATCCCAGATCCCTTCCATCCAGTCGCAGGTGACCATCCACCGCAAGCGTAATTTCATGAGCGCGGTCGCCCGTACGAGAACCGCCCCCCAGAGGCAATTGCAACTCCAGGCCATGTTCCTGGCGGAATTGGGTGGAAATCATGAGAAAGATGAGAACCACCAGAAGCACATCGATCATGGGAATGAGATTGACCTCAGGTTCATCCTCCCGCCAGCCCCGTCGAAAATTCATGGCTGGCGGTCTCCATGCAACACCTCCACCAACTTGATGGCTTGTTGTTCCATGTCACTGCTCAAACGCTCGATCCGCCCTCGGAAGAAACGGTAGAAGATCAAGGCAGGAATGGCCACGATCAGACCAAAGGCCGTGTTATACAGCGCCAGGGCTATGCCTTGGGAAAGGAGCGATATATCCCCGCTCGCCCCGCCGCGAAATAACACGATCAAGCCCAGCACCGTGCCCAGCAACCCCAACAGCGGACTCACTGTGGCCAGGGTACCCAACAAACCCACAGCCCGATCCATATCGACCACCACCGCACGACCGGCTTCCTCGATCGCCTCCTTCATGACCTCGCGGGCATGGCGTTCATTGCGTAATCCTGCAGCCAGGACCCGAGCCAGGGGCGCCCCTTCGGACAAACGGCCAACCAGGGCAGGAGTCACGCCGGAACGACCGATTTCACCCAATACCTCTTCCAGAAGACCGGGGGGGAGCACGCGTTTGGGACGCAGCACCGAAAAGCGCTCGACAATGATGGCCAGAGCCCCCACGGACACCCCTAAAAGTAGAAAACTGGGCCAGCCAGCTGCCATCAGTCCCGAATCCACCTCTTCATCTCCAAATTCGACTAAACTGCCACAGTCTAATGGATATTCCAGCGGTTGGCGACTCGGCAGGGGCGGTTGGACAGCCCTCGTCTCATCGAGTTCCAGTGGATTGACTCGACCTTGAGGTTTTCCACAATCTCTGTGGATAACTTTGT
Organism: Pseudomonadota bacterium; assembly: GCA_021832305.1. Lineage (GTDB taxonomy): Bacteria > Pseudomonadota > Gammaproteobacteria > Burkholderiales > Ferrovaceae > Ferrovum. Next base: position 43,939 of record JAKBLB010000014.1, on the reverse strand, counting down.
GAACAGTATCGGCCAAACCCTATCAACCCATTATCCTTGTTACACTTTTTTTGCATCGTAGAGTTTCTATACAGTTCCCTGTTTGGCTCGAAAACCCTTGACAAATGACCAATGCTCCCGAAATCCCTATTCTGCTTGAATCATGACTTCCATTCCCAGCAACCATAGTCCTTCCGAAGCATTTTTCCGTGCTAATGCCGATGTTTTCGAGAAAACTTATACCGTAACCGAATTCACCCAGTGCCTCCAGACGATACTGGAAAAAGCCCTGCCGGCCTGCTGGATTCATGGGGAAATTTCCAACTTTACCGAGGCCTCCTCGGGACACTGGTATTTCAATTTGAAAGAATCTCAGGCCCAGATCCGCTGCGTGATGTTTCGCTTTCGCCAGAATGGCAGCACAGTTCGTCCCAGCAATGGGATGGCCGTTCGTTTGCGGGGCACTCTTTCCTACTACGCACCCAATGGAACCTGTCAGATTCTGGTGGATAACCTGCGCCCCGCCGGTCTGGGCGCCCTGTTCGAGGCCTTCAACCGTCTCAAGCAACAGTACGCCGCCGCCGGTCTTTTCGACCCTGAGCGCAAACGCCCCCTGCCCGTCATGCCGCGCCGGGTTGGCGTCCTGACATCTCCTGTGGGCGCAGCCTGGCGTGATGTGCTCACCACCCTGCAACGCCGTGCCCCGCAGGTCGCCTTGATCCTCTACCCCATCCCGGTCCAGGGAGAAGGCGCTGCCCAACAGATTGCCGCACGCCTGCTGGAAGCCGGGATGCGCGCCGAATGTGATGTGCTGATCCTATGCCGGGGAGGAGGCAGCATGGAAGACCTCTGGGCCTTCAATGAGGCCCCCGTGGTCGAGGCTCTGGCGGCATGCCCCCTCCCGGTCATCACCGGTATCGGCCATGAAACCGATTTCACTCTGGCCGATTTTGTGGCGGATCAGCGTGCCCCCACCCCCACCGCCGCCGCCGAACTGGTCCACCCCGAACGGCAGCAATTGCTGCACCAACTGGCTCAATTGGAAGAACGTCATTTCCTGGCGTTGCGCCGCCGGGTGGAAAAAATTGCCTTGCACCTCGACCAATACCGCTTACGCTGGGAAAACCTCCAACGACGTTACTGGGATCGACAAAGACAACGTCTCGGCACGCTGGCCCAACGCCTGGTTCACCCCGGTCAGCGCATCGCCTTTCAGCGCCAAGCCCTGGCCGCGCTCGACCAGCGCTGGCAACAAACCTTCCAGCGCTGGTTCGAACAGCAGCACCGGCATCTGGAACGGCAGACACGCACCCTGGAGCATTTGAATCCGCGCGCCATCCTGGCGCGCGGCTATGCCCTGGTGCAGGACAGCGCCGGACACGTCATCGACGACGCAACGCGCCTGAAGCCCGGCGATCGTGTACAACTGACACTGGCCCACGGGACCCGCCACGCTGCCATCCTGCCGGAAGCGGCCCCCCCTCACTGACCGACAGAACCTCAGCTCTCCAGAAAACGCGTCACCAAGGCACGGGCCGTTTCTTCCCACCCCGTCTGGTCCGTGTCCAGGGCTACCCGTGCCGGCCAGTTGCGCACCCAGGTCAACTGGCGGCGCGCCAGTTGACGCGTCGCGACGATGCCCCGCAAACGCATTTCCGACGCACTGCCTTCCCCCTCCAGAAACTGCCAGACCTGACGGTATCCCACAGCACGCAGCGCAGGCATCTCGCCCGTCAGGCGGGGGTATTGCAGGCGCAGTCGGCGCACTTCCTCCACCAGTCCCTGCGCCAGCATCTGGTCGAATCGGTGGGCGATACGTTCGTGCAAGGCGGCTCTCTGCCCGGGCATCAACCCCAAGGTCAGAATCCGATCCTGCAATCCGGCACGGGCCTGTTCCTGATGCCAGAAGGAAAGGGGATGGCCCGTCACTTGCCAGACTTCGAGCGCCCGCTGGATGCGTTGGCGGTCGAGGGGTGCCAGACGAGCCGCCGTGACGGGATCGATGCGCGCCAATTCGGCGTGCAGGGCGGGCCAACCTTCCCGTTCGGCCCGTGCCTCCAGCGCGACCCTCAACTCGGGAGAGGCGCCAGGCAGAACGGCCAGCCCCCGTTGCAGCGCCTGGAAATAGAGCATGGTCCCCCCCACCAGAAGGGGAACATGTCCGCGCGCACGAATGGCGGCGAGCAGAGGCGTGACATCGGCTACAAAACGGGCGGCCGAGTAGGGATCGTCAGGGTCCACCCAGTCCATCAGGTGATGAGGATAACGGGCCCGCGTGAGCGCATCCGGTTTCGCTGCGCCGATGTCCAGATCACGATAAACACTGGCCGAATCCACATTCACCAGTTCCACCGGGAAATCATCCGCCAATCGACAGGCCAAGGCCGTCTTGCCACTGGCCGTCGGACCGAGCAGAAACAGGAGGGGAGGCGCGTTCAGCGGCCGCGCAGAAACCATTGATCCAGTTCTGACAAGGGAATCTGGCGCCAGGTAGGACGCCCGTGATTGCACTGATCGGCGCGTTCACATCGTTCCATGTCACGCAGCAATGCGTTCATCTGCGTCAGCGTGAGGGCGTGATGGGCACGCACTGCACCGTGGCAGGCCATGCTGGCCAATACTTCGTGACGACGCGCTTCGAGCGCCAGACTTTGGCCCGTCTCTTCCAGATCCGCCCACACCTGGCGCAACACCGGTTCAGGATCGACGCCGCTCAACTCCATGGGCCAACTGCGCAACACCACGGTTTGGGGTCCACGCAAAGCGAGGTCGAGACCCAGGGCAGTGAGTACGTCGCCGTAACTTTCCAGAACCGCCAACTCGCGCGCCGAAAGGGTGAAATACGGGGGGTCCAGAAACGTTTGCCCTCCTCCGGCCACCTCATGACGAGCCTTCAGGCGTTCGTACAGGATCCGTTCATGGGCTGCGTGCATGTCGACCACCACCAACCCGGTCGCATTCTGAGCCAGAATGTAGACCCCATGCAATTGGGCCAAAGCCTGTCCCAGCGGAAAAGAGGGGGGCTCCGGCACCCTGGAATTTTCTTCTCCGAGCCGAGGTGAGGCATCCGGACCCTGGGCGGGAGGCGGGAGGGTTGCGGCAGGGAGGAGGGAGTTGCCGTACAAAGCCGCATGAAAGGGATCGGGTTCACCAAGATGTGGGGATGCCGGAATCTTGCCGGGCAAGGGGGACGGAGCGACGAACCGGGGGGGCGGCAACGGCAACTCGCCGGACACCCCCCGGGAGGGCGACATCGGACCCTCCTGCACGGGCTCGGAATGGATGTCCTCATGCACTGGAGAACGGCGACCGACAAACCCCAGACCACCGGGCGTCGTGCGGGTCAACGCCTTGTGGAGCGCCTGCCAGACGAAGCGAAAAACGGCTTGACCCTCTTCAAAACGCACCTCGGTCTTGGCAGGATGAACATTCACGTCCACGCGCGCCGGGTCCACATTCAGGAACAATACGCCCCCCGGCTGGCGCTGACCATGCAATACGTCCTGGTAGGCCTGACGAACGGCCTGGGTCAACAACCGGTCACGCACGAAACGCCCGTTGACAAAAAGGTATTGCTCGGCTCGACTGGCGGCCGTCGGGTGCAGTATCCAGCCAGACAGATGCAACGGCCCGGCACTGTCTTCGATGGCCAGACTCTGGTTCAAAAATTCTTCGCCCAGAATGCCCCGCACGCGCGCTTCCAGCGTCAGCGCCGGCCAGTGGCGCAAAGCGCGTCCCTGATGTGAGAGGCGAAAGGCGACTTCAGGATGGGCCAGGGCCAAACGACGCAACAGTTCATCGCAATGACCAAATTCCGTGCCGGTACTTTTCAGGAACTTGCGTCGCGCGGGGGTATGGCCAAACAAGTCTTCCACCACCACGCTGCACCCGATGCTGCGTGCCGCAGGGCGCGGCCCCTCGACCTGTCCCCCGGACACGGTCATGGTCGCTGCATGGGGCGCTTCCGCGACGCGCGCCGTCACCGTCACGCGCGCCACCGCCGCCATACTGGCCAGGGCTTCCCCCCGAAAACCGAGGGTGACGATGTGATTCAAGGGATCCTCCGCCGCCAGTTTGCTGGTCGCGTGGGCCTTCAGGGCAAGGGACAAGTCATCGGGATGGATGCCATGCCCGTCATCCTCCACCTGAATACGCCGGACCCCGCCTTCTTCCAGGAGTACGACGACGTTCCGCGCGCCGGCATCCAGGGAGTTCTCCACCAATTCCTTGAGCACGGAGGCCGGACGTTCGATCACCTCACCCGCAGCGATCTGACTGATCAGGAGCGGGGAAAGTGCCTCGATGCGCTTCATGGTGTGCTGCCAGCCAGACGCGTGCGGTCCAGGGCCGTCACATGCTGACCCCAGGCACCGCTCTTGCGCAAATAATCCTGCAAACCATGGGTAATGGCCTGGGCCAACTTCTCCTGATAAACAGGATCGTTGAGACGGCGTTCCTCTTCGGGATTGGTGATGAAAGCCGTTTCCACCAGAATGGAAGGAATGTCCGGAGACTTGAGGACGGCAAAACCGGCCTGTTCCACAAAACCGCGGTGCAGCACGTTGATCTGATCCAATTCACCCAGCACGGCACGGGCCATCTTGAGGCTATCGTTGATGGTGGCGGTCTGAGACAAATCAAACAGTGTCTGGGCCAGATAGACCTGATGGTGCGGGAGAGTTATTCCGCCCATCAGGTCGGCATCGTTTTCCTGTTTGGCCAACCAGCGTGCCGCCACCGATGTCGCCCCCTTCTCGGACAACGCAAAGACAGAGGAACCCCTTGCCTCCTGATTGATGTAGGCATCGGCATGAACCGACACGAAGAGATCGGCATGCAGGCGATGCGCCTTGGCCGTCCGTTCCTGCAATGGAATGAAATAGTCTCCATCGCGGATCAGCACGGCACTCAAACCGGGCTGGGCATCGATGGCTGCCTTGAGACGCCGGGCGATGGCCAGGGTGACATTTTTTTCGTGGGTGCCCGCTTCGCCATGCGCACCAGGGTCTTCCCCTCCATGCCCGGCATCCACGGCAATGAGCAGGGTTCTGGGGGAATGCCTCCCCGTCTCTGTGCCCGGCCCGGTTTCAGCCCCCCGTTTTGGAACATCCGCCTGCACCAACGGGGCTACTGGCCTCGCTTCCCCCGCCAAAGGGGTGTCGGGAATCGCGCCAGACGGTACGTCATTCTGCACCTGCAACGCCGGTTTATCGAGCACGGGGGAAAGGGGATCCGGTGTCACCGTGGCGGGATAAATATCCAGAACCAGACGGTAGCCATAGTCCCCCACCGGTTCCAACAGGGCAGAGGTTGCATTGACTGGCCCTTTGAGGTCGAAAACCACCCGTACCACGCCAGGTTTGAAATGGCCCACCCGAATCTTGCGCAGATAAGGATCCTGGGGAGTCAATTGCGCCGCCATCTGTTCAAGAGGTTGGGTTGCCGTAACCCCCTCCAGATCCAGCACCAGACGATCGGGATTGGGGACGGAAAAAAGATTTCCATGAATCGCCTGGACCGCTTCGAACGTCACCCGGGTATACTCGCTCGCGGGCCACAGGCGCACTGCACGAATGCGGGTTTCCTCGCCATGAGCTGCGGGAGACAGCACGCCCGACCCCAACAGGATCAACGCAGCGAGGAGGAGGTAGCCAGGAGAGGTTCGAGACATTTCATTCCCCGGACGGAAGCCTGTCGGACCTGAAGCAGACGCCCCGTCCCTACAGGCTCCAGTGTCAGAGCCAGATCGGCGGGCGGTAACCAGGCAGAAACTTTTTCGGGCCATTCCACGAAGCATAGGCTGTCGCTCCGAAAGCACTCCCGAAAGCCACTGTCTTCCAAGGATTCCGGGTTGTTGATTCGATAGAAATCAAAGTGATAACAGTATAACCTCGAAAGCTCATAAATTTCAAGCAGGGCATAGGTAGGACTGCGGATGGTTCCCGTCACACCCAGGCCGCGCAGAATGCCCCGAATGAGAGCAGTTTTACCCGCACCCAGGTCGCCGGAGAAGGTCAGAACCAGCCCCGCCTCGAGACAGGGCGCCAAGGCCATCCCCCATTCAGCGGTTGCCTCGGGATCTGTCAGGTACCACTGCGCCACCCCTTCCATCCTGTCCTCTTTCAGTTGATAATTCAGACTGTTCTATCATTGTACCCGGTTCATGCCCCCTTTATCCGTTTCTGCCTTGCGCACGCTCCTCGAGCGCGAAGCGCACAACCTGGGCTTCAGCGCAGTGCGGGTCAGTCGCCCCACCCTGCAGACAGCCCATAAACACCTCGCCACCTGGCTGGCTGCCGGTTATCAGGGGGCCATGGCCTGGCTGGAGCAGGATCCGGAATTGCGCACCGACCCCTCTCGTCTCTGGCCGGGCACCACCTGCATTCTCACGGTCTCCCTGCCCTATCTCGGCGAGGACCTGACTTCCTGCACAGAGGCCCTGAACGATCCGACCCGGGGCGTGATCGCTCAATACGCCCTCGGACAGGATTACCACCGGCTGATGCGCCGTCGCCTGCATCTGCTGGCCGAACGTCTGGAGGCGCGGTGGGGACCTTTTTCATGGCGGCCCTTCAGCGACAGCGCGCCTCTGCTCGAAGTGGAGATCGCGGCCCAAGGGGGGCTGGGGTGGCGCGGCAAGCATACCTTGCTGCTGCAACGACGGGGTTCCTATTTCTTTCTGGGCGAGTTACTCTGCAACCTGCCCCTGCCCCCCGATCCTCAGGAAGAGGATCATTGCGGCACCTGCCAGACCTGTCTGACGGTCTGTCCCACCCGAGCCATCGTGGCCCCCTACCAACTGGATGCCCGTCTGTGCATCGCCTACCTGACCATCGAACATCCAGGCCCCATTCCCGAACGCTTGCGCCCTCTCTTTGGCAACCGTATCTACGGCTGCGATGACTGCCAGTTGCACTGTCCCTGGAACCGCTTTGCCGACGTCGCGCGGGGTGCGCGCGAGTTCCTGCGCCGCAAGGAACTGGAAAACCTCAGCCTGCCCGCCCTGTTCGCCTGGAGCGCCGAGGACTTTTTGACTTGCCTGGCGGGTTCACCCATCCGCCGCATCGGCCATGAACGCTGGTTACGCAACGTAGCCGTGGCCCTGGGCAATGGACCTGCCACCCCGGCAGCCCTGGCCGCACTGACCCGGCAGCGCAGCCACCCCGCCGAACTGGTGCGCGAACATGTGGAATGGGCCTGGCAGCGTTTGCAAAACGGGAACTCCCCGTACCGGTCACGGTCGGAGTAGAATCGGTCATCCTGTTGCGAGATACGGACTCATGAGCATTTTTTCACGGCGGAACATCTGGATCCGTACCTTTCTCCTGGTCTACGCCCTGGGTCGACTGTCCCCGGCGTCTGCCCTAGAGGGCATTCCCGAGACGCCGCACCCCCTTCCTGCCGTCTTGGGCGCGCTGCCCGAACCCCACACTTTCCTGATGCCCGACCAGGCCTTCAGGATTTCGGTGGACAACGGCAGCAGCCCGGGCAGCCTGGTTCTCTCTTTCATTCCAGCCCCCGGTTACTACCTCTACCGCGATCGCATTCATCTCCGTTTACCCGGCATCTCCCAGGAGGTTCCCTTGCGCTTCCCGGTTGCGGAAGCCAAACAGGACCCCAGTTTTGGTCAAGTCTGGATATACCGCCATCCCTTTCAGGCCACCGTGACCTTGCCCGGCAGTCAGCCCGTCTCCCGTTTTTCAATCAGTTTCCAGGGCTGTGCCGATCATGGCATCTGCTACCCGCCCACTACCCAGGATTTTCAGCGCGACGGAACCCATTACAGCGCACTTTCCTCGGGGTCAGAAATCTCGTCCACGCCCCCTTCTGCCGACTCCGGACGCCCTGAGGACTTTGCCAGTTACCTGAAAGGGGCTCGTCCTTTCTGGGTACTGGCCAGTTTTTTTGGTTTTGGGCTTCTCCTCGCCCTGACTCCCTGCGTGTTCCCCATGATTCCGATTCTTTCCGGCATCATTGCCGGACAAGGCGCATCGGTCACCAAGACGCGCGCCTTTGCCCTTTCCCTCACCTATGTATTGGGCATGGCCCTGACCTATGCCGGGGTAGGCGTATTGGCTGGCCTGACCGGAACCCTCCTGTCCAATACCTTGCAAACCCCGTCGGTCCAGATCGCCACCGCCCTGCTCTTCGTCGTGCTGGCATTGTCCATGTTTGACGTCTACCAGTTTCAGTTACCCCTCTCCCTGCAAAACCGACTCAATGGTGCCTCGGGACGCCTGCCCGGGGGGCGCTATTGGGGCGTTGGCTTCATGGGTTCCCTCTCTGCGTTGGTGATGGGGCCTTGTGTGGCCGCACCGCTGGCAGGCGGACTGATCTATATCGCCGAGACCCACGATGTAGTGATGGGCGGACTGGCGCTCTTCACCCTGGCTTTGGGCATGGGCACCCCACTTCTTCTCATCGGCACATCAGCAGGTGCCTTGCTGCCCCGGGCCGGTCACTGGATGAACTGGGTCAAGCGCATCTTCGGTGTCGTCCTGCTAGGGGTCGCCCTGTTCACGATTCTGCCCCTGATCCGAACCGCCCCAGTCACCACGAACCTGAACTTCGTGCCCGTCTCCACGGTGGCCCAACTGAATCAGCAGTTACTTCGGGCATCCAGCCAGCACCGTCCCGTCATGGTGGACTTCTACGCCGACTGGTGTACTTCCTGCGTCGAATGGGACCGTACCGTTCTTTCTCGTCCCAGGGTCCAGGCCGCTCTGCAAACTTTCACATTGGTGCGCGTGGATGTCACCCATAACAGTGCGGAAGATCGGGCCTTGCTGGCACATTTTGGGCTCTTTGGCCCGCCCAGCACGCTCTTTTTCGATCCCAGCGGGCGGGAACTGGGAAACCAGCGTCTGGCCGGCTATGTTCCCGAAGATACGTTCCTGGGGTATCTGGACCGGGTCACCCGTTGAATCCGTCCTGACGTGTCAATCCAGGCGAATGAAATGCGTCCGGTAATGGCGTAACTCGTCAATGGATTCTAGAATGTCCGCCAACGCCTCATGTTTGCCGGATTTTTTGAAGGCACCATAGACCGCTGGTTTCCAGCGTTTAGACAATTCCTTGAGGGTACTCACATCCAGATTACGATAATGAAAATACTGCTCCAGGCGAGGCAGGTAATTGGCCATGAAACGGCGGTCCTGGCACACTGAGTTACCACACATGGGTGATGCTCCGGCAGGTACATGCGCCTTGAGAAACTCGAGTAATTGCTCCTCTGCTGCTGTTTCGGTCAGGGTCGAGGCACGAATACGATCGATGAGCCCGGAACGTTGATGTGTTCCCTTGTTCCAGTCATCCATACCGTCCAGTACCTGATCGGGTTGGTGAATCACCAGGACCGGCCCTTCCGCCACTACTTCCAGTGCATTGTTGGTGACCACCAGTGCCACCTCGATGACGCGGTCGCGCATCGGGTCCAACCCGGTCATTTCCATGTCCACCCAGACCAGATGGTTTTTATCCTGTGCCATAATCGTTCCTTTTGAGTTGATCGATGCCCCACTTGCCTCCCGACCGTGACGCCCGTTGCATGATACACCGGACACTCTTCCTGTGAGTACCCCTTCCCTGTCGGGATGGGTGCGCGGGGTCTTCGGCCACCATTACGAAGTGGTGGATGACCAGGCGTGCATATGGAACTGTGTCCGACGCGGCAAGCAACACGATGTCGCCTGCGCTGACCGGGTTCGCTTCACGCCCACCAGCGTCACCCAGGGGGTAATCGAAGAAATCGAACCGCGCACCACCCTGTTCTGGCGTGCCGATGGCAAACGAGAAAAATTTTTGGCCGCCAACGTCAATCAAGTGCTCATCGTCTCAGCGGGCGAACCCACCCCGTACCCGGATCTGATCTCTCGGTGTCTGGTGGCCGCCGAAGCCAATCGGGTCGACGTCTGCCTGCTCCTCAACAAGACCGATCTGGGGCCGGCCACGGCGGCTTGGCGTACTACACTGTCCTATTTTGAATCCCTCGGCTATCCCCTGCTGGAAATCTCCGCTCTGGCTACGGTGGACCAACTACGCCCCACCGTGGCCGGACGCCACACCTTGCTGGTGGGGCAATCGGGGATGGGCAAATCGACCCTGCTCAACGCCCTCATCCCCGAGGCTCAGGCCACCACTCAGCACATCTCTCTGGCCCTGGATTCAGGCCGGCACACCACCACCGCCATCCGTGCCTATCCCTTACCCGAGGGTGGTTGGTTGATCGACAGCCCCGGCGTCCAATCCTTTGGCCTGACCTATCTCGACCCCGCCGATCTGGTGGCGTTTTTCCCGGAGTTTTCCCCCTTGCAAGGGCATTGTCGTTTTCCCGACTGCCATCATCGCCAGGAGCCGGGCTGTGCCCTGCGAGACTATGTTGCCGGATATCCCATGCGCTCCCTGCGCCTTGCCACCCTGCTGACGCTCCAACAGGAAAACGCCCCCCGTCACTCAATGCCCTCCCAACAACGCCGTCGCCAACCCCGCACCCACCCCCCAGAGGACGACGGCTCGCCAGATTAGCCCCTCGGCACTGGTCAACTGATCCGCTTCAAGGATCTCGAATGGCCCATTTCCCTCGTTGGCTTGTCCCAACCCCAGGGCCCCATGCACCACCGCTTGCAATAATCCCCGGCTGGACAGAGGCCCATGTTCCGGATCACGCCAGGCATAAAGCGCCTCTTCGAAGTCACCGACCAGGGCAAAGGTCAGCGCAAGCAGGCGAGTCGGAATCCAGTCCAGCCATGCCTGGATGCGCTGGTAAAAAACCCCTTCCGGTTCCGCTTCGACCAGCAGAACTGTGCCGCAGTACAGCAGGGGCCCCCATCCGCCGGGCAGCAAAAAGAACCAGAACAGAGGGGCAAAAAAATGTCGATAGTTGCCCAGGATACCTTCATCGAGCACCGCACGAACGGAGGGATCCGACTCGGCACGCATTCGTATCCGCTCCCTCCTCAGGCGCAGATGGGCCAAAGACCCACGCAGATCGATCCCCAGCCCCAGCACCAGCAAAGGCACCACCGCCCCCAGATGAAGCCGCTCCAACCCGCTTTGTATCCCCGTCATCAACAGAAGAGGAACACCCACGACCCCCAGCCAGCGCACTGCGCCAGCCCGGGGCATGCGCGCGGATAGAAAGAGACGCCAGCGGGTCAGAAGGGTCACGCCCACCCCCTCCCACGCCTGTGGACGCCAGGGTTCCAAGATCAGCACCAGCACCAGAAATCCAACTTTCATTGAGTCCCTTAACTTTATATTCGACCCACGGGGGATCATCATATCAGAACAAAAAAAGGACCTTCCTCAAGAAGGTCCCGGCGATCCTACCTGCTTTCCAGAAAGCAGGTCCGTGTTCAGACGATCTTGCGTGCGCTCCAGATCTTTTTCTTGCACTTGCCTCCGCCCAGGGGAACCAGTCCGATGGCAAAAATCTCCACCGTATCCCCCTCGCAGATCTCTTCACGCATCAAGGCCCGTTGCAGGTCGGTCCCCGTGTGACGCACGGTTTGTACTTCATCCTGCACCTCCGCAAAAAAGGTGCGGGATTTGCGTCCCGAAGGATCCGTGCGTTCCACAAAACCGGTACGTTTCAACAACCCCCGAAACTTCCGTACCTCCGGTGCCTTGACCAGATTGGGATAGATCTTTTCCGTACTGGCCAACGGCTTCTTGCGCTGGGCATCGGCCGCGCGCACATCCGCCAGGGTCATTTCCACCACCCGCCGACGTTTTTGCACCTCACTCAGGGGCGGATCCTGCACGGCCACCTCCGGCAGCATTTGCCACGGCCGTTTTTGCAGTAAACCATCCGGGACTTCCGCATCTACCAGGGCCTGTGCCTCGCCCACCGTCTGGTCGAGCAGACGCAACAATCCCTGGTCCTGCAGGGAAGCAAAAGCCAGGGTCACCTCCCCCAGTTCGATTCTTCCCCACGGCCGGGTCGGTAAATTCCCTTGATGGGGAAGGGATTGCATTTGTACCACTGCGGCTCCTGCACGCAAACGCAAGCGCCGTTCCACCTGAATCCCGTAGCGCCGCCGCAACTTGGTGTAATCCAGCCACAGGGAACGGACCACCCGCCCCGTTTCAGGGTAACACCGGCACACCACGCTGTACCCATCCCCATAACGGATGAGCGGTTGCCCCAAATGCACGCCCAACGCCCCTACCTCTTCAGGGTGCGGTGCCGGCAAAGCGGGCGGAGAGTCGGTGACCCCTTCCGTTTCAGTCACGCTCCGTTCCTGCTTTTCACAGGCCAATCGAGCCAGATAAGTCACCCCTTGCCCGCCCCTATGCCATCCACGCATTGCCGCCAATCCTCCCAGATACCCCGTTCGCAACAACCCTGTCAACACACGAATCGCCATGTTCATGATGATGCCTCCATAAAAAAAACCGGAGGCACCTGACCCGCCCGATGGCGCATCACGACACCATCCGGTGGTTCATTGACATGATGAATCAACCATCGATCCACCACGGCACCCCACAAGGGTTCGAGAACACAATCCTCTATGCGCTTCCAGTCTAGTCCCAGGGACCACCCAGATCTGCTCAAAGATTGAAAATATCCGCCTCTTCTCGGACTGCGTTACAATCCAACGTTTCACTCTGTGGAGAAAGCCATGGATATTCAGACCATCGATCAGCAGTACCAGCAACTACAAATGCAAGGTCAACAGGTAGCCCAACAACTGCAGGGTCTGGCTGGCAAGATGCAACGTGCCGCCCAGAACGGACATCCGGAAGCGCGGGAGTGGCTCCTCGATCTGCGTGAAGTGGCTCTTGCCATTCAAGGCCAGCAGCAGCAAATGGGCAATACCCTGCAGGCCATTCACGCCCTGTGGCAAAACCAGGCCCAGCAAATGATGCCCGGCATGGCTCCCGCCGGTTACCCTGGGACCAATTATGCTCAACCTGGCATGAACGCCCCTCAGCAAGGCGGATTGTTCGGTGTGCTGGGCGGCTTCCTCAACTCCGGCTTTGGACGAGCCATGGAAATGGGTGCGGGCATTGGATTGGGCGAAGATCTGATCAACAAGATTCTATGATTTCAACGCAGGGAACTCATCCACCCCCTCCACGGTAAACTCTTCCCGTCCATGCGGCGAGCAAATCCATGCCCTTGCTGCCAGCGCCCCTGACCTTTCGGGATGGGGTTCCCTATTCAGAGACCTACGCGGATGTGTACCATTCCCAGGCAGGCGCCCTGGCCCAATGCCGTGCGGTCTTCCTGACGGGCAATGGACTGCCGGAACGCTGGCAGGGACGAGAGTCTTTCCAGATCCTGGAAACCGGCTTCGGGCTTGGGCTCAACTTTCTGACCACCTGGCACGAATGGCGTCGTATGGGCAGCGCCGCTCCTCGTTTGCACTTCGTCTCCCTTGAACAGGCCCCCCTCGCCCGCACGGATCTGAGCAGCGCGCTCTCGACCTATCCCGAACTGGCGCAGGAAATTCGGAGCCTGCTCAGCGCCTGGCCGCCCCTCACTCCAGGAATACACCAACTCCATTTTGATGCGGGCAGAGTCATCCTTCACCTGGCTCTGGGCGACATGGCCGACCTTCTCCCCCAACTCACCCTGGCTGCCGATGCCGTATATCTGGATGGATTTTCGCCCCGCACCAACCCGGTGCCCTGGAGCGAACCCGTCCTGCGCCAGGTTGCTCGCCTGTGTCGGCATGGCGCCACCCTGGCCACTTGGTGCGTGGCGGGGCATGTGCGCCGTACGCTCGAACGCCATGGCTTCCACACCACTCGGGCGCCCGGCTTCGGAACCAAACGGGAACGCCTCAGTGCTTGCTACGACCGCATTCCTGAAGACGCCTGGCGCAAGATCGTGCAACGCCTGGAACAACCCGCGCTCCAGGCCACCCTGAAGCCGCCCCCCCAACGCCATGCGCTGGTCATTGGGGCGGGTCTGGCCGGTTGTCTGGTGAGCGCCGCACTGGGCGCACGAGGCTGGCACATCGACCTGTGCGAGAGTCAGAGCGGACCGGCGCTGGAAGCTTCAGGCAATCCCGCCGGTATCCTGCGTCCCTTTCCCAGTCGGGACGACAACCGTGCTGCCCGTCTGGCCCGGGCGGGTTTTCTGACCACTCTGCACTGGTTGGAACACCTGAAGGGAAAGGCAAAGGAACTCCCTCATGGCCTGAACGGCGTCTTGCGCGTTGCCCAGGATGCCGTGGAAGCCGCTCATCTGTTCAGCCTGACCATGGCTCCAGGGAATACCGAAGAATTGCTCTGCTGGATGACGCGCGTCGAGGCGGAGCGTCTCGGTCAGTGTACTGCTCCCTGGGGCGCACTGTTTTACCCCCATGCCGGTTGGCTGGATCCCGGGCAGTTCTGTCGTGCCGCGCTGGCCCAAACCCCTCACCTCACGACGCATTGGGGACACCCCGTGATTCTTCAACCCGGTCCGGCCGGTTGGGAAGCCCGCACTCCGGCAGGCGACCTGCTGGTGCAGGCCCCCACCGCCATCCTGGCCTGTGGGGCTCATCCCCTTCCCCTGAGCGATGCGCCTCTCTGGCCACGCCAACGCCTGCGGGGCCAGATCACCCAGATCGACCGTTCTCCCGTCCCCGCAGGAACTCCGGTCCTCTGCGGCTCCGGCTATGTGATTCCAGACGCCCCCGGCGGTCCCTGTCTGGGTGCGACCTATGACCACGACACAGACCCCGCGCCGCGCCGCGCCGACCGTGCGGAGAACCTGCAACGCCTGACGGCACTGGGGTTGAACTGCGGAACAGAACACTCGGTGGTGCAGGAACGGGTCGCCTTTCGCAGCGTCAGCCGCGACCGCCTCCCCATCATCGGTCCCGTGCCTGGAGCCGAGGGACTCTTCGCCCTCACCGCCCTGGGCTCACGAGGACTGGTGTGGGGGCCCCTGGGTGCCGATCTTCTCTGTGCCTGGCTGGAAGGCGACCCACTGCCCCTCGAAAAAGATCTGGTCCAGGCTGTGGCACCCGCCCGTTATCGCTGAGCGCGCTTTTTTTCCTGTTGCAACAATTCCCGGGCATGCTCACGCACGGTCGCTGTGACCGTCACCCCCCCCAGCATGCGCGCCACTTCTTCTACCCGCCCCACCTCGTCCAGGATCCGGACTGAACTGGTCATCACCCCCCCCTGCACTGCCTTGCTGACTTTCAGATGCTGCTGGGCGCAAGCCGCCACCTGAGGCAAATGGGTCACGCACAGCACCTGATGGTGATTCCCCAGCGCGGCCAGCAACTGCCCGACCCGTTCAGCCACTCCCCCTCCGATGCCGCTGTCCACCTCGTCAAAAATCAGGGTGGGCACTGCGCTTCCCTGCGCCAGGCGGGTCTGCAGGGCCAGACCCAGACGCGACAATTCTCCGCCCGACGCAATCCGGGCGAGGGGGCCCAGGGGTTGGCTGGCATGGGCTGCCAGTTGAAACTCGACCCGCTCTCGCCCCTCGGGCCCGGGTCGTTCCAGTTCGCTTAGCGCAACCTCGAAGCGCCCTTGGCCCAGGGCCAGATCCGCCAGGCTGGCACTCACTGCCTCTCCCAGACGCGACGCTGCATGATGACGTTGTCGGCTCAATTCCCGCGCCACCTCGTCATACCTTTGCCGGGCCTGAACTTCCTGCCTCTCGAGAACTTCCAGGGAGGGCAGGGCTGCGAACGCCTCGAGGGCTTGGCGTGTGTCAGCGAAAAGTTTGGGCAAATCCTCGGGGTGAACGTGCAAACGGCGTGCGCGCGCGTGCCAGGCTTGCATCTCTTCTTCAACCTGCGGCAAGCGCTCCTCGTTCTCTTCACGAGCACGCGCATAACGGTGCAATTCACCCAGTACTTCCTCGACCTGGATACGCGCCGACTCGAGCAGAGTGGCCCAGGGAATCAGGAGGCTGTCGTGGGATGCCAACTGGGCCAAGCGTTGTTCACACTTCAAAAGCTGGCGTCGCACCGCGCTTTCCCCTTCCTCCAGCGACCGAACCGTTTCGTCCACCCCCTGGACCAGATCCGCACGATGCGCAAGACGCGCGTGTTCAGCCAGCAACGCCGCCCAATGTCCGGGGTGAAGCGTCAAATCGGCCAGCAATGCCAGGGTATCTTCGAGCATCTGGCGCTGCCCGGCCGCCGCTGCCAGCGCTTGGCGCGCCTCGGCACAGCCTCTCTGGGCGTCTTCCCAGTCTTGCCAAGCCTGGCGTACGAATTGCCGGTATTCGTCATGCACCCCAAAGGTATCCAGCAATGTCCGCTGGTGCACGGGCAATAACAAGCGTTGGTGGGCATGCTGGCCATGAATGTCGATCAGGTGGTCGCCCAGGGCTCGCAACTGGGTCGCAGTCACGGCGCTCCCGTTGATGAAGGCACGGGACTTGCCGCTGCGTTCCACCACTCGCCGTATCAGGCATTCGCCTTCGGCACTGGCCAAGGCTTGCTCCTCGAGCCATTGCCCCGCCGGAGAAGTGGGAGAAACGTCGAAATGGGCCTCGAATTCGGCCCGTGACGCGCCCTGCCGAATGGCCTCCGGATCGGCCCGTTCGCCCAGTATCAGCGCCAGGGCATCCAGCAAAATGGATTTGCCCGCACCGGTTTCCCCGGTCAGAACAGTAAATCCACGACCCAATTCCAGGGTCAATCGATCCACCAGGACAAAATCGCGAATACGCAGTGCAACCAGCATGCCTTCTCCTAAAAACGCGTGCCCCAACGCAATTTCTCGCGCAACATGGCAAAATAGTCATATCCCGGGGGGTGGATCAGATGTACGGATTGCCGGGCACAGGTAACGTTCAACCGATCTCCGGGATCGAGGAGGATCTGGTCCTGCACATCGAAACTGGCAAAGACCCCGGTTCCCTTGTGCAGGATCATCTCGACCTGTGCACTCTGCTGCAACACCACCGGACGATTGCTCAGGGTATGGGGACAGATGGGGGTCAATACCAGAGCCTGCAAGCCAGGGTGGACGATGGGGCCGCCACTGGACAGGGCATAGGCCGTGGACCCCGTAGGGGTGGCCAGGATCAGGCCATCGGCGCGCAGATTGTAGACGAAGTTCCCATCCACGAAAACCTCCACCTCGATCATGCTGCCCCGCGCTCCCTTGGCCACCACCACATCGTTGAGGGCCATGGCCTCGCTCACCCTTCCGTCAGAGCGGGTCAGACGAGCCGCCAGCAAGATGCGATCCTCCAGGGTGTAATGGCCGTCCAGCACCTGGCTGAGACGATCTTCCAGGTCCTGGGCCGGAATGTCCGTCAAAAACCCCAATTGCCCCAGATTGATGCCGATCAGAGGAACGGCATGGGGCGCCAGTGCACGGGTGGCATTGAGCAGGGTTCCATCCCCGCCCAACACCACGCACAAATCGACTTGCGCAGCCAACTCGTTCAGGGGAACGCCCGCCTGTCCGCAGGCCAGGGCAGAGCAGGGATCCAGAACCGTCGGGCAGTTCCGTTCCGCGAGGAGCGACAGGAGACGGGCCAGAGGCGCGTGCAAACCCTGGGGATCGGCCTTGCCCACGATACCAATACGATTGAATCCTGGTTGGGTCATGAAACTTCCTGAATTGAGTAGCCGGTCTGATGCAAAAAGGAATTAGAACATATTTCAGTTAAAATGGTCGGCATGTTAAACGATCGCGCGCGGGCACTGCTCAAGGCCCTGGTGGAAAAGTACATTGACGAGGGGCAACCGGTTGGTTCGCGGGCCTTGTCACGCCTTGCGGGCATGGACCTCTCCGCCGCCACCATCCGCAATGTCATGGCCGATCTGGAAGAGTTGGGTTTCATCGCCAGTCCCCATACCTCGGCCGGACGCATTCCAACCCCTCGTGGTTATCGTTTCTTCGTAGACAGCCTGCTGACCATCAAGCCCCTGGAAACCACGACCCTCTCCCAACTGCAACTGCGCCCGGCCGACCCGCACCAACTGGTGGCCGCAGCCTCCCAGATGCTCGCCGAACTGACCACCTTTGCCGGCATCGTGCGCACCCCCAAACGTCGTCTCACAGGCTTCCAACGCGTAGAATTCTTGCGTCTTTCGGAAAACCGCCTGCTCCTCGTTCTGGTCACCCTGGAAGGCGATGTCCAGAACCGCATCCTGATCACAGACCAGAACTACTCCACCGAACAACTGGCCAAAGCCGCCCAATACCTCAATGAACATGGCAGCGGTCAGGACTTCGACCGGGTGGTCGACGCGCTGCGCCGTGAGGTCAACGGACTGCGGACGGATATCCGCACACTCACCAGCCAAGCCTTGGCCTTTGGCGAAGAGATCCTCAAGCCCGGACCCGATGATTATGTCCTGCGTGGCGAAACCCGCCTCGTCGGCCGCAACGACATGGCCAGCAACCTGAGCAGTCTGCGCCGCCTCTTCGACCTCTTCGAGCAAAAAACCGGTCTGTTGCAACTGCTCGATGCCAGCCAGAACAGCGAGGGCGTCAGAATTTTCATTGGGGGAGAATCGGGGCACTCACCGCTCGATGAATTCAGTCTGGTCACGGCCCCCTACGAAGTGGATGGACAGGTGGTGGGGACCCTGGGAGTGGTGGGTCCCACCCG
This sequence comes from Pseudomonadota bacterium, assembly GCA_021832305.1. Classification (GTDB taxonomy): domain Bacteria; phylum Pseudomonadota; class Gammaproteobacteria; order Burkholderiales; family Ferrovaceae; genus Ferrovum. The sequence goes on along the minus strand of JAKBLB010000014.1, from coordinate 25,425 downwards.
CATGGCCTACGAGCGCGTCATTCCCATCGTCGACATCACTGCGCGTCTGCTCTCTAGCGCACTGTCACAACACTGAAGGACCCATATGCCCCGTTATCTGCCCGAACCTTCCTTCATCCATGGACGATCCACGGCCCGCGTCGGTCTCCTGCTGGTCAATCTGGGCACACCCGATGCGCCCGATGCGTCTGCTTTGCGCCGCTATCTCGCCGAATTTCTGGGCGACCCGCGCGTGGTGGAAATCCCTCGTCTCCTCTGGTGGCTGATTCTGCACGGCGTCATCCTGCGCACCCGACCTGCCCAGTCCGCAAAAAAATATGCCGCCATCTGGCAGCCGGAGGGCTCGCCGCTGCGACTCCATACGGCGTCCCAAGCAGCGGGCTTGAGTGCCCGTCTCGAAGCCGCTTTCCCCGACAACCCTCCCCTGGTGCGCTACGTCATGCGCTATGGGCAGCCTTCCCTGACCCAGGGCGTGACAGAACTCAAAAATGCCGGGTGTGACCGGATCCTGTTGCTCCCCCTTTACCCTCAATACGCCGCCAGCACCACGGCTTCCAGCCAGGATGCCCTGTTTGCCGCCCTCACGCGCTGGCGTCATGCACCCGCCGTGCGCACGGTGCATCATTACCACGACGATCCGGGTTATATCCGTGCCCTCAAGGGGCGAGTCGAGAGATTCTGGGCTGAACGAGGTCGCCCGGACGTGCTGGTGATGAGTTTTCACGGAGTACCACAGTTCACTCTCCACAAGGGCGATCCCTACCATTGCGAATGTCTCAAGACCGGACGCTTGCTGGCGCAGGCCCTGGGCCTCGAACCCCCTCAGTATCGCATTGCCTTCCAGTCCCTCTTCGGCCGCACGGAATGGGTCAAGCCTTACACTGCCCCGCTGGTGGAGCAACTGGCCCGGGAGGGCGTGCGTCATGTCCAGGTCCTGTGCCCCGGTTTCCCGGCCGACTGCCTGGAAACCCTGGAGGAGATCGGCATGGAGGTGAAAGCGACTTTCCTGAACCACGGCGGCGAGGTCTATCATTACATTCCCGCGCTCAACGACGATCCCGACTGGCTGGACAGCCTGACGCGTATCGCTCTGGATAATCTGGGCGGCTGGCTGCCCAATCCTCTGCCGACGGCAGAGGAGCAAGTTGCGCAAAAAAATCGGGCACAGGAACGGGGCGCCCCACAGTAACCCCTTGAAATCGGCATCCTTGGCCCCATGTACCGCCAGTGATCCACAACTCAGCCCTGGGAGTCCGGCATGTCCACCACTGAACCTATTGATCCTTCCTCTTCCAACCCGGAAAATCCATCCTCCGCTGGTGCAGACAGTGCACTTCCCCCTCTCTCCTCGCCCGAAGAATGGCAAACCGCCCTGGTCAAGGCGGAAGATGCCCTGCGTGCGAAGGACGACGAGTGCTTGCGCCTGCGCGCCGACATGGAAAACCTGCGCAAGCGCACCGCCACCGAATTGTCCCAGGCACGCAAGTTTGCCCTGGAAAGTTTTGCCGGAGAATTACTGGCCGTCATGGACAGCCTGGAAGCCGCTCAACAAGTCAAGGAAGCCTCCCTCGACAGTTATCGCAACGGAGTGGAACTGACTGCCCGCCAACTGACCAGCGTCTTCGACAAGTTTCACATTCAAGCCATTCACCCCGAAGGACAACGTTTCGACCCCAACCGCCATCAGGCCATCGCTTCCCTGGAGCACGATGAAATTCCGGCCCAAAACGTCATCAGCGTCATGCAAAAGGGTTTCATCCTGCATGAACGGGTTCTGCGTCCGGCTTTGGTCACGGTTTCAAAGGGAAAAGCGGAATCACCCTCTTGAATCCGTAAAAATCATCCCGATTTAAGGAACAACCTAAAGTATTCCCCACCAATTTTTGAGAAGAGGCTAAATAACATCATGGGAAAAATCATCGGAATCGACCTGGGCACCACCAATTCCTGCGTGGCCGTCATGGAAGGCGGCAAACCCAAAGTCATTGAAAATGCAGAAGGCGCCCGCACAACCCCCTCCATCATCGCCTACATGGAAGAAGGCGAAGTTCTGGTGGGCGCGCCTGCCAAGCGCCAGGCCATCACCAACCCGAAAAACACCCTCTTCGCCGTCAAGCGCCTGATCGGTCGGCGCTTCGAAGAAGAGATGGTGCAGAAAGACATCCACATGGTGCCTTACTCCATCGTCAAGGCCGGCAATGGGGATGCCTGGGTGGAAGTGCGAGGCAAGAAGATGGCCCCGCCCGAAATCTCCGCCGCCGTCTTGCAAAAGATGAAGAAAACAGCGGAAGATTATCTGGGTGAGGAAGTGACCGAAGCCGTCATCACGGTCCCGGCCTACTTCAACGACAGCCAGCGCCAGGCCACCAAGGATGCAGGACGAATCGCGGGTCTGGACGTCAAGCGCATCATCAATGAACCGACCGCTGCCGCCCTGGCTTTCGGGATGGACAAGAAGGAAGGGGACCGCAAGATTGCCGTTTATGATCTGGGCGGTGGAACCTTCGACATTTCCATCATTGAAATCGCCGAAATCGATGGCGAACACCAATTCGAGGTGCTTTCCACCAATGGAGACACCTTCCTCGGTGGGGAGGACTTTGACCTGCGCGTCATCGATTATCTGGCTGACGAATTCAAGCGCGAAAACGGCCTGGATCTGCGCAAGGATGTGCTGGCCCTGCAACGCCTCAAGGAAGCCGCAGAAAAAGCCAAAATCGAACTGTCTTCAGCGCAACAGACTGAAGTCAACCTGCCTTACATCACGGCCGATGCCAGCGGACCCAAACATCTGGTGGTCAAAATCACCCGTTCCAAACTGGAAAGTCTGGTGCAGGAACTCATCGACCGCACCATAAAGCCCTGTGAAACGGCCATCAAGGATGCGGGCGTGAAGATCGGTGACATCGCCGACGTGATTCTGGTAGGTGGGCAAAGCCGTATGCCCAAGGTACAGGAACGGGTCAAGGAACTCTTCGGCCGCGATCCGCGCAAGGATGTCAACCCGGATGAAGCCGTGGCCATCGGAGCGGCCATTCAGGGCGGCGTCTTGAAAGGCGACGTCAAGGATGTATTGTTGCTGGACGTCACACCTCTGTCCCTCGGCATTGAAACCTTGGGGGGCGTCATGACCCGTCTGATCCAGAAGAACACCACCATCCCCACCAAGGCATCCCAGGTCTTTTCCACTGCCGACGACAACCAGTCGGCGGTGACCATCCATGTCCTGCAAGGAGAACGAAACCTGTCCAGCGGGAACAAGAGCCTGGGGCAGTTCAACCTGAGCGACATTCCTCCTGCACCCCGCGGCATGCCTCAGATCGAAGTGACCTTCGACATCGATGCCAACGGGATCCTGCATGTAAATGCCAAGGACAAGGCCACCGGCAAGGAAAGCAAGATCACCATCAAGGCCAACTCCGGACTGTCGGAAGATGAAATCCAGCGTATGGTCCGGGATGCCGAGGAAAACGCGGAAGAAGACAAGAAAATTCTGGAAGCGGTGAACGCGAAGAATGGCCTGGAAAGTTTGGTCCATAACGTCACCAAATCCGTCAAGGATCATGGCGACAAACTTTCAGCCGAAGAAAAATCCGGGATTGAAAGCGCGCTCAAGGATGCAGAAGATGCGCTCCAGTCACAGGACACGGCACGCATCACCGCCGTCACCGAGAAGCTCTCCGAAGCCAGCCATAAATTGGCCGAAAAGATGTACGCGGCCGATGCAAACGCCGGCGGTGCTGATGTCCATGCCCAGGAACCCGGCGCCTCTGCTGGCGGTAAGGAAGACCATGTCGTGGATGCTGAGTTCGAGGAAGTGAAAGACAAGAAATAAAGAACCCTCCCCCCCGGGGAAGGCAGGTTGTTGGGGAGGGGGGTGAAAACCCCACTCCCCAATAATTTATTTGAGAGGAAACATGAGCAAACGCGATTTTTATGAAGTCCTGGGAGTCAACCGGGATGCATCCGAGGATGACATCAAAAAGGCCTATCGCAAATTGGCCATGAAACATCATCCGGACCGAAATCCGGATAACGCCAAGTCGGAGGCTCTGTTCAAGGAGGTCAAGGAGGCCTATGAAATCCTGTCCGATGGGGATAAACGTGCAGCCTATGACCGCTACGGTCATGCGGGCGTAGATCCCCAAATGGGTGCCGCTGGACCTGGGGGCGGTCCGGGGATGGGTGGGTTTTCCGATGCCTTTGGCGATATTTTTGGCGATATTTTCGGTGGAGGCGGACGAGGTAACCGAACCGGCGGCATGTACCGGGGAGCCGATCTGCGCTACAACCTGGAAATCGGCCTGGAAGAAGCCGCACGCGGCACCGAGACACAGATCCGCATTCCCGCCCTGGAAAACTGTGGCACCTGCAAGGGCAGTGGCGCCAAGCCGGGGACCAGCCCGAGCACCTGTTCCACCTGTGGCGGACAGGGTCAGGTGCGCATGCAGCAAGGATTTTTTTCCATCCAGCAAACTTGCCCAGTCTGTCACGGAAGCGGCAAGACGATCACCTCGCCCTGCCCCGACTGCCATGGCGCCGGACGAATCCGAAAGCATAAAACCCTGTCCGTCAAGATTCCTGCCGGCATCGACCATGGTGACCGTGTTCGTCTAGCCGGAGAAGGCGAACCGGGGCAAGCCGGGGGTCCGTCGGGCGATCTATTCGTAGTCGTCCAGATCCGTCCCCACCCCGTATTCCAGCGCGAAGGCACGGACCTGCATTGCGAAATGCCCATCAGTTTCGCAGTCGCCGCTCTGGGAGGGGAAATCGAAATCCCCACCCTGGAGGGTCAGGCCAAGCTGAAAATTCCTGCCGAAACTCAGACCGGCCAGGTTTTTCGCCTGCGTTCCAAGGGAATCAAAGCGCTGCGCGGAGGCAACCAGGGTGACCTGATGTGTCATGTGGTTGTAGAAACTCCGGTCAAGTTGACCGAAATTCAAAAAGAACTGTTGCGTCAACTGGAGCAAGGAACCCGGGGAAACGACACCCACAGTCCCCGCACCAAGAGTTTCATGGACAAGGTGCGCGACTTCTTCCAAACCTGAGCGTAGCGTTGCCGTTCAGTCCCGCGCAAGAGCGAGGGCTGAACGGTTCAGGACCGCCGCCACTGGGTGATCCCCCCCTTATCCTCGAGAACGATCCCCTCCGCCAGGAGGGCCTGACGAATCTGGTCGGCGGTCGCGAAATCTTTCTGCACCCGTGCCGCCTGCCGTTGCGCCACCAACCTCTCGATACGCTCCCGATCCTCATCCCCGGCCTGCACAGTCAGACCCGCCCCCTTCTGGAACCACTCGACCGGAGCGCTGTTCAGCAACCCCAGTACCTCGGCCAGAGTACGCAGGCGTTGGGCCGCCCCCACCTCGCCCCGATGGGCGTCATGGGCCAGACCAAAAAGGACTGCCACGGCTTCCGGGGTGTTCAGGTCATCGTCCAGCGCATGCTTGAAGGCCCTTTCAGCCACCCCGGCCCAGTCCGGGACACCCCCTTGAACCGTAGGATGATCCCGCAATACCGTGTAGAGGGTATTCAATCCCTGCCGGGCATCCTCCAGATGACCATCGGTGTAATTGAGAGGACTGCGATAATGACCGCGCAGGAGAAAGAAGCGCACCACCTCCGGGTGGAATTTTTCGAAGATATCCGCCAAGGTAAAGAAATTACCCAGGGATTTGGACATTTTCTCATCATTCACCCGCAGAAAACCATTGTGCATCCATACATTGACGAAGGCGTGCCCATGGGCCCCCTCACTCTGGGCTATTTCGTTTTCGTGGTGCGGAAATTGCAGATCGTGACCGCCTCCATGGATGTCGAAATGGGTGCCCAGAAAGCATTCGCTCATCACCGAGCATTCGATATGCCAGCCCGGCCGCCCCTCCCCCCAGGGAGAAGGCCACCGGGGCTCGCCAGGCTTGGCGCTCTTCCACAACACGAAATCGAGGGGATCGCGCTTGAACTCATCCCGCGCCACGCGCTCACCTGCCCGCAGATCGTCGAGAGACTTGCCGGACAACTTGCCATAGTCTGGAAAATCCCGCACCGAGTAGTAGACATCCCCATTCCGCCCTGGGTAAGCCAAACCTTTCCGGATCAGCATTTCGATCAATCGGATCATGCCCGGCACATGTTCGGTGGCACGGGGTTCATGGGTCGGCGGCAATACCCATAGACGTGCCAGATCTTCCTGCATGGCCACGATCATGCGCTCGGTCAGGGCCTCGATGGGTTCCCCATTCTGCGCCGCCCGCTCGATGATCTTGTCATCGATATCGGTAATGTTGCGCACATAGGTGACCGCATAACCGGACGCCCGTAACCAGCGATAGAGCACATCAAAGTTGACGAGCATGCGTCCATGGCCCAGGTGACAGCGGTCATACACCGTCATGCCGCAAACATACAGGCGCACCCGACCAGGCTCGATGGGGACAAAAGGCTCGGTCCGACGGGTAAGCGTATTGAACAGATTCAGCATGAATATAACCGCCAACTCAAAAAAATCGATAGATCCTGACAAAAAGTCTAGTCAGCAACGCGTTGAATTGATAGAATTTGGGGTTACACAATTCGCCTTCTATTTCAACCCATGACGCTCCGGTCCCTAGTCCTGTCCTTTTCCCTCGCCCTGTGGTGCGAGCAAGGGGTGTGCGCGACCGGCGCAGAAAACACCGGAACGGACACGACCCCGGTCCCCGTGCTGCAAACCGGCAACGATGCGCATCCTAGCACATCCTCTGCCCCGGCGTCAGAAGCCCCCTTACCGCTTCATGTCCCTCTGGCGCTGCAATCTCTGTTGCACGACCATCATCCGCAGCAAGCCCTGGCGTTGGCCAACCGTTCCCTGGAAGCGCAACCCGATGAAGGCGACGTCCTGTTTCTCAAGGCGATCGCCTTGACCCAGTTGAAACGCAAGGATGAAGCCATCGTCATCCTCAAGAATCTGACCGAGCGATTTCCGGAGATGGGCGCGCCCTATAATAACCTGGGTGCCCTCTACGCCGCCCAGGGGCAACTCGATGATGCGCGCGCCATACTGGAAAAAGGCGTGGCTTCCCAACCCAACTATGCCATCGCCTTTGAAAACCTGGGCGATGTCTACCTTGCCCTGGCGCGTCGTTCCTACGCCCAGGCCCTGAAACTGAATCCCAATAACCGCACCTTGAAACTCAAGGCCGACAAACTTAACTGATGGAGTTCTCTATGGTCCGCCTCAAAACCAATTTTGGTGATATCGTTCTCACCCTCGATGCTGAAAAAGCCCCCAAAACCACGGACAACTTTCTGTCTTATGTGCGCGAGGGCTTTTATGACAACACCATCTTTCATCGTGTCATCGATGGCTTCATGATCCAGGGAGGAGGTTTTGAGCCCGGCATGAAACAGAAGGAAGCCCGCGCCCCCATCGAAAATGAGGCAACCAACGGTCTTTCCAACGTCCGCTATACCATCGCCATGGCCCGCACTTCCGACCCGCATTCAGCCACCGCCCAGTTCTTCATCAATGTCAAGGACAACCACTTTCTCGACCATACCGAACCCAACCGAAACGGCTACGGCTACTGTGTCTTTGGTCAGGTCACAGAAGGACAGGACATCGTGGACCGCATCAAGGGGGTTCCCACCGGCAACCGTATGGGACATGGCGACGTGCCCCAGGAAGATGTCCTCATCGAACGTGCGGAGGTCATGTAAGTCACCGTGTCCCATTCCCTTTTCATCGCAGACCTGCACCTCTCGCCGTCTTCGCCCAAACTCTTCCAGAAGTTTCAGAATTTTCTGGAAGGACCGGCACGCGAAGCCACGGCCTTGTATATCCTGGGCGACCTGTTCGAAATATGGGTAGGCGATGATGATATTCCTTCGCCCTTCAACCAGAAGGTGGTGAATGCCCTCGCGGCCTTGACTCAGCAGGGAACTCAACTGTTCTATCTGCACGGCAACCGCGACTTCCTGCTCGGCAACAAGTTTGCCAAGGCCTGTGGCGCCACCCATCTGACTGACCCCACCATCCTCATTCTGGAGGATGGGGTCCGCACCCTGCTCACCCATGGTGACCAGTTGTGCACGGAAGATGAAGCCTATCAGGCGTGGCGTAAGCAGGTCCGCTCAGTGACCTGGCAGCGCAAGGTCATGACCCTGCCCATCGAGGAACGGTACAAGATCGCTCAGGAAGCCACCACCATGAGCACCCAGGCGAAAAAGAAAAAAACCCTGGCCATCATGGACGTAACCCTCCAGGCCGTGATCGAGTTATTGCGCAAAAATGATTACCCGCGCCTGATCCATGGTCATACCCATCGTCCGGCCCGCCACACTTACCGGCTGGACGACAATACCTGCGAACGTTGGGTCCTCACCGACTGGAACAGTCGCAAAGGGGGATACGTGCGGTGTGACGAAAATGGCTGTCAGGCCATCCCCTTCTGAGGAGGGGTCAGGGTTTGAAGCGGTAACCCAGACCGCTCTCCGTCAGCAGGAAGTCTGGTCGGGCCGGGTCTCTCTCCAGTTTCTTGCGCAAGTTACCCATGTAGACCCGCAGGTAATGGGCACTCTCCACATGGGAGGGACCCCAGACTTCGCGCAATAGTTCGCGGTGTGTCAATACTTTTCCGGGATGGGCGAGCAGATAGGCCAACAAGCGGTACTCAATGGAGGTCAGGTGAATGACCTCCCCTTCCTGGCTCAGGACCAAGCGTTTGACCCGGTCCACCCGAATCCGCCCAAACCCGATCTCGGATTGCCCTGCGTCCCCGGACAGATTGTGGCGCCGAAGTAGCGCACGCACCCTTGCCAGCAACTCGCCGACGCCGAAGGGTTTGGTCAGGTAATCGTCGGCACCCGCATCCAGCGCAGCGATCTTATCCTCTTCATTCGAGCGTGCGGAGAGAATGATGACGGGGACCTGCGACCAACTGCGTAAATCCCGCAATATCTCACCGCCTTCCCGATCGGGCAGCCCCAGATCCAAAATCACCAGATCAGGCTTACGGGTCCCGGCCTCGATCAGGCCACGCTCGCCGGTCATCGCCTCGATGACCTGACAATCTTCTGATTCCAGGGCTGCCCGCACGAAACGACGAATCTGCTTTTCGTCTTCCACCAGGATCACCACGGGTTCATTCATGCCTCGGCCTCTGGCGGCACGGAAAGGTCCGGCGGCGTACCCAGGGGGAGGGAAAAAGTGAAACGAGAGCCTCGAGGGATCCCGTGTTCTGCCCAAATCCGTCCCTGGTGTGCGGAAATGATCGCCCGACAAATAGCCAGCCCAAGCCCCACACCAGAAACCGACGATTCAGCACGACCTCGAGTAAACTTGTCGAACAGGGTGTCCTCCGCACCAACAGAAAATCCTTGCCCATCGTCACAGACTGAAATGTCCAGAGTCTGATCCGTACACCTTGCCCGGATGACGATGTGCGCCTGGGGCTCCGTGTACTTCCCGGCGTTTTCCAACAGATTGCATAATACACGTTCGATGAGAACGGCATCGAATTCGACGAAAGGCAGGCCTTCCGGCAACTCCACGCGCACCTCGCGCCCGGCCAACGCACCCGTCGAGGCTTTGAGCGCACTCCCGATCACCTCTTCCACCAACTGCCATTCCCGTTTCAGTTTCACTTCGCCGGATTGCAGACGGGCCATATCCAGCAGGTTGTTCACCAGGGCACCCATGCGCACGGCTTCGTCGTGAATCGCCTGGACGGCCTCCCGCTGCGGCCCGGATAGCGGTTCCAGACCCAGGGTATCGGACAATCCCACCAGTGCCGTCAAAGGCGTACGCAAATCATGGGACAGAACCGACAGGACCGAATTGCGCAAGCGTTCCGACTCCATTTTCACCAACGCTTCCTGGGCCACGTCCACATAATGGATCCGCTCGATGGCAATAGCGGCCAACGAGGCAAAGGTATCCAGCAAGCGGCGTTGCTCCGGCACCTGTAACCAGTGACTCTGGCGCGGTTCGATGGCCAGCACCCCACGGGTGCGCATGGGCGCTTTGAGCGGAAGGTAGAACACCGGGGAGGCCGCCAGAGTATCCGTCCCCAGACCGGCGGGTTCACCATGATCAAAAGACCATTGCGCGATGCCGGTATCTACGGTCGTCAGAGCCCCTTCGACCTTCACCGGGTCTTGCAGATGATTCTCCTTGTCCATCAAGAGCAAGCCGGTTTTTGCACCCAGGACATTGTCCGCAAAGCGCACGCAAATCTCCGCGATTTGCCCGGCCATCAGGGTGGCCGACAAATCCCGTGCCGCCTCGTACAGGGCCCGGGCCCGCCGCTCCCGATTCATGGCCACACGGGCCTGATAACGCAGATTGGCCATCAATTGAGCGATCACCAGGGCAACGCTCAGCATGACCATGAATGTGAGCAGGTACTGCACATCGCTCACCGCAAAGGAAAAGCGGGGGGGAACAAAAAAGAAATCGAAGAAGGCCACGCTGAGAAAAGCCGCCAGTACCGCCGGCCCCCTCCCCAAGCGTAGCGCCACACCCATAACCACCAGCAGGAAGATCATGACGATGTTGGTCAGTTCGAGCCAGTGACGCAGGGGAGTCGCCAGAAACGTGACGAACACGCACAGGGCCACGCTTTTGGCATAGGATGGCCAACGCGAATACTCCTGAGTGAGGAACAGTGCCTGGGCTTTCGCATCCGGTTCGCCCGGGTTCTGCGGGTTACGGGCGACCTGGATGACATCCAGGTCGGTAGCCAATCGTCCGATCCGTTCGGCGAAGGAACGACGCCAGAAGTGACGTTCGAGGTCCCGCCCCACCACCACCTTGGTCAGATTATGTTCCCGTGCATAGGCCACGGTCACTACTGCCGCGTCCTCTGCGGGCAGGGTGGCGGTTTCTGCCCCCAGGTCCTTGGCCAACTTCAGGGTCTGGAGAATCTGTTCCCGGATTCTTTTTGGCAAGCGCTGGAGCCGGGGCGTTTCCACATAGATGGCGTGCCACTCCACTTCCATTTGCGTTGCCAGACGGGCCGCATTACGAATCACCCGCTCGCTGCCCTGCCCCGGTCCCACGCACACCAGCAAGGATTCACGCGTCTGCCAGATGGACTGCACCGCCTTGGTACGCCGATAAGCCCGCATTTCCCCATCCACACGGTCAGCCGTGCGGCGTAGAGACAGTTCGCGCAAGGCGATGAGATTCCCCTTGCGAAAGAAATTGCGGATAGCACGCTCCGCCTGATGCGGCAGATAGATCTTCCCTTCCTTGAGGCGCTGGAGCAATTCCTCGGGAGGCAAATCCACCAACATGACTTCGTCGGCTTCATCGAAAACATGGTCGGGTACCGTTTCCCAAACCCGTACCCCGGTGATTCCCCCCACGACATCATTCAAACTTTCCAGATGCTGCACGTTCACCGTGGTGAAGACATCGATGCCCGCCTCCAGCAACTCGTCCACATCCTGCCAACGTTTGGAATGGAGACATCCCTGCACGTTGGTATGCGCCAGTTCATCCATCAGAATCAGGCCAGGATTGCGGGCCAGGGCCCCCTCCAGATCGAATTCCCTGAGCAGGTGGTGACGGTATTCGATTTCCTTGAGGGGTAACGTTTCCAGGTCTTTCAACAGGGCCATGGTATCCGCCCGACCATGGGTCTCCACGATGCCCACCACCACATCCACGCCCTGGGTGCGCTGTTGATGGGCGGCCGATAACATGGCATAGGTCTTTCCCACCCCGGCGCAGGCGCCGAAAAACACCTTCAATTTGCCCCGCCTGGCCCGGTTTTCCTCAGCCTGGATATGCCCCAGCAGCGTGTCGGGATCGGGACGTCGTATTTCAGTCATGACAGGGTTCCCAGGGGCAGTCACGGCGCATGGGTCAGTTCATCCAACGCCAGATTGAGTTTCAACACATTGACCCGCGCTTCCCCCAGCACCCCGAACTGACGCCCTTCGATGGACCGGGTCACCAAGGCCTGAACCTGACCCGTTTTCAAACCGCGCACCCGAGCCACCCGCGCAATCTGGTAGTCTGCAGCGGCCGGACTGATCTGAGGATCCAGTCCACTGGCAGAAGCCGTCACCAGATCCACGGGAACCGGCCGGGTATTTCCGGGATCAGCTGCCCTGAGGGCCTGGACCCGTGCCTTGACGGCATCGATCAGGGCCGGGTTGGTCGGTCCCAGATTGGAACCGCTGGAAGCCAGCCCATTGTAGGGCATGGGACCGGTAGCCGAGGGTCTGCCCCAGAAATATCCGGGATCAGTGAAGGATTGACCGATCCACCGGGAACCCACCGGTCGGCCTTTCTTGAAAATCAAACTCCCGTTGGCCTGACCCGGAAACCATGCCTGGGCCAATCCTGTTACCAACCCGGGATAGAGAAGGCCGGTGACCACACTCAAAACCAGGAAACTGACCACGGCAGGACGTAATTCTTTCCACATGATGCGCTTCTCCTCAGGCCCAACCCAGGGCCGCCAATACCTCATCGATCATCTTGATGCCGATAAAAGGCGCGATGATCCCCCCTGCCCCGTAGATCAGCAGGTTATTTCTCAACAACTGCGCCGCACCTACCGCGCGGTATTTCACCCCTCTCAGTGCCAGGGGAATCAGCGCCACGATCACCAGGGCGTTGAAGATCACGGCAGACAGGATGGCACTGGCCGGTGTGGTCAGTCCCATCACATTGAGGGCGCCCAACGCAGGATAGGTGGTCACGAAGGCCGCTGGAATGATGGCAAAATACTTGGCCACATCATTGGCGATGGAAAAGGTCGTCAATGCACCCCGCGTCATGAGCATCTGTTTGCCGGTTTCCACGATCTCGATCAGTTTGGTGGGGTTGGAATCCAGATCCACCATGTTACCGGCTTCCTTGGCCGCCTGCGTACCCGTATTCATGGCCACGGCCACATCGGACTGGGCCAGGGCCGGCGCATCGTTGGTGCCGTCTCCGGTCATGGCCACCAACCGACCCTCGGCCTGATACTGGCGAATCAAGGCCAACTTGGCTTCCGGCGTCGCCTCCGCCAGAAAATCGTCCACTCCCGCCTCTGCCGCAATGGCTGCCGCCGTCAGGCGGTTATCCCCGGTGATCATCACCGTCTTGATCCCCATGCGGCGCAACTCGGCAAAACGCTCCTTGATGCCGCCCTTGACGATATCCTTGAGTTCCACCACTCCCATCATCCGAGCCCCCTCCACCACCACCAACGGGGTACTGCCGCGCCGTGCCACTTCATCCACCTGACGGGATACGGCCTCGGGATAGGAGGACCCGAGCGCATCCAGATATTTCTTCATGGCATCCGCCGCACCCTTGCGCACCTGACGGGTGCCCAAGTTCACCCCGCTCATGCGGGTTTGCGCCGAAAAGGGGACGAAGGTGGCCCCCAAAGCGTGGATATCCCGCTCGCGCAGACCAAATCTCTGTTTTGCCAATACGACAATGGAGCGGCCTTCCGGGGTTTCGTCCGCCAGGGAAGCCAGTTGGGCGACATCGGCCAGTTCGCTTTCCTTTACCCCGTGGGCCGGAATGAAAGCCGCCGCCTGACGGTTGCCCAGCGTGATCGTCCCGGTCTTGTCCAGCAGCAGGACATCCACATCCCCCGCTGCCTCCACCGCCCGACCCGAAGTTGCAATCACATTCTTCTGCATCATGCGCCCCATGCCCGCTACCCCAATGGCCGATAACAACCCTCCAATGGTGGTGGGAATCAGACACACCAACAAGGCCACCAGCACGGTAATGGTCACGGGTTGCCCCGCTTTGGCCACTTCGACGCTGTACATCGAGAAAGGTAACAGGGTGACCGTCGCCAGCAAAAATATGAGAGTCATGGCCACCAACAGGATGGTGAGGGCAATTTCATTGGGAGTCTTCTGGCGCTTGGCCCCCTCCACCATGGCAATCATGCGATCGAGAAAACTTTCTCCGGGGTTGGACGTCACCCGAACGATCAGCCAGTCCGACAACACCGTCGTCCCACCGGTGACCGCATTGAAATCGCCTCCGGACTCCCGGATCACGGGTGCCGATTCCCCCGTGATGGCGCTTTCGTTGACCGATGCCACGCCTTCGATGACTTCACCATCGGCAGGCACCATATCCCCCGCTTCCACCAGAACCACATCCCCCCGGCGCAGGTCACTGCTCGCCACCGAAAGCCATGGGGACCCCTGGCTGGGTTCCGTCAGTTTTTTAGCCAGGATGTCGCGCCGCGCCTGACGCAGAGACGCCGCCTGCGCCTTGCTGCGTCCTTCGGCGACGGCCTCGGCAAAATTTGCAAAAAGTACCGTGAACCATAGCCACAGGGTTACGGCCAGGATGAATCCGGCGGGCGCCTCGCCCTTCCCGCCCAACGACTGAAAGTACAGGATCGTGGTCAGCACGCTGCCCACCCAGACGACAAACATCACCGGGTTCTTCATTTGCTGCACCGGCGACAACTTGCGGAACGAATCCAAAAAGGCCACGCGCAATAAATTTCGATCAAAAAATGAAAAGGATTTCGTTTGGTCGTTCATCTTGATTCTCCTAATGAGCCCCAACCATGGTCAAATGTTCCACGATGGGACCCAGACCCAACGCCGGGACGAAGGTCAACGCCCCCACCAATAGCACCGTGCCCAGCAACAGCAGAATGAAAAGCGGGGTGTGGGTAGGAAGGGTACCGGCCCCTACAGGAATCCGTTTCTTGCCCGCCAGTGAACCGGCGAGGGCCAGCACGGGCAGGACCAGCCAGAAACGTCCGAAGAACATGACCAACCCCAGGGCAAGATTGTAGAAAGGTGTGTTGGCAGACAAACCGGCGAAGGCACTCCCGTTATTCCCCGCTGCCGAAGAAAAGGCGTAGAGGATTTCAGAGAATCCATGCGCTCCGGGATTGGCCACACCACTCTTCCCGGCCTCCATCATCACTGCCATCGCCGTCCCGACCAGAATCAGCAGCGGCGGAATCAGGATGGTGAGCGACGCCATCTTGATGTCGAAGGCCTCGATCTTCTTTCCCAGATATTCGGGCGTTCGTCCGATCATCAGGCCGGCAATGAAGACTGCAATCACGGCATAAATGAGCATGCCGTAGAGACCGGAGCCCACTCCTCCAAAAACCACTTCCCCCAACTGGATGTTGGCCAGCGGCACCAGTCCCCCCAACGGCATGAAGGAATCGTGCATGGCATTCACGGCGCCACAGGAAGTGGAGGTGGTCAGCGTGGCAAAGAGGGCCGAGTTGACGATGCCAAAACGCGTTTCCTTGCCTTCCATGTTCCCGCCGGATTGCAGGGAAGAAACCCGCTGATCGACCCCCAGTGCGGTAAAGGCAGGGTTGCCGGAAGTTTCCGCGTATTCCGCAACGGCCAGCATGATCGTAAACACCAGAGTCATGGTAGCCAGAAGAGTCCAGCCCTGACGGATATCCCCCACCATGGCCCCGAAGGTGATACACAGCGCCGCAGGAATCAAGAGAATCGCCAACATTTCCAGAAAGTTGGTCAGGGGCGTGGGATTTTCATAGGGATGCGCCGAGTTGGCGTTGAAGAATCCCCCTCCGTTGGTTCCCAGTTCCTTGATGGCCTCCTGGGACGCCACCGGACCCAGTGGAAGTGTTTGCTCCTGGGTGGTGGTTTTCACGGTCACCGGATTACCGGCAGCATCCTTGACGGGATTCCCTGCCGCATCCAGTGAGGGATTGTCGTAGGTGGTGGTTTCCACGGTCTGAACCACCGGGTAGGGAGAAAAGTTCTGGACCACCCCCTGACTCACCAGGACCATAGCCAGAACCAGGGACAAGGGCAGCAGGATGTACAGCGTACTGCGCGTCATATCTACCCAGAAGTTGCCAATGGTCTCCACCGAATGTCGGGCAAACCCCCGGATCAGAGCAATCACCACGGCCATACCCGTGGCTGCCGAGAAAAAATTCTGCACGGCCAAGGCAAACATCTGCGTGAGGTAACTCAGCGTGGATTCTCCCGCGTACCCTTGCCAGTTGGTATTGGTGACGAAACTCAAGGCCGTGTCAAAGGAAGAATCCGGGGTTACTGCACCCAGACCCTGCGGATTCAGGGGCAGAAACCCTTGCAGCCGCTGCAGGGCATACACGGTCAGCACCCCCAGCAAACTGAACCACAGGACCCCCAGGGAATAACTCGTCCAGCGCATCTCCTGACCGGGATTCACCCCGCACATGCGGTAGAAGAGATGCTCCAACGGTGAAAGCCAACGCATGAACGAGGGCAGATTCCCCTCGTAGATCCGGGCCATGTACCCTCCCAAGGGTTTCACCAGCAGGAACAGCACGCCCAGCAACAGAACGATTTGAAACAGTCCGTTGAGTGTCATCAGAATAACTCCGGTTTAAGCAGGGCAACGACCAGATAGAGAAGCAAACCCACCACAACCCCCCCAGCAACGAAATAGACCCAGGTCATGTCGACCTCCGTAATTTTTCGCAGCCGTAGACCAGCAGTACTGACAGGCCAAAGACCGCCACAATGAGCACAAGATAGAACAGATCCATAGAGATTCTCCCAGTGAGTTCCAGTCGTACCTATTCTAGGAACCGGCAGATCAAAAAGGGGTAAAGCCTGGAAGCGGCGATATAAAGATTTTATAAAGATGCGGAAACGAACGTAAGCACCTGGTGGGCGACAAGCCCTTTTGGCTCGCTCAGGCTGGGATAACCTCTGTTTGCAACGGGGTGTCACCCTAGGGAGTATTTTCCGGCAAGATCTGCTTGTCGCCACTGATTCTGTTTAGGCACCAGCCCCTTCCATGGAACCCTCTGACTGTCCATCTTGAAACCTTCGAGGTGTGCCTTAGGTCAGGCTCGACGATACTTAATAATCCGATCACCATCGAACCTGACCTAACTCCTAACTTTGTAATTCGACCCAGTGTTTAATTCGGCGGATACAGCCCTCCATGTCGTCCCGTATTTCGTAAACCCAGAAACGAATAACATCCCAACCCAATTCGATTAGACGCTGGTTGCGTAACTGATCTCTGTGGCACAATTCTCCGGTCCAGTTCCTGTGATAGCGTTCCCCATCAACTTCAACATCCAGACGGCAGTCTCCAGCAAAGATAGCGAAATCCAAGGTGTATTTCTCTACCTGATACTGCGGAAGAGGACGAATTCCAGCCTCGTATAATGCTCTATAAAACAGTCGCTCCCAGTCCGATACTCTCTCGGGATTAACAACCGAGGGGTAATTTGGGCCAAGTTTCGATGTGTCATTCTTGATCCGTTGTTCTTCTGCCCGATCCAGATGAGAGACATAGGCCGCGAAATCGGCGAGGTAGGCGACATCGCACTTCACAGATTCATTTCTGTCGCCAACGACAATCAACTGCGCACGAGCGCGGGTGATTGCCACATTGAAAAGATTACCGTTGTTTTTCAGGAACGAAATGGCACCCGGAGTAATGCCACTTGAGACTACAGGTGAGAAAACCATCACGTCTCGCTCATCACCCTGAAATTTGTGTACCGTGTCTACGAGAAATTCTTGGGCGGATAGATGTTCTGAGAGTACTCCATCGGTCAATGTGAACTCTCTTATCAAGTCAGCCTGGGCCCTGAATGGACTGACGACACCGACGCTCCCCCGATAACCTTTGTCGATGACCAAATCCCGCAGCGTTTGAACAACCGCCTTTGCCTCAGATGGGTTGATTGCGCCACCACTACTGGGACGGCTAACCTGCCCGGTAACATCAACCCAGCGAACCCCTGCCTTCTCCTGTGTTGGGCGTTTTAGGAGGTTGTAGCGTGTTGCAACTCTGAGTCTGCCCTCATAGAAGAAGCGATTCGAAAACTCAATAATATCGGCGTGGCTGCGGTGATGATCTCTGAGGTTTACGATGTCTTCGCTGCTGGCAAATCCCGCACCAAGATCGAACAATGAATTGTAGGAGTAAGCCCAGTGTGGAAACTGGTTCACGAGGTCGAATTTCTGCAGTAGTTGCCGATCCTGCCCACGAGGGAGACCGCTGATGTGTGAGAGTTGCTTGGGATCGCCGATGATGACAGCCCGTTTGGCTCGGTACAGGAGCGGCAAGGCTGACGCTATGTCGCATTGACTAGCTTCATCGAAGATAACCAGATCAAAAAATCCGGCCTCGAAGGGCACTTTGCCTCGCGCGGAGAGTGATGTCACTGCCCAACATGGAAGAAGGTGGGCCACCCTGGGAAAAAGATCGCGATATTGACGATAGATATCGGTAGCCAGCGTACCCTCAGGCCCAGCCTCGATCACCATTTTGAGGAGAGCTCCATACTTCTGTAGCAGTTGTCGGTCGGATTGAGTAAGTTTTGTCGGTTGAAGGCGAAGCCAAAACTTCCAAAGTTGATCCGCGTTATTTGACATCCGTTTCAGTAAATCGGCCTGTTCCTTGGCAATACTTTCTAATGGTCGTGAGGATTGAAGCTTCGCCAGTGCATCAAAGTAATCCTTGACTGATTTGCTGAGTGTAATTTTCTGATTAAGTAGGACTGAAAAACGCTGCCAGTCTGAGATCAATGCATCGTCTGGAGCACTCGTTGGTAGACTGGCCCCTATACGATGAGCTTGTTCGGAAAGAGCTATTCCTGCCATCTCCAACTTCTGGAAGCGTTCGCTTTTAGATATTCCCCAGAAGAGTTTAGTCAATAAACCCTGCCTGTCCTTGATGGCACCAGACAAGGCTATTCGGAAATCAGCGAACAGTTTTATCAATGTTAACAGGTCGAATGATTTCAAATCATGAATCTGTTCAGGAGTGAGTTGTTGCCGTGCCTCCTCGATCTTCTGGTCAAGTCCGTCCACGTTGTTGCGGAGTTCAATCAGCAGTCGTTCACTTCCAGAAAGACGATAAAGTTCAGACTCGATTCGCTGGTGGATTTCTTTTGCTTCGTTGAAGGCAAGGATATCATCGTTTGAGGCAGAAGCAGCCAGAAGGCTTACAAGGTATTCTGCAAGTCTTATCTGATACTTATTCGAACCAACTCTCAGAAGGATAGGTCGCGGTCCAAGGTTATTAATCCGAGTCTCGACGACATCCACCGCCTTGTTGTTTTTGCTAGCGAACACTACACGCTTTCCATACCACACCGCATTAATCAATAGGTCGGTTACGATCTGAGACTTTCCGGTTCCAGGAGGACCGGTAATAATTGTTAGCGGCGCTTCCATCGCTTGTTCTATGGCCTGTCGCTGCTCGGTATTAAGCGGTAGTACTTCGATGACCCGAGGCGTGTCTGTCCGGTCGTTTTTTTCTGGAATGCTTCCCTTGAGCCACTGTCCAAGTACTGTCCCGTCAAGTTGCCCAATGGGCAGACGTGCAAGTTGCTTGAGTTCGGTCTCCAGTCCTTGAGTGAATGGGGAACGTTCTCCAATGACGAGTACCGCTCGATTGTAGATACCTTCCTTGCTGATATCCGAAAGCGCAGGGGATGCTGGTAGTGTGTCCGGGTCGATTTCTTCCAACCACGGCCATTCTGGCCGCATTGCAGCGAGACGCCGTGCGAGTTCATCAAGGTCTGGTATCTCTCCGGCATCGGTAAGGCCTAGTTCCATTTCGAGTTGCACCAGTTCTTCAAGAAATCCGTCGCGTTCGGCATTTGAGAAACGCCTCAAGGCTGCATGATTGAACACGGGGAAACCAGTCTCTAAACTTGGAGAGTCGATACGGGATTCGCTCATCTCCACAGGGAAAAGAAGAAGCGGCTCAATAAAAAAACCCTCCCAGTTTGACTTGCGTGATCTCTGATGCTTTAGAGCACATGGATACCCGAAATACATTGCCAGACGTCCGCGATCTGAGCGTACCCGTCCAAGTAATCGTCGTGCGCCATCCGATTGGAACAAGCCGCTTCCAGCACTCAGAGGAAGTTTATCAAGTTCGTGATAATCCAGATCACCATGGCGATTGACTGCGAATACGCTGATACCTGCATCTTCATCCTGGCTAAGACACGCGAGGTAGTATTGACATAGACGGGAAAATGGCGTGTACGGTAAAGATAGTTCATCGGTCGATGACTTCTTGATTTGTGAAGTTCCAACTACTGGAAACCAACGGTATTTATCGTCCTGTTGGCATTTCCCTTTGAGGGTGTCATACAACGCCGAGTTAACTTCTTTCTTTTCGAGGGACAGTTGTGAGGCAATTTCGCGGGATGTCAGCCCAGGATTCAGCGTTAGCGCAGCGAGTATTCTTTCCGGAATGGAAGCGTTCATCTGGGGACTTTCTCTTTATAATTCTTTGTCTGGAGGGGCCACCTTTGGAATGGCGTCAAGCCAATGCCGTTAGGACACCCAAATTTTTCTTAATACCCAATCGAGAGCCAAGCATCTTGGCTCGTCAGCGACGGTGCGTTCTTCCGATGTATCTTCTGGTTTCTGGCTCGCATCATTAGTTATATGTCCGACCGACCTCGCCCAATGCCAAGAGTCCTACTCCTCCTACGTTGCTGCTCATGGTTTGGTTCCCGCGATTGATAATTTTTGAATCAATTTCATGGGTTCTGCAGGGATGTCGATGCCGGCCTCTCTTCCCCATTTCGCCAGCAGCAGGACAGTTTGTTCGGCTACCCTGATTGCGTCCGTGGCGTCATCAATGTCAAACACATCCATTGCGGAAGATCCCGGCAACGCATCAGGGTATCTCGTTGCGATATAAAACCTGTCCAGTTTTCCCACAGGAGGTAGCGGTTCACTCGCATCATACTGAAGTTCATGAATCGTTTTTGCCAGATGGGAAACTGAGTGCCCTTTCTCGACATCATTTGTCGCAGACAACAAACCCTTGAACGCTTTTTCAGCGGCTTGTTGCGCGTGAAAACAGGCAATCGGATACTGGCCTGCCCCCATCAGAGTTCTTGCAGCCTTGATGTCCTCCACCGCATAGGCAAACCATGCCGCCGCGCTCGAAAGCCTGGCATTATTTGCCATAGACCAACTTCCTTTCCGACAGGATAGACCTGAAAAACGGGATTGGTGCTTTTGCTGCAATCTCGTCCTCAGTCAGGATGATGACATCGCAACCGCATGGGGCATCAAGACTGGACACGACATCATATGCAAGCGACAACCTCGCTTTCGCGGACAGTCTGGCACCACCCTCGACCAGAAGATCGATGTCGGAATCGGAAGACGCCTCGTTTCGCGCAGTTGACCCGAAAAGCCACACCTTGTTCGCGTTGAACGCCTTTGCCAAGGCTGGTGCAGCAACATTCTTCGCAAAATCAAAGCGGCTAGCGGACTGAACGCGCCCCTCCGCTTCAATACGCTTCCGTATCAGGGCAGATGCACTCAGTCCTGTTGCGATCATGTCAGTTAACTCCTAGGGCGAATCAACCATTGTCCTTGCCCCGCCTTGGTCTCGGCGCTTCGACCGGATTTTGCTTTCGGCATTCCGCCCGTACCACTGCGCACTATGGCGGCATGCCAGCCGAACTGCGTACTCACGCGCATCAACTCTGAAGACGGCGTCGGGCAACCTGCAATCAGGCCGCAACTGGTATTGACCAGCCCCATGTACAGCCGCAACGGCCAAATATAGCGAAGACGCCGGTAATGTGTCAACAGCAACTTGTTGAAACGCCCTGGCAGCCTGCTGGACTTCCTCATTGGCACCGAATTCCGATGCGACTTGAGACATTCAACATCAACATGGCGGCCAATAGGGAAGAAATAAAACGGCAAATTTATGCTACGATGATCGGTTGAGTCTTCGAAGACTTGCCGAACTTGCTCGGGGTGGCGCATCTGTTCTGAAATTTTCCTCAACCAATTTCCGAACAGCGGAATGAACAAGATTCACCTCCGGGAATTGGACAGCCTTCCTGCCCCCTCACCAGCGGTTACCAGACCTCTCCTTAAGTTATCTTTTCAGCGGAATTCAACGATTCATGGCGCTCAAGTCCACCATCTTCAAGGTCAATTTACAAATCTCCGATATGGACCGGCCATATTACGCCTCCCATACCCTGACGATCGCCCGCCACCCCTCTGAAACCGACGAGCGCATGATGGTCCGCCTGCTGGCGTTTGCTCTCCACGCCCATGAGCACCTGACCTTTGCACGCGGAGGAACCGCTGAGCAGGAAGAGCCTGACCTCTGGAAAAAAGACCTGACTGGAGCCATCGACGAGTGGATCGATGTGGGTCTGCCCGATGAAAAACGCGTCCTCAAGGCGTGCGGACGGGCCAGACGGGTGATCATTTATGCCTATGGCGGCAGTGCCGTCCCGCTCTGGTGGGCGGGAATGAGCAGCCGTCTCAAGCGGCTTTCCAACCTGTCCGTCCTCAGTCTCCCTTTGCCTGACAGTCAGGCACTGGCCCGACTGGTTGAACGCACCATGGATCTCAATTGCCTGATCCAGGATGGAGGAATCTTGCTGTCGAATCCGTCCGAGAGCATTCCTGTCACCGTGACCTCCTTGAAGAGTTTCTCCTGAGATGCATATTTGGGTCGACGCAGATGCCTGCCCCGTCGTGATCAAGGAGATCCTGTTCCGTGCCGCAGAGCGGGCGAAGATCCTCACGACTTTCGTGGCCAATACCCTGCTGAGTACCCCCACTTCTCCGTATATCCTGGCACGACAGGTACCCCGAGGCTTTGACATGGCCGACAACGAAATCATCCGGTCCCTGAATCCTGGGGATCTGGTCGTCACAGCCGATATTCCTCTGGCCTCCGAAGTACTCTCAAAAAACGGTCATGCACTCAATCCGCGCGGCGAGGTTTACACCCTCGATACGATCGAAGCCCTGCTGACCCTGCGAAATTTCATGGACCAATTACGCGGCAGCGGAGTGCCCACGGGCGGCCCCCCACCTCTGTCCCATGCCGATCGAAAAACGTTTGCCAACCAATTGGACAAGTTTTTGGCGCATCGATCCAGGCGTTAAGGCAAGAAGTCTGAAAACCCGTTAGCATCCATGTCAAACCCTTTGCGACAGCGTGGAGCAAAAGGGCTATAATCCGCTACCCTTTTTTATGCCTAGCCACCCCTTGTTCCGGAGGCCCCATGAAGTTCCGTTTTCCCGTGGTCATCATCGATGAAGATTTTCGTTCGGAAAACACCAGTGGTCTTGGGGTGCGAGCGCTGGCAGATGCCATTCAAAAAGAAGGACTTGAAGTATTGGGCGTGACCAGTTTTGGCGACATGGCCTCCTTTGCACAACAACAAAGTCGTGCCTCCACCTTCGTGCTGTCCATCGATGACGAAGAGTTTGGCGGGGGTTCTCCCGGCGAAATGGAGTCGGCACTGCGCCACCTGCGTGCCTTTGTCCAGGAGATTCGTTGGCGTAACGCCCATATCCCCATATTCCTCTACGGCGAAACGCGAACCTCTCGACATATTCCCAATGATGTATTGAAGGAGTTGCACGGATTTATTCACCTCTTTGAGGATACTCCGGAGTTTGTCGCTCGCCACATCGCTCGAGAGGCACGAGTCTATCTGGATTCTCTCGCTCCGCCCTTTTTCCGCGCCCTCACCCACTATGCCTCGGATGGTTCCTATTCCTGGCACTGCCCCGGACATTCGGGCGGAGTGGCTTTCCTGAAAAGCCCGGTGGGACAAATGTTCCACCAGTTCTTTGGGGAAAACATGCTGCGCGCCGACGTCTGCAACGCCGTGGACGAACTGGGGCAACTGCTTGACCATACGGGCCCTGTGGCGGCTTCTGAGCGTAATGCCGCACGCATTTTCAATGCAGACCATCTGTTTTTCGTGACCAACGGCACGTCCACCTCCAACAAGATCGTGTGGCATTCCACCGTTGCGGCAGGCGATGTAGTGGTGGTAGACCGAAACTGTCACAAATCCATCCTTCACGCCATCATCATGACTGGGGCCATCCCCGTGTTTCTCATGCCCACGCGTAATCACTACGGCATCATCGGCCCCATTCCCCTGGAAGAATTCAAACCCGAAAACATCCAGCGCAAGATTGCCGCAAATCCCTTCGCCCAAAATAGTCCGGCTCAACCGCGCGTATTGACGCTGACCCAAAGCACCTACGATGGCATCCTCTACAATGTTGAAACCATCAAAAATTTGTTGGATGGGTTCATTGACACCTTGCACTTCGATGAAGCATGGCTACCGCACGCTTCTTTCAGCGATTTTTACAAGGATATGCATGCCATTGGCCGAGATCGCCCCATCTGTCATGAATCCATGGTCATGTCTACCCAGTCGACCCACAAGTTGCTGGCCGGTCTCAGTCAAGCCTCACAAATCCTGGTACAGGACAGTGAAATGCGCAAACTGGACCGCGACTGTTTCAACGAAGCCTACCTCATGCACACATCCACCAGTCCGCAATACGCCATCATTGCCTCCTGCGATGTCGCAGCCGCCATGATGGAATCTCCTGGGGGAACAGCATTGCTCGAGGAATCCATCAGTGAAGCCCTCGACTTCCGCCGAGCCATGCGCAAGGTAGATGAGGAATGGGGCACGAATTGGTGGTTCAAGGTATGGGGTCCCGACTATCTGGCCGAAGAAGGCGGGGGAAACCGCAGTGAATGGATGCTCCAACCCGGAGAACGCTGGCACGGTTTTGGCAGTCTGGCTCCCGGCTTCAACATGCTGGACCCCATCAAGGCCACGGTCATCACGCCCGGCCTCGATGTAGATGGCGATTTCCACGATATAGGAATTCCCGCTGCCGTGGTCACAAAATATTTGGCCGAGCATGGGGTCGTCGTTGAAAAAACTGGGCTCTACTCCTTCTTCATCATGTTCACCATCGGCATCACCAAGGGGCGCTGGAATACGCTGGTTACGGAATTGCAACAGTTCAAGGACGATTATGACAAGAACCAGCCCCTGTGGCGCATCTTGCCCGAGTTCGTCGCCAAGTATCCCAGTTACGAAAACTGGGGCCTGCGCCAACTGTCCGATCAAATTCATGAAGTCTATCGGGCCAACGATGTGGCGCGTCTGACCACAGAAATGTACCTATCCGACATGGTCCCGGCCATGAAGCCTGCCGATGCCTTTGCGCGCATGGCCCATCGCGAAACCGAGCGCGTGGAAATCGATGACCTGGAAGGGCGGATCACTTCAGTGCTTCTCACGCCCTACCCTCCCGGCATTCCACTCCTGATTCCCGGAGAGCGCTTCAATGCCACCATCGTACGTTACCTGCAATTCGCTCGTTCCTTCAATCAACGCTTCCCCGGCTTTGAGACAGACATTCATGGCCTATCCAAAACTGGCAAAAACGGGGAATCCAAGTTTTATGTGGATTGCGTCAGACTCTAAAACCCGGTAGAATGGGCGTCCTTTATCGAGATACTGTGAACGTTCAATAATCTGGTTTGGCTCGACCCATTCAAGAATTCAATGAACCGTAGCAGTCCGGAAAGGGCGGTTAGCTCAGGGGTAGAGCACTGCCTTCACACGGCAGGGGCCACTGGTTCGATCCCAGTACCGCCCACCA
>JAKBLB010000035.1 GCA_021832305.1 Pseudomonadota bacterium | reverse complement strand
TCACCCCTGGCCTCGCCTCTAGCCTCACCCCTGGCCTCGCCTCTGGCCTCGCCTCTGGCCTCGTATTGACGCGCCCACACTTCGAGTTGTTCGGATAGCATGATTCGTAGCCCCTGTAGATTCTCCACTTCTGGCAAAAGTATACGGTACTCCGGTTTGCGCATCAATGTCGCCCTCATCCATCGGGCAATCATGCGCTGCAAGTCCGGCCGATCTACCAGCCAGTCTTCCAGCAGACGCAGCAATCCCTGAATGCTTTCCGGGTCGGCAGGATGCTCGATCCGGAACACGGTCGCCACCAGATTCTTGAGCGAGGCCAGTTCGCTGTCAGTATAGGCGTTCTCGTCCACCAGCAAAAACGCGGCTCGCGGCTTGAACTGTTCCACCAACCCTGGAACCGGTGGAATCAGGTCAAACACATCCGTTGCCGCCGTCCAGCGCTGGCTGCCGTTGTACAGCACGATGGGTAAAACCGGGGGCAGACGCCCATCAGACAGCACCGTTCCCTGCTTGATCAGGTCCTGGTACAACAAACCCTGATACACCATCATGCGCAGGGCCATGTATTTGTCCACCGTACTCTGGAATTCAATCAGCAGGTACAGATAGACCCACTCGTTACCCAGCTTGATCCGCCAGACGATGTCATCCGCACGACCCCGAAAGTCTTCGGTGATGTAACTGCCTTCCACCCGTTCCAGCGTTTCATAGTCCAGGCTATGCAACCACGCGTCCGGCACAAACCCGATAATCAGGTCACGCACCATTTCAGGCGCAGAAAAAAGATACTTGTAACTGCTGGGGAAGCAAAAAAGTCCATGAAAAATGCACAGAACCACCAATCTGCGTCTCACTCCCCAGATTTACGCGCTTTTTATTCCCTGCCTACGCCTGCTGTAGCGCAATCTGCCGCCACCCGAATTTGTTTCCATTCCCTTACCTCCCATGACATGACCTGGAGGAGAGTATGGGAGAAAATTACTCGGGAAAATATAACGCCGGCAATTTACCGCTTACCCCCCCATACCCAGCGCCGCATACAAAACGGCACGAGGAGATAGGGCACCATGAGCCGGATTGATCATTCTTCGCCAGCCAAGATAATTGGCAAGGTAATGAATAGCGATGCCGTGAAATCGGATCATCCATTCTTTGAGACGGCTGTCATAGGCGTTCACGTTCTGTATACATGGCAAACCTTACCGACCACGCGAATGCCCACAGCCAGATTGATTGGGCGGTGAATGATGCCGATTTCTCTTGCGGCAGCACTCAAGGCTTTGCCACTGTCGGTACAAAGTGCTGTATCGCTTGCCAGCAAAGGTTTGAGCGCCGCGCTGATGTGCGCTTGGTCAGTTTTTTCCAGAACGAAGTCGGCTGTGCTTCCTGTTCGATCACGGCAAATCAGCACAGGAATCTGTTCATCAGACAAACCGCGTTTCGACGCTTTGCAGCCGCGATGGCGCGGCGCGCGTGTCATGCCCTTTTTTCTACCCTTGAACGACTCAAGGAAAAAGGTTTCGTCCGCCTCGGCAATGCCAACCAGTCTGTTAGCCTTCTGCTCATTGGGTAGCGTAAGAAAACGATGACGCCAGCGAAACGTGGTGTTGCGATGTACCCCACAGGCTTTTGCGCTGTTGCGCACGCTTTGACCCTCACTCATTTGCTGCGCATATTCCAGCCACTTGTCCTTGTGGCGCAGCCTGGCCAACGGCGTGCCGGTCAGCGCATTGAAGGTCGCACGACAGGCAGTGCAGCGATAACGTTGCAGTCCAGATGCAGAGCCCCAGCGCGCGATGTGATCATGGCCGCACTTGGGACACAGTGGCTTGGTCGAAACACGACTTTCAAGCAATGTACTGACGGCCTGAACGTGTTCAATCTTGTGCAGACGATCTACCAAAATGTTTCTTTGATGCGGCGTCAATTTCTCAAGTACTGCCGCCAGGGCATGAAATTCTTCGGTTTTCATTACAGCACCTATCTTATTGATTTGTATGTCGATAGTATAGACCACTATTTAACAGTGACATAGCCTTTGAAAAACAGGCCCGTCAAATTCATGTCGATTTGGTCCCGGGTGAAAATTCTTCTATAACGAATACGGATTCAGGATTGATTTATTGATTTATTATTGATATTCTTTCCCTCAGTGTATGAAAACACGGAAAGCATCCTGTTATAGTGACTTCTAAGAAAACTCTATCATTATGTTATTCATTTGAAACGAAAAGGAAATTTTATGAAAACAACAACTGAAGTATCTGAATTTGCCGATGGTTTATTTGGGCTGGCGCTCAGCAGTTCTACCATGAGCGCTGTTCAAAATGGAATTATTGCAAGTGGTGGGTTAAATTCTTATTTGGATGCGATTTACCCAATGTTTTTTGGCGGACAATCGAATGCCTCTATTGGAAATACAATCGCTACCAATCTTGGTTTGTCTGGATCTTCATCGACACTGGCTTCAACATATATTACGCAAGAGTTAAATGTGGCAGCCCCAAATACTCAGGGTGCAACCATAATGAATATATTGAATCTGTTTTCCGGGCTTTCGTCAGATCCAACTTTCGGCAGTTTTGCGACTAATTGGAACAACGAGATTAATAATTCTGTTTTGTATAGTCAGACGGGTTCTGCTAATACACCAATCGGCCAGTTACCATCTGTTGGAAAAACTGGAACAACTTTGGATATTTCTGGTTATCATGGAATAAATGACTTGTCCAGTTACACGCCTTCTGTTTCAACGCTGAATATAAATTCATCATCTGCAACAGCATCTTTGCTTAATCTTTCGTCTAATGTGACGGTAAATGATAATATGTCTTACGACAATAGTTCATTAGTGATTACTCATGCAAGTACAGTTCCGACAAATTCAGTAACATTAAATATTTATGGCGGTACTGGTTATCCTGGCGTTTCATTGAATTCTACCGGGGACTCGACGATTACAATAAATACTCCAATTGGCGGCGGCCATAATGATATATTCACAATTAGTGAATCAAATAACACATTAAAGTCACTGGTTATAACTGGTGGCGATGCTATTGAACTGAATGGTTCATCACAAGGAAATGTTAATGCATATTATTATTTTAATGACTCCGCGATTTCCGATATTGGGTCATCCATAACTGTTGGCACAACTGTATCATCAGCGCTAACAAAAATCGATGCCTCTGGAACAACAGGAGGAGTAACTATTGATGCCGGAGGAACGGTTGGTTCTGTAAGTTACAATGGGCTCGCAATATACGGTGGAACGGGTGGTGGTGATTACATTGTCAATTATGCTGATAATGGAACTATCGTGGAAGGCAAAACCCTTGCTACTGGCAACTATCAATCAAGTAATAATTTGTCTGTATATGGAAGCAATTCAAGTATTAACGATAGTCAATCAACATTGAATGACACAATAAATATTAACGGAGTAGGTGACTCTGCTGTTCTTGGGAACGGAAACACCAGTGTTAATGTTGCAAATGCATTATTTGCTTATAATGTCACACCAATTTCCGGAACTGATGTAATAACTGTTGGTTCTGGTATTGCAAATATTAATGATAATCTAACCCTTCAAACCAATTCGAACGGAAGTATCCTGTTTTTGAACGGATCAATAAATAATGTTAATTTAAATATGGGGTATGTCACAAACCAAGTCTTGGGTTCTGCTGTATCCGTTTCTGGAGCCGCATCTCTTGATGCGGCAATCATGCAATTTACGGGTTTCGCAAATTATGGGAAAATCGAGTGGTTTCAGTATAGTGGTAATACATATATTGAGAATTCTGGATCTACCTACGCTGAAACAAAAGTTGTCAAATTAACAGGTCTGGTTGATCTGACGCATGTCAATATAGTTAATAACGCCATTGCACTCTAGGGACACAGTGATTTAGAAATCTGGTAGTGATAATCCTAAACGGGTCTATTGAGAAGGATTTTACAATAGACTCGTTGACGAGTTTGCGCTTGCTGGAAGTGCAGCGGCGATAATTAGTCGATGCTGAACATTGGTTAACACTATGATTTTGTTTGTTAAAGCGATGGTTTTTTGGTATAATTTCTCTTGGTTTTGTGGTTGTAATGGCTTGATTTCTGGGAGAATGAGTTGTGATGGAAGAGAGTTTTGATCTGTTTCGGATGAGACTGGATTTGATGGTCAGACCGGGTCACCCACTGGAGGTATTGGGGACGAGGATTCGGTGGGATGAGATCGAGAATAATCTGGGCACTTGTTTCAACGCAAGCCGAAGCAGGTGCGGGAAATGGAATTGGAGGGGATGTTCGGAAAGCATCGTGTGATTGTGTCTGCCGAGCCCTCCCGTGCTGGACGTAAGCGTTTGCCGTTTCGGTTGATGGCACCCTGCTGTACCTGAAGCAGGCCTACAACGAGAGCGATGACGGAGTGATGGAGAGATGGAGTGAGTCGCCGGTATGGCAAAGTTTTTCGGGGGAAGTGTATTTTGAGCATCGTCGTCCTTGTGACGGGAGTTTGCTGACGCGCTTCAGACGGATTTTGGGGGAAGAAGGGGTTGAGGAGTTGCTGGCACAGACGGTGAATGTGGCGGTGGATATTAAGGCGATCGACCCAAGTGAGCTGGAATCGGTGATCGTGGACAGCACGGTACAAGAGAAGGCGGTGGCCCATCCAACGGATTCACGATTACTGGAACGTGCGCGGGAGAAGTTGGTTGAGGCGGCAAAGGCAGAAGGGGTTGAACTGAAGCAGACCTATGCCAAGGAAGGCCGGGAATTGGGCAGGCGTGCGAGCCGATACGCGCATGCCAAGCAATTCAAGCGGATGCGCAAGGTATTGAAGCGCCATAGGACCGTGGTGGGTCGTCTGGTACGGGATGTGAAGCGGAAGATGGCGTTGTCACCGATGTCGGACCGGTTGTCAGAGATTCTGGGTCGTTCTGATCGGATCGTAGAGCAGACGAGACAGAAAAAGCGCCAAGGGGAGAAGAAGTTGTACAGCATTCATGCTCCCGAGGTTGAGTGCATCAGCAAGGGGAAGAGCCGGAAGCCTTATGAGTTTGGAGTGAAGGTGGGGATAGCAACGACCTGGCGAGGGAACCTGATCGTGGAGGCGCGGGCGTTTCCCGGAAACCCGTATGACGGTCATACCTTGAACGAACAGTTGGAGCAAGCCACGATACTGATGCAGGACACAGGGGTAGTTCCCAGGACGGTGTATGTGGATCTTGGGTATCGCGGGGTTGATCAGGACAACCTTCAAGTGGAGATCATTCATCGCGGCAAGTCAAAGCGCCTGGGCGTGAAATGCATGTCGAGATTGAGAAGACGGCAAGCGATTGAGCCCGTGATCGGGCACCTGAAATCAGATCACGGGATGAACCGATGCCAACTGAAAGGAAGTCTGGGGGATAGCATTCATGCGGTGTTGTGTGCGGCAGGTTACAACATCCGCTGGTTGATGAGGATGATCCTGAAACACGGCATCCGCCATTTTTTGCGCCTGATTTTTGCAGGGATGGTCAGAACAAACGAAGGATATTTTCCTCGAAATTTGTTCTGGAATCCCTCTTGGACATGATTCGAGGCCCGGCCGATTTTGGGAACGAAATTTTTCAGCAACGACTAAGGAGAACTGCATGGCAGTCAGCACTGTAGTGAACGATATATCCGAATTCGCCGATGGCCTGTTTGGACTTGCGATCGACGCGAGCACCATGTCTGCAGTCAAAACCATGGTCAATAACAATGGTCTCTATGCAACCATGAACAGCCTATATTCATCTCTTCTCGGAACCCAGTCCACGTCCGTGATAGCACAGACTATCGTCCATAATCTAGGGCTTTCCAGCAGTGCAGATGCCGCTCTCGTGACCCAGATTATTCGGATTTCGCTGGATGCCGCAGCTCTCAGCAATACCCAGGGCGAAACGGTCATGAACCTGCTCAACGCATTTGCGGGACTCACTAACGATGCAGCACTGGGAACTGCGGCCACGTCATGGGTGAACGAGATTGCCAATGCCGACGCCTACAGCCAGAACTCCACCTATTCCACCTTCGTGTTTATCAGCGATATTCCCGTCAATACGGGCAGTGCGGGCACGACGCTCGACATTTCGGGTTACACCGGTATTCACGATCTTTCCCAGACTACGCCCGCCGTGACCACACTGAACATCAATTCCTCAAGTGCAACAGCATCCTTGCTCAATCTCGCATCGAACTTGATCGTCAATGACAACAACAACATTAGTTATGACTCGAGTACCTTGACTCTGACTCATGCAGGATCAGGCCAGAATTCGCTGACAGTGAATTTCAACGGAATTGAAGGTCTATCCCTGACTTCGACAGGAGACTCCTCGCTGACGATCAACACGCCAGCGGGAACTGGAAACCACATTGCGATCGCCCTTGCTGAAACTGACAATCAGTTAACAGTTCTGAAGTTCACTGGTGGAGACAATATTTATTTGGTCAATTCCTACGTCAATAATATCAACGATAGCGCTATTACCGATGTCGGCGCGAGCATTCCTCTCGGAACAACCGTGGCTTCATCCTTGACTAGGATCGACGCTTCAGGAACGACCGGCGGGGTAACCATTTACGCCGGCGCGACTGAAAACGGAGTAAGTTATGCTGGCCTTGAGATATACGGTGGAGGAGGGGGCGACAGCATCGACAATTATGCCAACAATGGATCGATCATAGAAGGCGCAACTGCTGCGAGCACTGCCACCTATAAAACCAACACCCTTTCTGTTAGCGGAAACAATAGCAGCATCAATGATAGTGCATCGACCCTGAATGATACAATTAGTTTGTCTGGTTTTAATGATTCGGCAACCCTGGGCAGCGGCAATGACCATTTGACCATGTACTCGGGCGAATCAGTTGTTCTGGGTAGCGGACAGACGACCGTGACAGTGAACAATCATACTTATCCATATGGAACGACACCTGTCACAGGAATCGATACAATCACCCTTGGTTCGGGCCAGGCTGACATTACAGACACTCTGCAATTGCAGGGCAATGCGAATGGGAACATCCTGGAAATCGACGGCAATTTGAACAATGCAGTACTTAACATTGGGTACGGCAACAATTTCCCATCACTTGGCGCTGCCTCACCAGTCTCTGGTACACAGACACTCGACCAGGCAATCAATCAGTTTCTGGGCAAGACTGCATGGTTCCAGTACGGCGGCAACACCTATATTGTGGATGGAGGAAATACTTACGCATCCTCTTATGTCGCAAAACTGGCAGGCACGGTCGACTTGAGTCATGCCACGGTATCGGGTGGGCATATCTACCTCTGATCACCCGGTAATCCCCCCGAGTACGACACTTTTTTTCGTAAGTGATTGGGTAATCCCCCACCGATTCCAGGGTTGGTGGAACAGTTCAAGTTGCGAGCCGCGTTTTTGCTGGTGGACGAGAATGCCTCCCGAGTTCGACAGTTGAGCCTATAAAACCGCCGTTTTTTTGTAAACGGTAACTGAGTGGCGTTGTATTTTCGCAGAGTGATTTTCCCCATACTTCTCCCAGGTTTTAACAAGGGAAAAAGGAAATGGGTACGAAGCGCGTGGGCGGAAGAATCCGTTACTGTTGCCAGGGGTAAGGAACCGCGTAAATTTGATGGGTCGCAGGAACCGTCAAACCCACGCCAGTAAAGGCTTTCAGACCGATTTCAGGTAAAGTTCCCGGACTATCATACACCCATACCAAAACAGCCTTCGTTTTTCCATATCATGGAGTGACTGTCTCGTGAATCAGTGCCATCACCCGTGGTTCAGTGCATAGTGGGGCCGAACAAGTCGCCAAGACTGCCAGCATCCAGCACCTGATCCAACCACGAATCCACTTGTTCCTGCGATGCAGAAGCAATTTTTGCCAGAACATCCGGCGGGATGACACCAAAACGTTTGGACAGCAACCTCTGCAGGGCCATGATTTCACCTCTGGCCTCGTATTGACGTGCCCACACTTCGAGTTGTTCGGATAGCATGATTCGTAACCCCTGCAAATTATCTACTTCTGGCAAAAGTATACGGTACTCCGGTTTGCGCATCAATGTCGCCCTCATCCATCGGGCAATCATGCGCTGCAAGTCCGGCCGATCTGCCAGCCAGTCTTCCAGCAGACGCAGCAATCCCTGAATGCTTTCCGGGTCGGCAGGATGCTCGATCCGGAACACGGTCGCCACCAGATTCTTGAGCGAGGCCAGTTCGCTGTCAGTATAGGCGTTCTCGTCAATCAGCAAAAAGGCAGCCCGAGGCTTGAACTGCTCCACCAGACCCGGCACCGGAGGGATCAGGTCAAACACATCCGTTGCCGCCGTCCAGCGCTGGCTACCGTTGTATAGCACGATGGGTAAAACCGGGGGCAAACGCCCATCCGACAGCACCGCTCCCTGCTTGATCAGGTCCTGGTACAGCAAGCCTTGATAGACCATCATGCGCAAGGCCATGAATTTGTCAACGGTACTCTGGAATTCAATCAGCAGGTACAGATAGACCCACTCATTACCCAACTTGATCCGCCAGACGATGTCATCCGCACGACCCCGAAAGTCTTCGGTGATGTAACTGCCTTCCACCCGTTCCAGCGTTTTATAGTCCAGGCTATGCAACCACGCGTCCGGCACAAACCCGATAATCAGGTCACGCACCATTTCAGGTGCGGAAAAAAGATACTTGTAACTGCTGTCGTGGTCGTAACTCATCCGGTGATTCTACCAGCCTCAACCTGGGTTATGGAGCTTCCGACAATCCCCCCTTTTTCCATGGTTATCAGCGCGGATGTGTGATAGTCCGGGAACTTTACCTGAAATCGGTCTGAAAGCCTTTACTGGCGTGGGTTTGACGGTTCCTGCGACCCAGGAAAATCGCGGGAACCGATGACCCTTCAGCGACCATCGAAAATCAGAAACTCACCCGCCCTCTTCGCCCCAGCCACCACGCCCGGATCTTTCCGAAACCCGATCATCATCGGCAACCGTTCTGGGTCCGGTCCTGGCCAGTTGCTCTTGCGCGTAGCCGTCCACAACTTGGCAGCTCCCCGGTACATGCGCCTGATCTGACGGCGCACCCCCCCGTATAACGGGTATAACTGCACCAAGTGGGTGGTCTCATGCTTCAGTTGCCCAACATCCCCTGCTTTCACCAAAGCCACCAGATGCCGTTGGAGCCCGTCCAGCACCCTCTCCTGGATCCGCCAACTCCAGGCATACTCTGCCCCCTCCCGTGGCTCGTGGACCATCACGAATTCCGAGAACTCCGGCAACCGGGTCAGCCACTGCTCCCGTGACCAATCCGATGCCTTGGGCATGGTCAGGGCGTGTTCCGTGGCCATCAGCATCACCTGCCTCATCCCTGGCCGGGAAATTACCGGTGCAGCCAAGGCCACTGCTGTCGCCAGTTTCTTCTCCTTGCGATCCTGTCGCTTCCAGGCCGGTAGTTGGGTTCCATAGGCTTCGGCCCACTTGCTGGCGATCCCCTCCAGCTTCTCGATGGGGACAATGAAACTGGTCCAGACCGTATACCCTCGAATGAAGTGGAACAGAATCGCCTTCAGTGCCGGGGTGATGTCATCGTAGATTTTCATGGGTGTTCCCCCAAATGAACCAGATACCTGATTAACGGAGATAGTGTCTTTTGGATGACAGAAGCCGCATGTTGTCAACATTATAGCGTTAATTACAGGTTATGTTGTATGAAGGTGGGAGAGAAGCAACAAAATACACCGCAACAGAATCACGTTGCTCCATGACCCATGGACACCACGGCACCCCCCGAATTCTTACACACGCATGCAAAACAAGAACTCATGAAACCAACGCGCAATCGAATGTGGCACCGCTCCCTGTCCCGTGGTGACCCGACCCGTGTTCTCTGACCCCAGAGATCATCGGTCGGGCCGCCACCCGACATAGCCATTCGATTCTGCACGACGCGCAACGCGTCTGGGCTGCCAAGCCCACGCCGAGGTCCCGCCATGACTTCGGAATTTCTGCATTGGCGCCGTGTGCGGCGAAAGTCGCATGCACGGTGCGAGGGCGAGGGTACCGGGTAATCCTGCTCCGGCAGAGTAAACCGGTATCTTCAGCCCCTGCTCGTTCTTGTTGAACAGGAAACGGGAGGTGTGCGGTAAGGAAACGGGTCCACGGAGGAAATGCCGTGACACCCTGGTTGTGGAATATCCGGTAAAAGTCCGGACGCCGGGACGCGTGGAAACCGCGTAACGGTTGCGCACTGGGATGGCTGTGATGCTGGATTAAAGCCAGCGTCGGTTCGATGGGACAAGTGTCCTGGACGGATCGGGCCAGCAGGAGGTGAACAGGGTCGCGCCTGGAAGCCCACCTGCGGCATTGATAGCTTAAACCGACAACGCACCTGTCAAATGGTGCCATGTGCGAGACGATGAATTGGGTCTAGGGCTGAAATGCCTGCGAATCACCACATAACGGAAATCAAGGCGTACAGGAACCGCTTTACCACCTTCGGGTCCTGGAAATTTCTGGAGATGCGCCAGAAAATGGTTCTTTGACTGTCCGGGTGAACTCTGGTCGTCGTGATACACAAACAATCTAACTGAAAGCGTTCGATCAGTTTCGGCAGCGTTGGCAGCGTTGTCGGCAACGGACTCACGATCCGTCGTCCACTGATAGGCCGTAAGCGGGCCCATTAGGCAATCAATCCCCTGGACGAAATCCATGGGAGAGGTCGAACAGACCACCTCAGGTTGGCACCTGAGCGCCGAAAAGGGTGAGTGCAGAGAGCAGCAGATCGATTGGAACCTTGGCCGGT
>JAKBLB010000034.1 GCA_021832305.1 Pseudomonadota bacterium | reverse complement strand
GTCTTAATCCCCTTCAGGAAGTCGGGGTAATGAAACTCTGGCTTTGGGAAGCCCCGTCGTTATTGGCTTGGCAGGGGCATTTGCGGACGGTAGCCCTCAAACACACCCACGGCTTTGGCCAACATGGTCATTATGGCTGATTTTACCTTAATAATCAACAAGCGGACGATTATGGGTTGTTAAAGAACGATCACACCACTATCTTCGGGCAGCATCCCTTTCCCGTAACAGACGATAGCTGATTTATCCCTGCCACACAAGACGTAATAACGGACTCGATCCGTTTCCTGGTGGATCAACCGAGACACGGCTTGTTTCAGTTCCGTCAACCGACGTTTGTCCAGGTGACATTCGTACACACTTCCCTGCACCCGATAGCCATACCCCTCGATGGCATTCATGACATGAAGTCGTCGACGGTCATCAAATATGTCATAACAGACGATTACCAGCATGATTTACAGGATCCAGTCGATGGGCAACCCTGGTTTACGACCTCGCCCTTGAAAGACGACACGTTCCTCGCACCAGGTACAAAGCGGATAAGCACGCAGACTGTCGGTTTCCGGGTTGATGAATTTCGTCATCTCGTACCATATCCGGTCAAATTGTGCGGTTTTTAGCTGGCATTCAAACACCGTAAAATTCACCTTTTCACCAAACCCGTAAAGTAATTTCTCCATGCAACGACGACTTCGATCTTCCGCAATGTCGTAACAAATCATCCAGAGTTTCATGATCAGCGTAGGGTAAAGGGTTCGTAAACCTGCTCTTCGCCCAGCATGACGCGCGCATAGTGATAGACCTGAAACTGGATGGCGCGGTGATAGTCCATGCGGTGACGCACGCGGGGGTGCAGAATAGCGCTGCGGAATTTACTCTGAATCAGGGCTACATATTTTCGGCGCGCGTTGTCTTCCATGCGGCACGGGTATTCTGCCTGGTCCTCCATCACGAAGTCTTCCGGCTTCAACAGCCCATCGATCAGGGCATACAAAGCCACGGTGTCAACCACGGGTCCCCTGAATTCTTCCATCAGATCGGAGACCAGGGCGGGATGCCCAGGACGCAAGGCGTGCAATGCGCCAAGATAGGGGTTCAACCCCCGCCGATGAACCAGGGTCATGATGGTATTGAACAGGATTCCGTAACCGTAAGAAATCAAGAGATTGAAGGGATCGGCGGGTGGCCGGCGCTGGCGTCCGGAAAACCCCCAGCACGGAGGAATCAACTGTTTGACCGCCGTAAAGAATACATGCGCCCCCTGCCCTTCCGTACCTCTGACCTGGTCCAGAGTCAATGTAGTGGGCAACCGATGCATCAAATCGGCCAACTGATGATCGGCTTTTTGCAATTGATCCAGTTGCCTGCGACGGTTATAGCGTCGCAACAAAACACGGGTGTTATGCAGTTTTCCACGCACATAGGCACGGCCCAGCATAAGTTTGACCGCCCCATCCTCATCACGCAGAAACTGGGCGCGATGAAGGTCAGCATGGTTATGGCGAAAAGTATCCAGCGCCGCAAGGCAATTCCCCCCGACATCGCAGAAATAGACCTCCACCTGGTGTTTGGCGGCATGGCGCATCAGCGCCGTACTGACCATGTGATTGCCCTGAATCACGATTTGGTCAAGGGTGTTGAAGGGGATTGTTTCGCCAACCTCTTGGCGTCGACCGATGATCAGGCGATCGTTCTCTTTGTAAAAAGCCAGTCCATGTCCCGTGACCACCAAGGAACGAACCTGGGGGTCCAGGGGGGCGTCCACAAACTCCCAATCCTGTTCATTATCGAGTTCCGTCGGGATGGCGCGTGATCTAACCCTGACAGCAGGTTCGTCTGCAGACCCCAAGTTTGGCAATTTATCAGGAAAAACCGTCGCTGGGTCAGGAAGGTTCCGCACAGGCTCTTCATCTTTGAAATGGCGTCGGCTGAAGGCCCTTTCATGGGCTTCCAGTCCCGGATATTCGTTGGGAATGACCCATGGCTCTGCCCCCTCTGTGACAGGCTTGAGGAGATTGCGGATAAAGTCCACTCCCAGAAACCGGAAGCCCTCATCAAAATGGGTGACACGGGTCTTATCCGACTGGAGATCGAGTTTCAACTTTTTCATGACGTCCATCGTCAGTTGCAAAGCCTCCTCGGCTTCCTGACGTTCCCGGCACAGAATCAGAAAATCGTCGGCAAATCGCACCAGACGGTATTGATGCCCCATGATATTTTCGTCGAAATCGTCCAGATACAAATTGGCCAGCAGGGGTGACAGGGGGGAGCCCTGGGGAATGCCTTTTTCCAGCAGAAAGGGTGGACCCGACAGCGGTTGAATCACAGCAGACAACCACAGATCGATGAGCGGAAATGTGCTGTCATCCGGCACAGTACGTTCCAGTTTTTCCCTCAGCAGGCGATGGTCGATGTTGTCAAAGAAAGCCGTAATGTCCGCATCCACCACCCACTGAAACCCCTGGTCACGCAATCGTGTTACCGTGGCCACGGCCATCTTGACGGAGTGACCCTGACGATAGGCAAAACTGGCCGTTTCCAGTTGACTGTCGATGGAGGGCGTCAATGCCTGGGCTACAGCCGTTTGAAGAATGCGATCCCGCACCGTCGGAATTCCCAACTTTCTGAGTTTTCCGGTTTTTTTGGCAATCGGAATTTCCAGTAACGGAGAAGGACTGTAAAGATGTTGCTCAACCTCTGAGCGTAAGGTTATGAGCCGACCAAACAACTTTTCTCCGAATTGTTCCAGACTGACTCCGTCAATGCCAGGACTGCCGTGGTTTTGACGTACTCGCTCCCACGCCGCGAACAGGGAAGGGTCCGTCAGCGCCGAGGCGAGTAATGTCATATCACCCATGTTGGAGGAATGAGATCAACGGTTGAGCAACCCCGTTTTTTGAGTTACCTCGGATTCGTTGATGGAATAGCGCTGCACGATGTTTTTCTTGTCGAACATCACCACGAGGGATTTTCGGGTGCCGCTGGAACTTGCGCCAAACATATTGACGATGGGCACATAACTGATGGCATCGGCCGACATCTTGGTAAAACTGTAGGTCCATATCTCCAACCCGCTATCCGTGAAGGATGTGGAGGTAGGCGCTCCAAATAACGCCTGGACCTGGGCTTGCGTCGTCTTTCCCTCTTCGATCTTGCTCTTGATGGTATCGCCCGATTCAGCACGGATGCTCTCATTGCCCGTGCTGGCGCAACCCGTTACCAAGAAAGCCAGAGAAATCGTTCCAGCCATGAATACCTGCCTGATTTTTTTGCTCATTGTCTTGATCCTTTGCGATTGATGTCTTTTGTATAAAATAGTCACTGGCCTTTCATGACCACCTCTGACTGCAGGGGCGGCGCCAACAGGAATCCAGCATAATTCGTCATGGTCCAAAACTTGCGTTTGGCAACATTGCAATTTCCAGCGCCCCCCCAGCCATTCCAGGCAATCCGACTCACGCCCGTCGACTATACTCAACAGTATGGGGTTTTCTGAGGAAGTCACGACTTGGGGACCTCCCGAACCCGGCTCCAATCGGGGGATATGAACCGAGGCAGTTGGTGGAACAATTTCTCGTGTCGACGGGGTGTGGTGCCTGCCAGTTTTCACACCTTGAAAAGTGTGACTCTTGACCTGGACTCGACTGTGATCACGCGCAATGGGGAGCAAGAAGGGGCGGTCCGAGGGTACAACCCGGGGCGGCGGGGTCGAGCCAGCCACCATCCCTTGCTGGCTTTTGTGGCTGAGGCGCGCATGGTGGCGAACTTCTGGCTACGTCCGGGAAACACGCACTCTGCCAACAATATCCACCCTGCATGGCCTCGTACTGTCTGTTGGCGGTGCGTGGAAAACAAATTCAAGGATCGATGAGCCAAAACGACTGATGCTGTCGATCCCAAGAAAGCAAAGGGCCTGGTTCACTTCCATGTGGGTTAACGCATCGGGGCCGCCTGACATTATGCCGACGAAAAATCTCTAATGGACAATTTGGGTTAAACTCATGCGAGAACTGTCTTGACACGGGGGTCCACTTTAGTTTACATCCGACACTGACATCATCAGCGATTCATTCTGCACAGATCAATCCAGAATCCGTAAAAAGGAAGAAAACCCAACATCCTCGTGACCGCACACATTATAATTTGACCGCATAACAGGGGACCGTGCGCAGCCAGTCACGATCGCCGGAATATGCACGATCAGCAGCATTCAGAGACCGCAGCAAATGCGCCTTGGGTATCCGTCTATGAGTGGGAAGGCGCGGACGAAACAAAACAACAACAGAACCAATTTATGGCCAGGACCAAAAAACCGACTCACCAACCCAGTTTGCCGTTTCCGCCAGCAACCAATGCCCAGCAACGGGAAGCCGTAGGGGCACAGGCCCATGCCGAACTCGACGCCGGTTTTGCCGCGCTGTTCACGCCCGCTGACTCGAGTGCCGCATGACGCTGGACTTCGCTACCCTCGATGCCCTGCGTACCCGCCACCCTGCCTGGCTGCTGCTACGTTCGGACCATGCGCCGCTGGTGACGAGTTTTCTGCATCGGGTGTTCGTAGCGCCCAATGCGCGGGTGATGGCAGCCGCCGATTTGTCCGAGGCACTGGAAGATGAGTTGTACGCCCTGCGCCTGCAACTTGGCGAAACTGTGTTTCCCAAGCCCGCGCTGGAATACCTGAACGACTGGGCATCGCCGGATAAGGGTTGGCTGCGCAAGTTTTACAAGCCCGGCACCGACGAGGCGCAATTTGACCTCACGCCCGCGACCGAGAAGGCCATCGCTTGGTTGACGCAGCTTTCCGAGCGGCAGTTCGTCGGCACCGAATCGCGCCTGCTCACGCTGTTCGACCTGCTCAAGCAGATGAGCGAGGGTAGCGAGGCCGACCCGACCAAGCGCATTGCCCAACTGCACAAGAAGCGCGACGAGATCGATGCCGAGATTGCCCGCGTGCTGACGGGCTATGTGCCGCTGCTGGATGATACGGCGCTGAAGGATCGCTTTCAGCAGTTCATGCAGGGTGCGCGCGAGTTGCTCACCGACTTTCGCGAGGTGGAGCACAACTTTCGCCAGTTGGACCGGCGCGTGCGCGAGCGCATTGCACTGTGGGAAGGCAGCAAGGGGGCGCTGCTGGAGGACATCATGGGCGAACGCGATGCGATTGCCGATTCCGATCAGGGCAAAAGCTTCCGCGCGTTCTGGGATTTCCTGCTCTCCAGCCGCCGCCAGGAGGAATTGACCGAGTTGTTGGGACAGGTGCTTCAGCTTCCGGCGGTGGCCGTCTTGCAACCCGATGCCCGTACCCGCCGTGTGCATTACGACTGGATGGAGGCCAGCGAACACACCCAACGCACTGTGGCGGCCTTGTCGCAACAACTGCGCCGCTTTCTCGACGACCAGGCCTGGCTGGAAAACCGCCGCATCATGGATATCTTGCACGGCATCGAGAGCAAGGCATTGGCGCTGCGGAAAACGCCGCCAACGGGAACTGTGATGGAGATGGCCGAGGCACAGGCCGACATCGAACTGGCAATGGAGCGCCCCTTGTTTACGCCGGCGGTGAAGCCCGTCATTGCCAACCTGGCACTAATGGCGGGAGACGAGGACATCGACCCTTCGGCCTTGTTCGATCAGGTGGTGTTGGACAAGGCGAGGCTGACCCGTCACATCCGCCATGCCTTGCAGGACAGGGCGCAGGCCACCTTGCGCGAACTGGTGGCCGCCCAGCCACTGCAGCAGGGCTTGGCGGAACTGGTGGCCTACTTGCAACTGGGCAGCGATACCTTCAACGCGGTAGTGGATGAGAACACGCCGGAAGCCATTCACTGGCAGGCAGGAAATGATCGTGGCAAACCTGTGAGTCGCACGGCCCGCCTGTCTCGTGTGATTTTCATGCGCTGACCCGAGAACGAACCAGGGAATTCAACAGGGATGGAACAAGACTTCACCAACGCCACTACCACACCCGAACCGGACTTGTCGTCGTTGCTGATCGGGCTGCTCAAGGGGGTGCAGTACCGGGAGCAGGATGAGCGCCAGTGGGCGGCCCTGTTGAACCTGCAAGCCCGCGTACGGGACTACATGGCGGTACTCAATCTGGAACTGGTGCTGGATGAGGCCGAGGGTTATGCCTTCCTGAAAAGCCGCCCAGAGCCTGCGGAGGATGATCCGGTGCCGCGCTTGCCTCGCCTGGTCGCTCGTCGCCCCTTATCGTTTCCGGTGAGTCTGTTGCTGGCTTTGCTGCGCAAGAAACTGGCCGAATTCGATGCCGCCGGCGGTGACACGCGTCTGGTGCTATCGCGTGATGAGATCGTTGAGCTGGTGCGGGTTTTCCTGCCTGACGGACCGAATGAGGCCAAATTGATCGACCAGATCGAAGTCACCATCAATAAGGTCGTAGAACTGGGCTTTCTGCACAAACTCAAGTCCGCCAGTGGCGGCATGGCGGCGCAGGCCAGTTACGAGGTTCGGCGCATCCTGAAGGCTTTTGTCGACGCGCAGTGGCTGGCCGAGTTCGATGCCCGCCTGGCGGTCTATCAATCCGCCCTGTCGGGCGCGGCATCGGCCAGGGAGGCACGCGATGAGTGAGGCGCAGTCCTTGGGGCTGGATTTCGTGGCGGACGATGCGTTGTCGGGTTTTCGTCTCTCCCGGCTGGAGGTTTTCAACTGGGGCACTTTCGACGGCCGGGTTTGGACGTTGCAACTGGACGGCAAGAACGGGCTGCTCACCGGCGACATCGGTTCCGGCAAGTCCACGCTGGTGGATGCCATCACCACGCTGCTGGTGCCGGCCCATCGCATCGCCTACAACAAGGCTGCCGGCGCGGACAGCAGGGAACGAACCTTGCGTTCCTACGTATTGGGGCATTACAAGTCCGAACGCAATGAGGTCACGGGGGTGGCCAGGCCGGTATCCCTGCGTGACAACAACAGTTATTCCGTTATCCTGGGCGTGTTTCACAATGCCGGCTACGACCAGACGATAAGCTTGGCGCAGGTGTTCTGGGTCAAGGAGGCACAAGGACAGCCCGCCCGGTTCTTCCTCGGGGCCGAGCATAGCCTGTCGATTGCGGAGGACTTCGCCAACTTCGGCACCGACATCGCCGCCCTG
The DNA here is from genome assembly GCA_021832305.1 of Pseudomonadota bacterium. Classification (GTDB taxonomy): domain Bacteria; phylum Pseudomonadota; class Gammaproteobacteria; order Burkholderiales; family Ferrovaceae; genus Ferrovum. The sequence goes on along the minus strand of JAKBLB010000034.1, from coordinate 4,348 downwards.
CGCAAGCGGCTGCGCGGAACCGGCGCCGAACTGCACGACAGCTTTCCGCCTTATGCCGCGTGGTTCAGGCGCCGCTTCGGCATCGAGAATGATCAGGCGCTGGAGCTGTTCCACCAGACGGTGTCGATGAAGTCGGTGGGCAATCTGACCGACTTCGTGCGCAACCATATGCTGGAGCCGTTCGAGGTGGCATCGCGCATCCAGGCATTGATCGGACACTTCGACGATCTCAACCGCGCCCATCAGGCTGTACTCAAGGCTCAGCAACAGATGGAATTGCTGGCACCGTTGGTGGCTGACTGCAAGCGGCACAGTGAGTTGGTGAACGAGGTGAATCATCTGCGGCATTGTCGCGACGGCCTGCGTACGCACTTCGCCAGCCTCAAATTGGGATTGCTGGACAAACGTCTTGGTCTGCTGGATGAAGAGTGGAACAAGGTCGATGGGCAAGTTCGACGCCTGGACGGTACGCGCGAGGAGCGAGGTCGGCAGGTCGATGAACTGAAGCAGGCCATCAACGACAATGGTGGCGACCGTCTGGAGCGGCTTGCCGCCGAGATACGCAAGAAAGAGCAATTGCGCGATGCGCGCAAGACCAAGGATGGGCGTTACCGCGAACTGGTCGACGTCTTGGGTGAGGCGGCACCCCGCGACGATGCCACCTTTGCCGTGCAGCGGGCACAATTCAAGGCGTGGCGGGAAGAGGTCCACAACCGTGATGCCGACCTTCAGAACACGCTGACCGAGCACGGCGTAAGTTTGCGACAGGGCAAGCTTGAACACGAACAATTGACGGCGGAAATCGACAGTCTCAAACGCCGGCGCAGCAACATCGACGACCAGCAGATTCAGATTCGCGCCGCTTTGTGCGCCGCGCTGGGTCTGGATGTGAACGACATGCCTTTCGCAGGTGAATTGATCCAGGTGCGCGAGGATGAGCGCGACTGGGAAGGCGCTGCTGAACGACTGCTACGCGGTTTCGGTCTGGCCCTTCTGGTGCCGGATGCCCACTACAAGACGGTGGCAGAGTGGGTGGACAGTAGCCATCTGCGGGGGCGCCTGGTCTATTTCCACGTTCGCACCCGCAAAACATCCGATTTGCCAGAACTGCACCGTGACTCATTGGTGAGGAAACTCGCCATCAAGCCCGATTCGCCCCACTACGACTGGCTGGAACGCGAGCTTGCTCATCGTTTTGACGTCGCCTGTTGCGCCACGCAGGAGCAGTTCCGTCGTGAGACGCGCGCCATCACCCGCGCAGGCCAGATCAAAGACCCGACAGGCAGGCACGAGAAGGACGACCGGCACCGCATCGATGACCGCATCCGCTACGTGCTCGGCTGGAGCAACAGCGCCAAGATCGCCGCGCTGGAGACCAAGCGGTGTCAACTCGAAAGCCGCCTCGGTGAGATGGGCAGTCAGCTCGGCAAAGTCGACGCCGAGCGTAAGGGATTACAGACAAGACTTGACGCACTGACACGCCTGGAAGAATTCACGAACTTCGAGGAAATCGATTGGGCTGGCGTGGCGACAGACATCGCAGCACTTGAAGACGAGCGCCAAAAGCTGGAGCAGGCATCGGATGTCCTCAAACAATTGAATGACCGGCTACGGGAACTGCAGCAGGCGCTGAAGGGCATAGAAGAGGAGATGCAATCCGCGCGCGACCGACGTGCCAAGGTGGAGCAGCGTCGCTCGGATGCCCAGGAACTGCGCCAGCAGACGACTTTGCTGATCCAGGATGTCGCTCCCGATGCCACGCTGTCGACCAACTTGGAGGCTATGCGGGCCGAGGCCCTGGGTGAACACCAACTGACCGTGGAATCTTGCGACAACCGCGAGCAGGACGTGCGCACCTGGCTTCAAGCGCGGATCGATGCCGAGGATCTGAAACTCAAACGCTTGGCCGAAAAAATCATCAAGGCGATGGCCTCATTCAAGGAAACCTTCAAGCTCGAGACGGCCGAGATGGATGCCAGCCTGGAAGCCGCCTTCGAGTTCGAAAACCTGCTGACGCAGCTCAATCGAGATGACCTTCCGCGTTTCGTGGCACGTTTCAAGGAATTGCTGAACGTCAACACCATCAATGAGATTGCCAACTTCAATGCCCAGCTGGCACGCGAGCGCGAGACCATCAAGGATCGCATCGCTCACATCAACAAGTCGCTTTCCGAGATCGACTACAACCCTGGGCGCTACATCGTGCTGGAGTCGCAGTCCTGCCCCGATGCCGAGATTCGCGATTTTCAGCAGGATCTGCGCGCCTGCACCGAGGGTGCGGTGGCCGGGTCCGACGACGCCCAATATTCCGAAGCCAAGTTCCTTCAGGTCAAGGCGATTATCGACCGATTCCGTGGTCGGGATGGCTTGTCAGAACAGGATCGGCGCTGGACCGCGAAGGTCACGGATGTACGCAACTGGTTCCTGTTCGCGGCGAGTGAGCGCTGGCGCGAGGATAACACGGAACACGAGCACTATTCGGACTCGGGCGGCAAATCGGGCGGCCAGAAGGAGAAGTTGGCCTACACCATTCTCGCCGCCAGCCTGGCCTACCAGTTTGGTTTGGAATGGGGTGCGGTGCGTTCGCGCTCTTTCCGCTTCGTAGTCATCGACGAGGCGTTTGGGCGCGGCTCGGACGAGTCGGCGCAGTATGGTTTGAAGTTGTTCCGGCAACTCAACCTACAACTGCTGATTGTTACGCCGCTGCAGAAGATCCACATCATCGAGCCCTTTGTGTCCAGCGTAGGGTTCGTGCACAACGAGGGTGGCCGGGCCTCCAGGTTGCGCAACTTGTCCATCGAGGAGTATCGGGCGCAGACACCCAGGGATACTGCTGCGATGGCGGCTGTGGCACCGCAGACCGTGCAGGAGATTCTACAGTGATGTGGACGACCCCGAAGGATTTGAAAGCGCAGTTGGCGCGACTATGGGATCGAGGTGAACTGCTGCGGGGTGCCGTGACGGGCAATACCCGATTCCCTTTGCGCTTGACCATCAAGGGCCCCGCTTCAGGGGACATCACCGAGCGGTTTGAGGCCGTGCGCACATGGGCTGCGGAATTGGGCAACGCCAGCCCCTTGCGTTTGGAGTGGCAGGAGATTCGCCACCGGGTGCAAGGAGTGCAGAGACTTCCGTCGAGCGGCTGGATTGACTCGATGGATGATGCGCTCGGCTGGCTCGGCAAACGTCGCGAGTGGAACAGGTTTTCAAACTTGCTTGAGATGACCCGGCGGAAAAACCCGTCCTTGATGCCTTGGCTGGAAAAGCGACCATTGCAGGCACTCGAACTGGAGGGCGAATGGTCCCGTTTGCTGGCCGTGGTGGATTGGGTCAGGAAGCATCCCCGGCCGGCGATCTACCTGCGTCAAGTGGACTTGCTCGGGGTGCACAGCAAGTTCATCGAGACACATCGTGCTGTACTGGCCGAGTTGCTTGACATGGCCGTGCCTGCGGACAGCGTGGACACCGCCAGGGCTGGCGTTGCGCAGTTTGCCGCCCGGTATGGTTTTCTGGACAAACCTATAAGGATTCGCTTCCGAATCCTCGATCCCGGGATTCACTCCGTCGCCGGTACGTCGTGTCCGGACGTCACGCTCGACGCCGTCAGTTTCAGCCACCTGGCAATCGATGTACGACGGGTATTCATCACCGAGAATGAAACCAACTTCCTGGCCTTGCCAAACATGCCAGGAGCAATCGCCATCTTTGGCTCCGGATACGGTTGGGGCGCACTTGCCCAGGCCCGCTGGCTGGAGCGATGTGCCGTCCATTATTGGGGCGACATCGACACCCATGGCTTTGCCATACTGGATCAACTGCGGAAGCACTTTACTCACGTCGATTCGTTCCTCATGGATCGAGCCTCGCTTGATGCTCACGTATCCCTTTGGGGATGGGAAGACAGTCCACAACGGTGCGATCTGCATAGGCTGACACCTGATGAACTGAGCCTATACAACGACCTGCGCGATAACCGTATTCGTGAAGGACTACGACTGGAACAGGAACATCTAAACTTTGGTTGGGTGCGGGAGCGGATTGATCAACTGTTGCAACGGGACTGTGAATAAGGACTATATCGAGTCTTTATCGGATCAGGAAGTCAGGCCATGCGCTATTCATCACAAATCAAACCTATCAGTTACCTCAAGGCAAATGCTGCCGAAGTCTTGGCCCATTTGACCGCCGGTGCGCTGCAGACAACTCGCCACAATAACCAGGGCGCGTCGCCATCCCTGCGCCCGAAAATCCGTATCGGGTTATCCTGCAGGATTCCCGCCGGGAGCCAACCCATGAAAGACTTATCCCCGATCGCCAGACACTACACCCAGGGCAACCTGCTCCACAC
>JAKBLB010000013.1:36648-64902 GCA_021832305.1 Pseudomonadota bacterium | reverse complement strand
CGCCTTGCTGAGCCGCCTCGTTTTCTGATTTTTATTGCCGGGCCACGCCAAGTTGGGAAGACTACGCTGGTCAGGAATGCGCTGGTCCAACAGCAGAAGACCTACCATTTCATTCCCGTAGACCAGCCGGACGCACCTCGCCTTCCCGGATTCATGTCTGCCGAAGAGGTGGCCTATAAGCAAGATGCCAGCCCGCCAGATGCCGCATGGCTGGTCAGCCAGTGGCAGCGCGCCCGGGCAGTGGCGAGGGATTCTGAAGAGGGGCATATCCTCGTTCTCGACGAAATTCAGAAAATCCCTCGCTGGTCGGAGGCGGTCAAAGGCTTGTGGGACGCAGACAGGGCCGAAGGGTTGAAGTTGCACATTGTCCTGCTCGGCTCCTCTCCTTTGTTGATGCAAAAGGGCATGACGGAAAGTTTGGCCGGTCGGTTTGAACTGATACGCGTCACCCACTGGTCGTTCCTCGAAATGCATGAAGCTTTCGACTACGATCTGGACGACTACCTTTACTTTGGTGGCTATCCCGGCAGTGCTCCCTATATTCGTGACGAGCCGCGCTGGCGCAACTATGTGCGCGGCAGCTTGATTGAGCCGAGTATCGAAAAAGACATCCTGATGATGACGCGGGTGGACAAACCTGCGCTGCTCAAGCATCTGTTTCATCTTGGCTGTAATTATTCCGGGCAGATATTGTCTTATACCAAAATGCAGGGGCAACTTCAGGATGCCGGAAATACGGTAACTCTGGCGCACTACCTCGATCTGTTGGGCAATGCCGGCTTGATTTACGGCATACAGAAATTTGCCGGGCAAAAATATCGGCAACGAGCCTCATCCCCCAAGTTGAATGTTCTCAACAATGCCTTGATGACTGCGGGGTCTGGATACACCAAGGCAGAAGCGAAAGCAGATCGAAGTTATTGGGGCAGATTGGTGGAAAGTACGGTGGGGGCACATCTTTACAATACCGGACATCCTGACTGTCAACTCTACTACTGGCGCGAAGGTTCCAGAGAGGTCGATTTTGTAATTCAGGGAGGCAGGAAGTTGACCGTCATCGAGGTGAAAAGCGGCCCTGGTTCTGGATACGCCGAGGGTCTCGACGTATTCGCCGAAAGTTTCGGTAAGTGCCGCAAACTGCTGGTCGGTGAAGGCGGTATCCCGATTGCCGAATTCCTCTCCCATCCGGCGGAGCATTGGCTTTGAGCAAACCCGACAAACACTTTCTCGCTCGGCGCACCTGTACGCACAAGTGGATCAATGTGGAGGAACAGGAGAGTTGTCCGCTGGAACGTTTTCGAGATATGCCGGCCTATGTGCTGCTTGGTGATCCGGGTGCGGGCAAGACGGCATCCTTCAAAAGGGAGGCGGAGGAATCTGGCGGTAACTATATCCGGGCGCGTGACTTTGCTACTTTCGAACCCGGTACGGAATACCAGGGGAGTACCTTGTTTATTGACGGGTTGGACGAGATGCGCACCGATGGCAATGATGGGCGGACACCACTGGACCACATACGCAAGCGTCTTGATAGACTGGGGCGACCCAAATTCCGTCTTTCCTGTCGCGAGGCAGACTGGCTGGGGGCAAGCGATAGCGAAGCCTTGAAGCATGTATCGCCCAATGGTGAAATTATCGTACTGCATCTTGATCCCTTGAACGATGCCGATATTGCTGAAATTCTCAAACACAAATCCGGCGTTTCCGATCCTGCGGCATTCAGGCGGCAGGCGAGGGAACACGGGTTGGATGAATTGTTGCGCAATCCGCAAACACTCAATCTTTTGGTGGATGCCGTGGGGGGCAAGGCGTGGCCGCAAAGTCGCTCGGAAATTTATACGATGGCATGCACCAAACTGGCAGGCGAAAAGAATTCGGAACACCGCCATGCAAAACGGGAGAAAGTGGTTTCAGAAGAATCGCTACTCGACGCCGCCGGATACGTGTGTGCCATTCAGTTGTTGTCCGGCATTGCCGGTTACTCGCTGGATGAAGAGTCGGCAGATGCGCAGCACTGTTGCTGGAAGGAATTGAAAGAACATCACCTTCCGCTACTCACGGTGCTGAAAACCAACCTGTTCCAGAGTGACGGCGAAGATTTGCGTATTCCCGTCCACCGTAGCGTTGCCGAATTTTTGGGGGCACGATATATCGCCTCGCGCATTGAAAGCAAAGGCCTGCCATTTGGTCGTGTGCTTGCTTTGATGACCGGTGAGGATGGGGGCATCGTTGCTGACCTGCGCGGACTTGGTGCATGGCTTTCGGTGCATTGCCGCAGCGGGCGGCACGCACTGATCGAACGCGATCCCGTGGGCGTAGTTCTGTACGGCGATGTACGCAATTTTCCGGCACAGGACAAACTGCAGGTGATCGAGGCATGGAAGCGCGAGGCACGACGCTATCCAGGGTTTGTTTCTGAACGATGGTCGTCCTCATCCTCTAATGCAGCCATCGGTGCATTATGTACGAGGGATATGGAAACGACGCTCCGCGAAATACTCACATCGTCTTCGCGGGAAGAGGCCGAACAAGCGTTGCTGGATTCTGTGCTCGATGCAATTTGCTCCGGCGAGCGAATGCCATCGTTGGCTGATACCTTGGAGGGTATCGTGCGCGATGGAAGTTATTGGTCAACGGTACGCAATAGCGCCGTTGCTGCATTGCTGCATGTGGTGCCGGACGACCCTTCCAGGCTGTTGAAACTTGCACGGGATATACGCGCAGGCTTGGTGGAGGACATTGAACATGACTTGCTTGGGATGCTATTGAGTCACCTCTATCCAGGAACCATTTCCGCGTTGGAAATTTTCAACGATCTGCATCCCGGGAAGAGTGAGCACCCTACCGGTAGTTATTCAATGTTCTGGCGTTATGGGCTGCCAAAGGCAACAAAAAAAGGTGACCTGCCCCTATTGCTCGACAAGTTGGCAGAGATACGGCCTGCATCGCAGAATATTCTGGAAGAACGCTGGACGAACCAGATGGCAGGCGAGTTGTTGATGCGGGGGTTGGAAGAGCACGGAGACAACATCACTGTCGAACGTCTCTACCGATGGCTCGGCGTTGGGCTGGACAAATACGACCATCCCAGGCTTGACAGTAAATATACCGGGCGTATTTCTGCGTGGTTTGCCGGGCGATCCGAGCGCTACAAGGCTGTAATCGAACATGGCGCATCCCGATGTGAAGATCATGAAAATCCTTGGTCTTGCCTGAACCGTTGTGTGACGCGGTTATATGCCTCTACCGCGCCCGCCGATATTGGGGTGTGGTATTTGGAAAAGGCGGCGGCTGAGCGACATGCCGAGTTGTCCCGGTTTTATTTTGTCCGGTCCGTTCATTGGCTGAAGCAACGGGACGGGCAAGAGGAACTGACTGTTCCTGCATTGGAGTTTCTGGAGACCTGGACTGATGCGTACCCAAAATTTCAGGAATGGCTCGAGCCTTTCATAACCTGTCCTGTCGGAGACTGGCAACAGGAACATGCGTTAGGCGAGCGCAAACGGAAGGTCGAGAGACTGAAGCGCAAAAGTGAACTGCTTCAGTTTTACCGCAAGCATATTTCGGCCATACGTGGAGGCAGTGCAAACCCAAAAATTTTCCATGATCTGGCGCTTGCGTATGAAGGGTTGTTATTGGGTGAAGCGCAGGGTGAAACTCCACGTGATCGTCTCGAGAGTTTTCTGGCGGATGATGACGAACTGGTCGCGGCGGCCTATTCGGGTTTCCGCCATGTGCTTGGTCGCACAGATTTACCTGACACCAGCGAAATCATTGATCTCGAACTCAAGGGGAAAATGCACTACATTCGCTCGGCCTGCTTGATTGGTATGGAGGCGTTATTTCAAGAGTGCCCGGATGAAGCACTACGGCTTCCGGATACCGTGCTGTCGCGGTTGCTGGTTTTTCGTTTGAGTCATTCCGTCGGTGATGATCCGCCCTGGTTCTCCGCGCTGGTGCGAAAACGCCCCGCATTGGTAGCGGACGCAATACTGGCCTATGCCTTGCCGATGCTGCGTGCCAAGAAAGAGCACGTTTCCGGACTTTTTCAATTGGTTCACCATGAGGCTTATGCCGAAGTGGCGAGACTGACGTTACCGAAGTTATTAGAAAGTTTTCCCTTGCGCGCCAAAGCAAACCAGTTGGTAATTGTGCTCGATTCTCTATTGAAGGGAGCGCTGCATTATCTTGACCAGGAATTTCTTGCCGCGATGGTTGCACGCAAACTCGAACTGAGTAGCATGGACGCAGCACAGCGCGTGTATTGGCTGGGCTGTGGCTTGTTGCTTGCGCCGGATGTTTATGAAGCGCCGCTGTTTCAATATGTCGGCAAGAGTGAGGTGCGCAGGGGCTATCTGGCGAATTTTATGCATGGCGATTTCGGAAGGCGTAGTTTGCCCGACTGGATATCCATCCCCATATCTGTGCTGGCCCACCTGATCGAGTTGCTTGGGCCGGGTTGTTCAGATCAACCGTTTGGTGGAGTTGTTACTGCGGCCATGCGTATGTCAGACATGGTGCGTTCGTATATCAATACGTTGGGTGGCCATCCGGAAGAGGCCGCTACCTGCGAACTTGAACGTTTGATTTCCTTGTCTGGCTTATCGCATTGGCGCAACGAACTTCGCGGTGCATTGCATAATCAGCGCATCGCCCGGCGCAGGGCTGCATTCCGCCGCTTGAGTGTCGCAGAGGTCAGTCGCACCCTTGCCAACCTCCAGCCTGCCTGTGCTGCCGACCTTGCTGCGTTGACATTCGATCACCTGTGCGACATCGCCCGAAAAATTCGCGATGGCAGCACCAATGAGTACAGACAGTACTGGAGTTATGACAAAAGCAACAAGAAACTGGATGAACCCAAACCTGAAAATGACTGCCGTGATGCGCTGCTATCCGACCTGAAAATTCGGCTGTCTACCCTGGGCATTGATGCTGAACGGGAAGGAAATTATGCGGATGATAAACGTGCCGACATCAAGGTGCTATTTGGCGGCGCGAGCGGATTCAACGTCCCTGTTGAAATCAAGAAAGACACTCATGAGGATCTCTGGCGAGCGATCCACGAGCAATTGATTCTCAGGTATGTCCGCGATCCCGGCGCGGATGGACATGGCATTTATCTTGTGTTCTGGTTCGGCGGAAAAGGGATGAAACCGCCTTCCGATGGAAAGAAACTCCATGGCGCCACGGAACTCGAAGAGCGATTGCGGCAAACTCTCACACCGGAGGAAAGTCATCGCATCCGGATTTGTGTGATCGACTGTGCATTGCCCTCTTGACTGGGCCGGAAGGTCACCAGGGGTGAGAAAGGCATTCCTGTTGAAATTCCCACCCCATACACCTCTTATAATGCCTGACAACCCATCAAACAAGCGGTTCTCGGACAGTCGTCCACCTTGGCCGACTCATGATCATTGGGGTCGGCCTAACAACAGAGGTTGGCTATCTTTCCAGCCAGTTCTCTACATTGAGGTCACGGATGCGGCTGAATTCGCGTGTATTGTCTGTCACTAGCGTGAGGCCGAGTGCATAGGCGTGCGCGGCGATCAGCAAATCGTTCATGCCGATAGGCTGGCCAGCTGCTTCCAGTTCAGCGCGGATGCCGCCATATTCGGCGTCAGCCGGAATATCCAGCGGCAGCACCGGGATCGTTTCAAGGATGCCCTTCACCTTGGTGAGCAGTTTGGACGAACCCTTCTTTGCGCAGCCATAGCGCAGTTCGGCTGCGACGATGATGCTGGTGAAAATCTCCTTCGGCCCGACTTGCTCAATGCGACGTGCTGCGGGCCCGTCCGGGTTACGGATCACATCGCTGATAATGTTTGTATCCAGCAGATATCCGCTCAAAATATGTCCTCCGGCTGGGAAGGCATGTCCTCAATGGCCGGGAACTGATCTTCTGGTCCAAGTGGTGCCTCCTTCCTCCACTCGGCCAGCAGTTCGACGATGTTCGTTGGCCGGGTCACTGGCTCAATGATGAGTTTGCTGCCTTCGCGGTGGATCATCACACGATCCCCCGGCAGCTCGAACTCCACAGGAATCCGCACCGCTTGGCTACGGTTGTTGCGAAACAACTTGGCTTCCTTGGGTCTGGATGGCGTCGATATGATAGGCACGTCATTATTCTCCTATGTATATGCCAAATTGTATATGCCTTATTGCAGCGTGTCAATCTGGTGGGCGAGACTTCATATCTGTGAAGTGGACCCCTGTGTCAAGACAGTTCTCGCATGAGTTTAAGTTTTTCATCTGACCCATGTTGCCATGGCCGGTCGGCGCTGCCCCGTTGATGCCTTTTTTTCCTGATCCTTCAGTTGCCCGAATGAACCACCAGATGCAGACGTTAGCGAGGTGTCGTACCTCTCGCCCCATGTGGGTGCGCAAGGCGTGTGGGCACTTCAGTCCTTACCGTTTCCCGCCAACTGCCTTCCGATGGAAAGAAACTCCATGGCGCCACGGAACTCGAAGAGTGATTGCGGCAAACTCTCCCACTGGAGGAAAGTCATCGCATCCAGATTTGTGTGGTTGATTGTGCATTGCCCTCTTGACTGGGCTGGAAGGTCACCAAGGGTGAGAAAGGCATTCCTGTTGAAATTCCCCCCATACACCGCTGGGATATGAGTGTCTGGCACTACTTGCGAGCATCCACCTGCCGTATTCACGGAGGCTGGGGAATTGACCGACTCAATCCCTTGGCCATGGATACTGGAATATTGGGACTCAGCGGGTTGACGCTGACGCGTAGTTTTGCCGGTTCAATAATCAAATCCATGTCTTCCATCGGGATAGCGCCGAGCAACACCTGATTGCCGATGACAAGCGCACCGGTTACGCATTCTCGGTTAAGCATGGATATTCGCACAGGTGAGACATAGTCCACCAAGTGCGACTTGCCATCGGCGGCTGTTTGTACTTCGCGTTTTGATCTGGTCTTGAGTTGTAATTGCAGGGCGATGTGCTCAGGAATACACAAGTGCATTGCGCCCGTATCCACCACGGCGCAGGCATTCAACTCTTCCAGATCATCTCGTGCATCGTTGGCCAGTCTCAAATCTGCGTAGGTGATACCCATTTCGGCCTTCTCCTGTATTTACAGATAACCACCCCCGACCGCTCTGATTATACCGGTTCTGAATATCCCTGGTCGGTGACCTGGATGACCCATTATCCACTTTACACAAAACTTCGCCATTTTTCCGCCATACCCAAAGCAACTTGTGGTTACTTCTCCTCCTGCAGGACGACATATTCCTTGCGGATGATTCCGTGAAAACGTTCGGGCACTTCATCTCAAATATGCAAGTCCACGATGAACAGAAGATTGCTTTCATCCAGGGCTTCTTTCAGTTCCGAGACCAGAGGGCGTTGTGCCGATGAGGAGAAAACCACGAGATCGAGGTCAGAGTTTGGGCGGGCAGTCCATTTTACGCGGGAGCCATAGGCCCATACCGCGATGCCAGGGAGAAATCTGCTCAAGAACGAAAGTGGTTCTTTTCTTTGCTCTGGCGTGATGTCAATGGCAGCGGTCATTCCCGGGTGGTTTCCGTCATCTCCGATTCGGCAATCTGCTCATGAGACGGTAAACGGCAACTGAGCGGCGTTATTTCCAATTTCCACTGGGAAGTTACACTATTGCCCGTTGTACCCTCCCAACGAACCAGAACCACATCTCCTCCAATATTTGATCCGGGGGAGTATGCTGCGATCAATGGAAACCGTGGAGCGCCATGGAGGTTATAATGTGGCGTTTCTTGTCAGACAGAACTCCCAATAAGAGTAGGGTGAGCATCTTCCTGGCGACACATTTTTGTCTGCCTTGACCGGCGTTGGTTGGAAATGGGATAACCACAAACGACGAACAATCATTCCCGAGTACCGCAGTCATGACTTGGTTGATGCGCTGCTCGTGGGCAGGGGTGGCACGGTTACGGTGTGGATCGTCATGGAATAAGAGGGGGAAATGACAATGGAAAGGCTTTCTGACCAACAATTGGAAGCATTGTTGAATGACACGGAATCGGACCTTACAGAACGTAAAAAATCGTTCAGGGGCGATGTATCCAGGAAAGCACGACAAGTTGTTTGTGCATTTTCCAATGATTTGCCAAATCACAACAGTCCAGGGGTTCTTTTCATTGGTGCAGGGGATGATGGGACTCCATCGGGTGAGCCCATAACGGATGAATTATTGCTGGCACTTGCCGATATGAAAACAGACGGCAATATTCTGCCGCTGCCCGTTCTCTCGGTTGAAAAACGAATATTAAAAGGATCGGAAATGGCTATCGTTACAGTCATGCCTTCCGATATGCCGCCAGTGAAATACGAAGGAAGAATCTGGATTAGAACCGGCCCCCGGCGTTCTCTAGCAAACGAGCAGGAAGAACGAATTCTCAATGAAAGAAGAAGATATAAGAATCTTCCCTTTGATATTTATCCTATCCCATCGGCAAGGATTACGGATATTTCGAAATCTGTTTTTGAAAACGAGTTCCTCCCCGCAGCCTTTGCCGCCGATGTGTTGGAGAATAACGGGCGCACCTATGAAGAGCGATTAGCGACCTGCAAGATGATCGTTTCCCCCGAGAACACAACTCCGACGGTGCTTGGTCTGCTGGCCATCGGAAAGAGCCCTCAGGATTTTTTACCAGGTGCCTATATTCAGTTCTTGCGAATTGATGGAACGGACCTTGCCGATCCCGTGGTTGACGAGGAAGATATCGGCGGATCGATCGTTGAACTGCTCCGTCGTACTGAGGAAAAACTCAAGGCCCATAACCGTGTCGCTGTTGATATTACTTCAACTCCAACGCACCAGATAGAAATGCCTTATCCACCTGCGGCGATCCAACAAATTCTGTATAACGCGGTACTCCATCGTACATATGAAAGCACCAATGCGCCTGTCCGGGTATATTGGTTCAATGACCGGATCGAGATCAACAGCCCAGGTGGCCCCTATGGGAATGTCACCTCTGAAAACTTTGGCAGGCCAGGCATCACCGATTATCGTAATCCGAATATTGGGGGGGTGCTGAAAACCTTCGGTTTCATACAAGCCTTCGGGAGGGGTATTGCCACTACTCGAAGAGAGATGGAAAGGAATGGGAATCCTGCCCCGGAATTCGAGACGAATCAAAGTGCCGTCGTATGCACGTTAAGGGGAAAACAATGACTTCACCTGTGCTGACATTTTTCAACAACAAAGGGGGTGTTGGCAAAACTTCCCTTATTTATCATCTGGCTTGGATGTTCGCGAGTCTGCGTAAACGGGTCGTAATAATCGACTTGGATCCACAGGCCAACTTGACTGCAGCATTTCTGGATGAAGATAACATAGAGGCAATTTGGGATCAGAGGGGTCTTGGATCAACCATCTACCAGTGTGTCAAGCCACTGACAGGCGTGGGCGATATTGCAGAACCGGTTCTTCAGAATATTGCCACCGACTTGTTTCTACTGCCCGGTGACGTAAACCTCTCCGGCTACGAAGACGCATTGTCTGCCGAATGGCCCAACAGCATGGGCGACAATAATCTTTATCGCCCCATGCGTATTCTCAGTTCTTTTTGGCAGGTGATGCAGATGGCGGCCAGAAAGGTCCAAGCGGACATCATTCTGGTGGATATAGGCCCGAATCTGGGCGCAATCAATCGGTCGGTATTGGTGGCGACGGATTATGTAACGATCCCACTTGGCGCTGACCTTTTCTCCTTACAGGGTTTGAAAAACCTGGGCCCTACCCTGAGGGGCTGGAAAAACCTCTGGCAAAAAAGGTTGGACAACTGGAATGCAAGTACCGAAAAAATCGGTTACCCGGATTTCAAACTCCCACAGGGGAAGATGCTGCCCATTGGTTACCTGTGCCAGCAGCATGGCGTGCGCCTGGATCGTCCGGTCAAGGCTTACGACAAATGGGTGCAGCGTATTCCCAATGTGTATCGGGAATACGTTTTGAATGAAATACCCCAAAAAGCACTTCGCCAGGAAGATGACCCCTATTGCTTGGCAACCATAAAGCACTACCGTAGCCTGATCCCGATGGCGCAGGAACATAGGAAGCCCATTTTTAATCTGACCTCGGCCGACGGCGCTATCGGCAGCCACGCCAATGCCGTGCAGGATGCAAAAAGGGACTTTAGGCTGCTGGCGGAAAAGATAGCCGGGAAGATAGATGTTCAACCCGGATTTTATCTGAAATCATTCGCCTAGCCATCCGCCCATAGAATCCATGTGGGCAGATGAGCAAACACTCATGAAATCGTGAGTTGTCTTCCCCGGGTTCCCCCTGGTCTCTTGGGGAGCGTCACCTCGAGCACGCCGTCGGAATATTTGGCGATGGTACCGCCATCATCGACTTCCTGGCCAAGGCTGAGGCTGACCTTACCGTAATAACGCTCGCTGTGGATCACATTTCACCTTCCTTCTCTTCCTTTTCCTTTTTGGTCTCGGCACTGATGGAAATCTGATTGCCTTCGATGGAGACCTGGATGTTCTCCTTCTTCACGCCGGGGATTTCCGCCTTGACTTTGTAGGCCTTGTCATCTTCTGACACATCCAGTTTTATTTGAGGTTCGGTCACCTCCATCCCACGGAAAACTGGCCTGAGCATGAAGCCTCTGAAAAAGTCCTACATATTGCCGAATGGATCGAAACGGGTGATGTTGGCCATCCTGACTCCTCCGGGTTAATGTGGTTGTAATAGAGCATCGACCTCAGCCTCGGCTTCAAGCCAGTCAGCCAGGGTATCGCCACCATTGAAGCCTCGACGTTCTGCACGGTAATACGCAGCCACTGCAATCATCTCATCACGCTCGATACCGTTTCCCTGAATGGCTATTTCGGTTGTTGATGCGCGGGTTTTTTGTCTTCTGGGTTTGGCCGTTGTCGGTGTTGAGGCCTTACTGGTCTTTCTCGGTTTTTTGTCGTCTTTCACGGGCGATTCAAGAGATGTATGGGGCATGATTTTCTCCTCACTGATGTCGGAAATGAGATCGGCCTGATGATCGGAGGGCAGGTAATGGTTTGTTGGATACAGAACTGCAGACAGCATAGCCAAACCGCCAACCGTGATAATAGCCTTTTTTTGATGGTATTCCACTTGATCGAAGAATTCAAGGAGAAATAGCCCAGCATCGGGACTGACAACTCAACTTCCCGACCCGGTTGGCTATAATCAGCGTATGTTGGGCGATTAGACGTTGGGAGAGATGATGAAACGGATTCTGGTGGGGGACATCGGCGGGACCAAAACGCGTCTGGCATTGGCTGAGGGAGAGGGGGCGGCAGTGGCGTTGACGGAGGTGCGGGAGTACCCCAGTCCGCACTATGCCACTTTGGAAGCCGTGTTGGAAGAATACATGACTCAGGTGGATTCCCCTGTGGAGGGGATTGCGCTGGGGGTGGCGGGCCCGGTTGCCAGGCAGCGCGCCCAGGTGACCAACCTCCCCTGGGTGGTGGAGGGGGCGGTCTTACGCCAACACTTCGGGGTCGAGTGTGTCCTGCTCAATGATCTGGAAGCCGTAGCCTGGGGGCTGCCTGCTCTGAATGGGGATGAACTTTTTTCCTTGCAGGAAGGGGTGTCCGGAGAAGGGAATCGCGCCGTGATTGCAGCGGGAACCGGGTTGGGCGAGGCGGGCATTCATTGGGATGGCACCCGTTTTTATCCTTTTGCCACGGAGGGTGGGCATACCTCATTTTCCCCCCGCACGGAACGGGAGTTGGCGCTCTGGCGATTTCTTCAGGCGCGTCATGGCCATGTCAGTTGGGAGCGGGTGGTCTCCGGGATGGCCTTGCCCGAACTCCACGAGTTTTTACGGGCCTACGAACATTCATCTCCCCCTCTCTGGTTGCAGGCAGCATTGGCGGAAGGTTCTGTAGGCGCGGTATTGGCGCAGGCGGCAGTGGAAGCAACGGATCCACTGTGTGTGGAATTGATGCATTGGTTCGTCTGTTTGTATGGAGCGGAAGCGGGCAATCTGGCACTCAAGGTGATGAGTCGCGGTGGGGTGTACGTGGGCGGGGGGATTGCCCCAAAAATCCTGCCCTTGCTACGCCAACCTGGTTTCCTGGAGTCTTTTGTGGATAAGGGGCGCATGCGTCCCTTGCTGGAAGCCATGCCCGTGCAGGTCATTGTGACGGACCGGGTGGCTCTTTACGGATTGGCGCTGGCGGCCAGAAGCCCTCGCATTTGTTGATGGAATAAACTGCCTCCCCCATTGGCGGGGTGGCGCACCGGGTGGGCGCTGATCCCGAGAGAGGCCAGGGTTGCCTGGCTCTTGCGCCCGATGGCAATGAGGCGGCCCTGTGGGAATAACGCCAGAAAGGCTTTGAGGGTATCCTTGCCCGACTCCAACTCCGTGTCGGTGGGGGTGCGGTTGGTGAGGGGGTTGAGCGGGTGGTGGGGATGCCAGGCAAAGGCGTTCCATAGCACGAAATCATGGCTGTGGCCGAGTCCCAGCATCGTGTTCCATACCATGGTCGCGGTGGGTTCCAGAGCCCCTGCAGGATTTTGTCGGCCATCAGAGAGTAACGTCCGGCTGGTGCGGAATTTGTCCCCTGAAAAAAAGCGGTGGGTCGGTGCCGGGTTCCAACTCATCGGGTGCATGCTGCCCGTGTCTTCGAGCAGGCGTCGTTCACTGGTCATCGCACAACCGGAAAATTTGGCACCCTGGTAACCGGGGGCTTCGGCAATCAGGATCCAGCGTGCCCGGTTCAGGCGTTCCTCCAGATAGCGGGTCAGATGGGAGAGGCGTTGCTGCGGAGCCGACGGGTTGGCATCATTGAGGGAGTCCGTATCTCGCCATGGGTTGAAAACGGTAGAACTGGAAGTTCGCGCGTGCAAAAGGGCAAGAAAAGTGGGCAGGGTCACGTCCGTCCTGGAATTGTCGGGGGGGGAACAGGTTGCATTACTGAAAGAACGGGATAACAGGGGAAAACGCCGGAAATTTTGATCAGGAAGGGTGATTATCGCACTGTGTCCAGGTTTTGGAAAGGGAGCAAAGGGGAGAATTGAGGCTGTAATGTGGTGTTTTTGAAAGGAGACAGCATGGGTGTAATACGGGTATGCTAGCAGTCGGATTAAATCTCTCAAGTTTGGGTTGGGTCATCCGATAGTACAGTATACGGATGTGGATGCGGATTTAGAGGCGGAAGGAAATACTCATGAAAAATAATGGCCCTGTGACACAACGGGAGATCGATTACTCCGATTCTTATGTGTTCGTTACCCGTACGGATCTCAAGGGGATCATCACTGAGGCCAATGATGCTTTCGTGGAAATCTCCGGTTTCACCCGTGCCGAACTGGTCGGCACCAGTCATAATCTGGTGCGTCATCCGGATATGCCGCGCTGGGCTTTCGAGGATTTGTGGAAGACGATCAAGGCCGGTTATCCATGGCGAGGCATCGTCAAGAACCGGGCCAGGAGTGGCGACCATTACTGGGTACGAGCCACCGTGTCTCCGGTTTTCCGTCAGGGGCAGGTGGTGGGTTACCTGTCCCTGCGCCGCAAGCCCTCACGGGACGAAGTGAGCGCGGCCGAGGCCCTGTATCGCCAGCATCCCGTGCATCCTCCGGCACAGAGGTTTTCTTTGCGATGCTGGTTTGCCAGGCTCCCCATCCGCATCAAGATGCAAGTGGCCGTTCAGCCGGTTCTCTTCATATTGCTGACAACGGCCAGCGTGGTAGCCTATCAGCGACTGCGTCAGGCCATCTTCGACGATGCGGTCGGAAAGGGACATGGAGTGGCGATGCAGGTCATCGACAGCGCCAATATGCTGATGGTCACGGGCGCCATTACCGACCCGCATAATCGTCAATTAATGATCAAAAAGATCATCGAAGGACAGCAACTCACGGCCCTGCGACTGGTGCGCACGCCCCAGGTGGTGAACCAGTTCGGTCCGGGGTTGCCGGAAGAACACCTGGATGACCCGTTGGTCAAGCAGACGATCGAAAATTCCGTCAAGGCGGGCAAATCATTGCCTCTTGCATCCGTCAGTTGGGTAGATGGGCATCCTCTGATGCGCGTCATTACCCCTTATATCGAAAGTCACAATTTTCATGAAACGGATTGTCTGAATTGCCATGTTGTCGAAGTCGGTTCGTCTAACGGGGCCTCTGACCTGACCATCGACCTGTCGGAAAACTTTCACCGGTTGTATTTGATCACTTTCATGATGGTGATGACCCAACTGGTGTTGCAAATCTTGCTCTTCTTCATCTTTGGTTGGGTTGCCCGGCGGTTTGTGTCGGCTCCTCTGAATGAGGTTTCCACCCACCTGGAAGAAATCGTGGATGGTGATTTCAGTCGTATGGTCGATATTTCGGGAAGGGACGAGACAGGCCGGTTACTTTGCGAAATTCAGTCCACCAAAGTATTGATGGGGGCAGTGATCGATCAGATCAGCGCAACGGCCCGCAACATCAGTGGGAGTACACGCCAGATGAATCAGGCCGTACGGGTGGCCTCGGAGGTGTCTACCCGGCAGTCGGAGGCGGCACAGGCGGCGGCGGCCAGCGTGGAGGAGATGTCCACCAGTATCGACGCCACGGCGGACAATGCGCGCATGGTGGAGAAACTTTCGGCAGGGTCCCTGTCCGGGGCCAAGGATATCGTGGTGCAAGTGGTAGACAACATGGAGGCCATCAGCCATGAGGTGTTACAGGCTTCCGAATCGGTGCGCCAGTTGGGCGCACGCGCGGGACAGATTACCGAGTTGGTGAATGCCATCAAGGAAATTGCGGACCAGACCAACCTGTTGGCGCTCAATGCGGCCATCGAGGCGGCCCGGGCGGGTGAACAAGGCAGGGGGTTTGCCGTGGTGGCGGATGAGGTCCGCAAACTGGCGGGGCAGAGTGCCCAGAGTGGGGCTCTGATCGGCAAGGTTTCGCAGGATATCGGCGAAGGAACCAAGGAGGCCATTGCGCGCATCCAGTTGGCTGTGGACAAGGTGCGGTTTGGTGAAAAAATGGCAGAAAAAGCGGGCAGCACCATCGACGATATCGCCCAAAGTTCTGAAAAGATCATGGCGGGGGTCGGGGACATCGTTGCCGCTGTCCAGTCCCAGAGCACAGAAGGACGGGAAGTGGCCAATCGCATCGAACAGATTGCCCAAGGAGCCGAGAAAAATGCCGTGGTGGTTCAGACCATCGAAGAAGCCGAACGGATATTGTCCGCGCTGGTCCGGGAAATGGATGTGCAAACCCGCACCTTCAAGACTTGAATGGGAAAAAATCTGAAGGGGAACAGGCTGACTTCACAGGGGGGCATTCGGGGTAATCCCTTTGTAAATGGAATATAATCCCACCTGGAGGTGGGGATGGGCGAAGAGCAATACGACAACTGTGATCCCTATCAGGCGCTGGCTGCCCTGCAGCGTCAGGTTCAGTTATTGAATGCCATTCTGGATGCGGAGCCGGGTACGGTCTATGTGTTCGATGTGGTGGAACGGCGTGCCCTGTACCTGAATGCCCATTGGGCGGTCGAGGTGGGATATACGCCCGCCGACATGATGGCCATGGGCAAGGCCATCGAAGGCATCTTTCATTCCGAGGATGTACTACGGATCCGTCTCAATCATCGTCGTTGGCGTCGTGCGCTGGCGGGAGAGGTCCGTCGAATCGAGTACCGTTTGCGCTACAAGGATGGGACCTGGCATTGGATGGTCAGCCATGAAACGCCCTTCAAGTTCGATGAGCGGGGGCGGGTGACGCAAATTCTCGGGATTGCGCATAACCAGTCCCGCCAGAAGCAAGCGGAATCTCTTTTGTTGGCTCAGGTTGAGATCATGGAAAGGGTGGTGGCGCAACATCCCCTGAGTGAGATCCTGAATCGTTTGGTGCAGAGTCTCGAAGCACAGGCACCGGGTATGTTGGGATCGATTTTGTTGTTGGATGAAGCAGGACGACTCCGCCATGGGGCCGCTCCCAGTTTGCCTTCGGAATTCATACGGGCGGTGGATGGACAGCCCATTGGTCCCAAGGCCGGATCGTGCGGGACGGCAATCTATCGAAAGGCGGATGTCTTCGTGGAGGATATTGCTTCCGATCCGCTCTGGGAGGATTACCGTTCGCTGGCACTTCCCCTGGGTTTACGGGCCTGTTGGTCTTCGCCTATTCTCGATGCGTACGGTGAGGCGCTGGGGACCTTTGCATTGTACTATCGTGAGCCCGGGCTACCCACCGAGCATCACCGCCACCTCATCAGTACCGCCACGCATCTGGCAGCGATCGCCATCGACAGCCGACGATTGATCGATCGGTTGACGGTCAGCGAGAGGCGCTACCGCCAACTGTTTGACCTGGCACCGGAAGGGATTGCCTTCGTGGATGAGGGGTTACGTTTCCTGGAAGTCAATTCCTGTCTTTGCACCCTGTTGGGTTATGATCATGACGAGTTGGTCGGGCTCTTCGTGCCACAGGTGCTGACTCATTCAGAGCGGGAAGGGGCGCAGAATTTCCTGGAATCCCTGGGGAGCGAAGGAACTTCGCCGCTGGAATGCCGTTTCAGGCATCGTACGGGAATCCCTTTTACCGCTGAAGTCAGCGCTGCCCTAGTGGATCAGGGACAACGCATCATGATCGTGCGTGACGTGACGGAACGCAAGCAGGTCGAGACACGGATTCAGCGCCTGACCCAATTTTATGCGGCGCTCAGTCAATGCAACCAGGCGATCCTGCATTCCCACAGTATGGATGAACTGTTTCCCGAAATTTGTCGGGATGCCGTGGAATTTGGCGGCATGCATCTGGCCTGGGTGGGAGAACTCGATCCATCGACCCGACGAGTTCGACCGATTTCCGTGTATGGGGATGGAACGGCCTATGTCGAGGGCATAGAGGTCTCCGTGGATCCTGAACTCGCTTCCGGAAAAGGACTGGTGGAACGGGCATTTCGGACTCGGGAACCCGTTTGGTGCCAAAATTTCATGGAAGATCCGGGGTCCCTGTTCTGGAGGGAACGATCCCGTCCCTTTGGTTGGGGTTCCTGCGCGGTATTACCGCTTTGGCGTGCCGGTCGGGTGGCAGGTTTTCTTGTACTGTATTCCCGACAAACGGAAATTTTTGATGAGGCAGTTCGTTCCCTGTTGCTTGAAATGTCTCAGGATATCAGTTTTGCCTGGGATAACTTTGACCTCCAGGTGGATCGCGCCCAAGTGTATCGCACCCTGGAAAATCGCGAGGCGCATCTGCGCACGATCCTGGAGACTCAACCCGAGTGCATCATGTTGGTCAGCCCGGAGGGCACAATCCTCGAGATCAATACAGTGGGGTTGGCCATGCTGGAGTTGGACCGTATGGAGGAAGGGGTGGGTCGGCCTCTGCTGGAGTTCGTTTCGTTCCCGGACCGCGAACGATGGAGTGAACTGCATGCAAGGGTCATGGCGGGAGAGAATGGGATACTGGAATTTGAACTGATTTCCGCGCGCGGATCGCACCGTTTCATGGAAACCCATGCAGCCCCCTTGCGGGCTGAGTCCGGGCAAATTCGTGCTTTTTTGGGCATCAGTCGTGATGTGACGGAACGACGTTTGTCTCAGGAACGTATCCAGTATCTGGCAAATTACGATGCCCTGACGGGATTGCCGAACCGTTTGCGTCTTGACGAACACCTCAAATATGCATTGCAGATGGCGCGTCGGAGCAAAGGTCATCTGGCATTGTTGTTCATCGATCTGGATCGATTCAAAGACGTCAACGATTCCCTCGGGCATAGTGAAGGGGACCGGGTTCTGATACATGTCACTCGGCAGATGCGCCATATTCTGCGCGAAGAGGACGTTCTTTCGCGCGTGGGGGGAGATGAGTTTATTTTGTTGCTGCCCAGCAGTGATGGACACGGCACAGCCCAGGTGGCGACCAAATTGCTCAAATCCCTGGCAACTCCCTTTCCAACGCCCCATTACGACTTGAAAATGACTGCTTCCATTGGGGTGGCGTTGTATCCGGAGGATGGGGACAGTCTCGAGGCATTGTCGCGCGCAGCGGATCTGGCGATGTATCAGGCAAAGCAAAGGGGCCGGAATGGATTTTGTTTTTTTACGCCGGAGATGCAGTCCTCCATGGTGCGCAACTTGCACTTGGTCAATGCCCTGCGCACCGCTTTGGAAGTCTGTGGTCTCCATCTGGTTTACCAGCCCCTGGTCTGCCTGGTCACCCATGCCTGCATCGGGGCGGAAGTGTTGTTGCGGTGGACCGATCCGGAGTTGGGCGCAGTCCATCCCACCGAGTTCATTCCCGTGGCGGAAGAGAGCGGGCTCATTTTGCCTCTGGGAGAATGGGTGATCCGTTCGGCGCTGGACCAATTGCGCAACTGGATTCAGCAAGGGAAGCGTGTGGTTCCGGTATCCGTCAATGTGTCGGCGGTTCAGTTTCGCCAGACGGACTTTGCAGATCGTTTGGTTCAATGGAGTGCAGAATATGGAGTCCCCGCATCCCTTCTCGAACTGGAGTTGACGGAAAGTGTCGCCATGACCGATGTCCAGAACGAAGGGGCACAGATGCAGCGATTGCATGAGCGGGGGTTTTCCTTGTCCATCGACGATTTCGGCACGGGTTATTCCTCCCTCAGTTATCTCAAGCGTTTTCGTGTTCATAAACTCAAGATCGATCAGTCCTTCGTACGCGATATCACCACCGATCAGGAAGATCGGGCCATCGTTTCGGCCATCATTCAAATGGCCCGCCAACTGGGGTTCAAAACCATTGCCGAAGGGGTGGAGACGACACAGCAACTGGATTTTTTGCGCCAACAGGGGTGCGATGAAGTACAGGGGTATTTGATCGGGCGTCCCATGTCCGTTGAGGCCTTTGAGGAATTTCTGAAAAAGTAAGGGCAGTGGTATAATCGTCCATCTTTCATTGCCCTTGCCCATGACAAAATACATATTCGTGACCGGTGGTGTCGTTTCTTCCTTGGGGAAGGGTATTGCTGCCGCATCCCTGGGGGCCATTCTGGAGTCCCGTGGGTTGCGCGTGACTTTGCTCAAGTTGGACCCCTACATCAATGTGGATCCAGGGACCATGAGTCCCTTCCAGCATGGGGAGGTTTTTGTCACGGAAGATGGCGCCGAGACTGATCTGGACCTGGGGCATTACGAGCGCTTTGTGCGTACCCGGATGACCAAACGCAATAATTTTACGACGGGTCAGGTGTACGACAGCGTGATCCGTAAGGAACGACGAGGGGATTATCTGGGAGGGACGGTTCAGGTCATTCCCCATATCACCGACGAAATCAAGCAGTGCATTCGTCAGGGTGCCGGGGATGCCCAGGTGGCCATCGTGGAAATCGGCGGGACGGTGGGAGACATCGAATCTCTGCCTTTTCTGGAAGCCATCCGTCAAATGGCGGTGGAAGCCCCCCGTGAAGAATGCTGTTTCATCCACTTGACCCTCCTGCCCTATCTGCCTTCTGCAGGGGAAATCAAGACCAAACCGACTCAACACTCGGTCAAGGAGTTGCGCGAGATCGGCATTCAGCCGGATGTCCTGATCTGTCGGGCGGATCGTCCCGTGCCCGCCGATGAACAGCGCAAAATCGCCCTGTTTACGAATGTGCCCGTGGAGGCGGTCATTTCTGCGCCGGATGTGGACTCCATCTACCGGATCCCCGGGGGATTGCACCGACAGCATCTGGACCGTATCGTGTGTCGCAAACTGGCTTTGGAGGTTCCGGAAGCCGACCTGTCCCCCTGGGATGCTCTGGTGGATGCGCTGGAACATCCCTTGTCCGAAGTGAATATCGCTTTGGTGGGCAAATATGTCGACCTGACGGAATCCTACAAGTCCCTTTCTGAAGCATTGATCCATGCCGGGATTCACCAGCGAACCAAAATCCATATTCACTATGTGGATTCAGAGCGACTGGAAAGTGAAGGTCTGGGTACTTTGAAAGGCATGGATGCCGTATTGGTCCCTGGGGGATTTGGCAAACGCGGGGTGGAAGGAAAGATTCGCGCAATTCAGTTTGCCCGTGAAGGTCGTCTGCCTTTTTTGGGGATCTGTCTGGGCATGCAGTTGGCCGTGGTGGAATTTGCCCGCCATTGCGCCCAGTTGCAGGAGGCCCATAGTACCGAGTTCATGCCTTTGACCCCGGCGCCGGTGATTGCCTTGATCACCGAATTTCGTACCGCAGACGGGCGTGTGGAACAACGTTCGCTCCAGTCCGATATGGGTGGGACCATGCGGCTGGGAGGGCAGGAATGTTTGCTGGAAGAAGGATCCCTGGCCCGCAGGATTTACGGAAAGGCCCGCATCATCGAGCGGCATCGCCATCGCTATGAGGTCAACAGTCGGTACGTCGAATCCTTGACCGATGCGGGTCTGCGTTTTTCCGGAAAATCGGGACAGGAGGGATTGTGCGAGATGATCGAGTTGCCGGATCACCCCTGGTTCGTGGCTTGCCAGTTTCATCCAGAATTCACTTCGACTCCTCGTGATGGACATCCACTGTTTACCGCCTTTGTGGCAGCTGCCCTGATGCACCATCAGGCGGTTGCGGAGCCTGTCACCCCATGAAAATTGCCCATTTTGAAGCCGGTCTCGACCATCCGCTGTTTTTGATTGCGGGTCCCTGCGTGATCGAATCTCGTGACCTGGCTTTTGAAGTGGCGGGTCAATTGAAGGAAATGACCCGCTCTCTGGGGATTCCCTTTATTTTCAAAGCCTCTTACGATAAGGCCAACCGGAGTTCGGGACAATCCTTTCGGGGGCTGGGACAGTCGGCAGGGCTGGATATCCTGGCGGACATCCGGCGCGACTTGCAGGTTCCCGTTTTGACGGACGTGCATGAGCGGGAGGATGTGGCTGCCGTGGCTGCGGTGGTGGACGTGTTGCAGACTCCGGCATTTCTGTGTCGTCAGACCGATTTCATCGCGGCGGTGGCTGCGGCGGGCAAGCCGGTGAACATCAAGAAAGGTCAGTTTCTGGCCCCCGCAGATATGAAAAACGTCGTGGACAAGGCGCGTGCCGCCAGTGGTCAGGACAATATCATGGTCTGCGAGCGGGGGGCTTCCTTCGGCTATAACAATCTGGTGTCCGATATGCGTTCGCTGGCGATCATGCGTGGGACGGGCTGTCCTGTCGTGTTTGATGCCACCCATTCGGTCCAGTTGCCCGGCGGATTGGGGGGGGCCAGCGGAGGTCAGCGGGAATTCGTTCCCGTACTGGCGCGCGCAGCGGTGGCTGCGGGGGTGGCGGGCGTCTTCATGGAAACCCACCCCCGTCCTGAACAGGCGTTGTCTGATGGCCCCAATGCCTGGCCTTTGGGGCGGATGCACGAGTTGCTGGAAACTTTGATGGCGCTGGATACGTTGGTCAAACAGCGCGGGTTGAGTGAACAGACCCTGTCCTCTTG
This sequence comes from Pseudomonadota bacterium, assembly GCA_021832305.1. Taxonomy (GTDB): domain Bacteria; phylum Pseudomonadota; class Gammaproteobacteria; order Burkholderiales; family Ferrovaceae; genus Ferrovum. The sequence goes on along the minus strand of JAKBLB010000013.1, from coordinate 43,540 downwards.
AAAGAGGTTAGGGCTACCGATTAATTTGAGCGTGTCAAGGACGGGAAAGCAGGCATGAGCGCGATTGTAGAAATCAAGGCAAGGGAAATACTGGATTCACGGGGCAATCCCACGGTGGAAGCCGAGGTGATCACGGAGGCAGGGGCGCGCGGTCGAGCCGGCGTACCCTCGGGAGCCTCCACCGGTAGTCGTGAGGCCATCGAGTTGCGCGATGGTGATGCCGCCCGTTATCAGGGCAAAGGGGTCCTGACTGCCGTATCCCACATCACGGGCGAACTGTTTGAGGCCTTGGCGGGCTGGGAAGTGACGGATCAAGCCAAAATCGATCAGATCATGATACAACAGGACGGGACCGAGAATAAGGCACGTCTGGGGGCCAATGCCCTGTTGGCCGTGTCGCTGGCGGTAGCCAAAGCGGCGGCAGAGGAAACGGGGTTGCCCCTCTACCGCTATCTGGGTGGGGCAACGGCAGTCCAGTTGCCCGTTCCACAGATGAATGTCATCAATGGTGGAGCCCATGCCAATAATGGCCTGGATATGCAGGAATTCATGATCGTACCGGTGGGTGCTCCGAATTTCAGGGAAGCCCTGCGTTACGGCGCGGAAGTCTTCCATGCCCTGAAAAAGCTGATCGATGCTCAAGGCATGCCAACGACGGTGGGAGATGAAGGGGGGTTTGCCCCACGCTTGCCCAGCAATGAAGCCGGTTTGGGACTGATCATGCAGGCCATCGAAGCGGCGGGTTACCGTCCGGGCGAACAAGTGGCGATCGGGATCGATTGTGCCAGTTCGGAATTTTATCGGGAGGGGCGTTATCATCTCGAGGCAGAAGGGAAGATACTGGAGTCTGCTGAATTGGTGGACTATCTGGCGCGGTGGGTGGACAAGTATCCGATCGTCACGATCGAAGATGGCATGGCCGAGGGAGATTGGGCCGGCTGGAGTTTGTTGACCCAGCGTTTGGGACGACGCATCCAGTTGGTGGGGGATGATATTTTTGTCACCAATACCAGGATTCTGGAGGAAGGCATTCGCCAAGGCATTGCCAACTCGATTTTGATCAAAATCAATCAGATCGGCACGTTGTCGGAAACCTTTGCCGCCATTGAAATGGCCAAAAAAGCAGGGTACTCCAATGTTATTTCCCACCGCTCGGGTGAAACCGAAGATACGGTCATTGCAGATATCGCCGTTGCCAGTTCGGCAGGACAGATCAAGACAGGATCACTGTCGCGGTCTGATCGTTTGGCCAAATACAATCAATTGCTGCGCATCGAGGAAGCCCTGGGATCGGTGGCCACCTATGGGGGATCCACCGTATTCGCACGGCGCACTTGACCACGAGGAGGAGCCATGTCACCGACCACGATACGCCTGATACGCTGGTTGATGGTCGGTCTGATTCTTTCCCTGGGGTATGGGTTGGTATTGGGGAAGGGGGGCTGGGTTCGGCGTCAGGACCTGAAGCGTCAACTTCAGGGGCAGCGCGCAGTGAATCAGGCCCTGGAAAAGCGTAACCAGACCTTGCGTGCTGAGGTGGCGGACCTCAAGTCGGGCTCCGACGCCATCGAGGAACGGGCGCGTCACGAGTTGGGGATGGTGCGCCCGGATGAAGCGTTTTACCAGTACTGGACGGTGACCTCATCTCCGCCCCCGATTGCGCCTCACTGACTGGTGCTGGTCTGCCAAAAGCGCCACCATTCGACCTTTTTGGCCAGATCGCCTTGCGCGGTCAGGTAGCGGCTTTTGGGGAAGTCCAGTTTGAGGACGCGCACCGTGTCCTGGCTCAGATCCTTGAGGCCCATGGCATCATAACTGCGCGCCATGATGTCGAGCGCGTCTTCCTGGGCGGCGGTGTGGGGATAATCCCTCAGGATGTTCAGGGCCCGATCCGTCGAGGCTAGATAGGCCTGACGCCGATAATAGTAGCGTGCCACGGCCACATCGTTGCGCGCCAGGGCATTGACCAGGTATTTCATGCGGATGATGGCATCGGGGGCGTAGCGGCTGTTGGGGAAGCGGGTGATCAGGTCGCGGAAGGCATCAAAGGAATCCTTGGTCGGTTTTGTGTCCCGCTGCACCAGATCGCTGTCAGTATAAATGCCAAAAATCCCCAGATCATCGCTGAAGTTGGCTAGCCCCTTCATGTAATAGGCATAATCCACGGCCGGGTGGTTGGGGTGCGCCTTGATGAACCGGTCGGCTTCGCTGACTGCCGAGGTGGATTCATGTTGTTTGTAGTAGACGTAAATCTGCTCCAGTTCAGCCTGAGTGGAATAGGTACCGTAGGGATAGCGCGATTGCAAGGATTCATAGAGTTTGGCAGCCTGCTCATAGTTGCCTTCCTGCAGGTCCTTTTTGGCTTCACTATGGAGTTTGGCGGCCGACCAGTTTTTGGTGGGGTCATCGCTTTTTTCCAGTTCGCTACAGCCCACCAAGGCTATGACGAGAGTCAGGGCAACGTTTCGGAGTACACTGGAGTGTTTCATGAAAATTCTCACCATGCAATCTTTTCATTATAACAGTCCTGAAGAGAATGAACCGCTGGAATTGAAGGTTCCCGTGGAATGCGGAGGGCTGCGTCTCGATCAGGCGCTGGCCCGTCTCTTCCCTGATTGGTCACGCTCCCGTTGGCAGGTCCAGATCGAAGCGGGGCGGGTTCGACTGGACCAGGCACCGGCGCAGCAGAAGACGCGCGTCTGGGGAGGAGAAAACCTGTGGCTGGAGACCGAGCCGGAAGTCTTTTCGGAAGAAGTCATTCCGGAGGACCTCCCCATGGAAACCGTGGCGCTGGAGGAGTCCTTCAGGGTCATCCATAAACCTGCAGGTTTGGTGGTGCATCCCGGTCATGGAAACTGGCGCGGGACCCTGCAGAATGCCTTGCTGTTTCATGATCCGGCGGTGGCGCGGGTTCCCCGCAGTGGTATCGTGCATCGTCTCGACAAGGATACCAGCGGGTTGATGGTGGTGGCACGGACGTTGACGGCTCATGGAGAGTTGGTGCGTCAGTTGCAGGCACGCACGGTGCATCGACATTATTGGGCGCTGGTTCAGGGCCAGGTCCTGGAGGGAGGGACGGTAGATGCGCCCGTGGGCCGTCATGCCACGCAGCGCACTCGTATGGCCATTACGACGGCGGGGCGCCCGGCTGTCACGCACTACGAGGTGGTGCGGCGTTTGCCCTGTCATACCTTGCTGGAATGTCGTCTGGAAACTGGACGTACCCATCAGATCCGGGTGCATATGCAGCATCTGGGGTTCCCTCTCGCCGGGGATCCTGTCTACAAGGGTAAAAGTATCATCCTCGATGGGCGCAGCAGTGCAGCATTGCGGGACTTTGGGCGACAGGCCCTGCACGCGTTCCATCTGGGATTCCTGCACCCCGACTCCCAGCAACCTTGTGCCTGGGAGATTCCTCTGGCCGAGGATATGGTCCGTTTGATCCAGGTGCTGGAAGAGGCCGCTCATGGGTGAACAATCAGGCACGCCCTTGCCTGGAGGGCCGGTCGATTGGCCGGCTCCGCCCGGAGTGCGCACCTGGAGTACCCGGCGCGGTTTGGATTTGGGGTTGCAGGGAGTGACGGCACCCGAGCAGGTGAATCAACACCGGCAAACATTGGCGCGAACCTTTCAGATACAGCCATGGTGGCTGACCCAGGTGCACGGAGTTGGAGTCAAAACGGAGCAGGAGGGGATGGATGGGGGGGCAGATGCTTCGGTGACCCGGCAGACGGGCATCGGATGCATCGTGTTGACGGCAGATTGTTTGCCCGTGCTCTTTTGTCATGAACGGGAACCCGTGGTGGGCGCGGCACATGCAGGATGGCGAGGCCTGGCAGCAGGCGTACTGGAAAATACCCTGCAGGCCATGGCGGTGGACCCCGAGGGTGTTCTGGTCTGGTTGGGGCCGGCCATCGGGCCACAATCCTTCGAGGTGGGCACAGAGGTGCGGGAGCAATTTCTTCGATCCCAGCCCGAATCCGAAGAAGCTTTCCGTTCTGGCCAGGAGGGGAAATGGTGGGCGGATCTCTTTGCGTTGGCGCGCTTGCGTCTGGCTCGGTTGGGGGTCACCCGAATTTATGGCGGGGAACATTGCACCGTCCTGGAGAATGAATCGTTCTATTCCTACCGGAAGGAGGGTTTGGGGGCGGGTCGCATGGGACACGTCGTTTGGAGGGTGGAATCATGAAACGTGGGGGGAGGCGTATAATGGCGGGGTTGCCTTCCTGATGCTTTTTTTATGACACCGTTGATGAATTCTATGCTGGCAGGGGTAGTGGCTGGCGTATTGTCGATGTTTTGTGCGGCACTGGTCATATATACTGCCCGTCCTGCCTGGGTTCCCATGCTGGTGAGTTACGCCATTGGCGCCTTGCTGGGCGCCGTTTTTCTGGAAATCCTGCCCCATGCCTTTCAGCATGAGGCCAGCCCGGAAGCGGTTTCAGCCACGGTGCTGGTGGGTATCCTGATTTTTTTTCTGCTGGAAAAGTTGGTGCTCTGGCGGCACGTCCATGTCCATGACGTGGTCGGACTGGAAGCTCACGCCCATGCTCACGCCCATGAGCCTCAGGGGCGGACGGGGGCCATGGTGGTGGTGGGGGATTCGGTACACAATTTCGTGGATGGAATCATCATCGCTGCAGCCTTTGTCAGCGATACCCGTTTGGGGATGGTTACGGCGCTGGCCATCATTGCCCATGAACTGCCTCAGGAAGCGGGGGATGCCTTGGTCTTGCTGCATTCCGGGATGTCCCGTCCGCGTGCCCTGGCCTTCAATCTGTTTTCGAGTACGGCGACCCTGGTGGGGGCGGTCATCGCCTGCCTGGCCTTGCAATCCCTGCAGAAATGGGTTCCTTACCTTTTGGCTTTGGCCTCGGCCAGTATGATCTATGTGGCGGTGGCCGACCTGATTCCCGGGCTACACCGTCGGGTGGATCTGCGTACCTCTGCCCTGCAGATGGGGTTGATCGTGCTCGGCGTGGCTTCCATTCATTGGGCTCATGTGTTGATTCTGGAGTGAAGTCGCAACGGGAGTGTTTTCGACTTGCTGCTGTAACGTGTGAAACAACCGAGTGATCTGGTCAAGATGGTGTCCCATCAAATCCTGCAGGGAAGGTTTGTCATTGGCCGGGTACGGATCCTGGAGTTCTGTGCCGGGAGTTGATCCGGCATCTTGCGAGGGGCTTTCGAGAACGTAACGCAATCCCTGTTCCAGATAATGACCGAGAAAGTGGTGCATGCCGTTGCCGTAGGAGCGGATCATCCGGGAAAGCATCTCGCAACTGAAAAGAGGGGCTTTGCCCAATTCCTCTTCCAGGATGATCTGCATCAGGATGCAGCGGGTCAGGTCCTGTTGGGTTCTGGCGTCGATGACCCGAAAGGGGGCCTGTTCGAGAACCAACGTTTTGACTTCACAGAGCGTGATGTACCGCTTGGAGCGCGTGTCGTATAAGCGCCGATTGGGGTATTTCTTGATCACTCGTGGGTCTTTCATGGTTTTGTCCTGGGTATGGTGCAGCACAATAGGGGCATTATTCCATGAATAAGAGGTCATGGTGGGACATTTAATAAAATATTAATAAAACAATGAGATGATCTCAAATTACAGACAGGGCGGTAATGTTGCGGTGCAACAAAAAAGTGTTGACAAGAAACTTTTGCTCCAGTAATCTTGCAATTGTGCGCTGCAACATGCGCAAGCCGGGGTGTCGGCCCTCTTGATTTCCGACCCGAATTTTTATCTCCTCCTCCTTTATTGCAAAGGTTTCCTTTCGATAGAGGCTTCAACCCGCAGAACAGACTCTGCGGGTTTTTTTTGTCCTCTGCTACCATAGGGGCCAAAGGGTCCTGCGCTGGTGTGGGACCCATTGACCGTCAAGGAGTCTTTTGTGGTGAATCGTCAGCCTTCCGCTTCTTCCGTACCGCGCGTCGGTTTTGTCTCTCTGGGCTGTCCCAAGGCGTTGGTGGATGCCGAACGGATCCTGACGCAGGTCAGGGCCGAAGGGTACGACGTGGTGGGAGATTATGGGGGGGCGGACGTGGTGGTGGTGAATACCTGCGGCTTCATCGAATCGGCCATCGAGGAGTCTCTGGACGCTATCGGAGAAGCACTGGCGGAAAATGGGCGAGTCATCGTGACCGGCTGTCTGGGGGCCCAGGCAGGCAAGATTCTTGCTGCTTACCCACAGGTATTGGCGATTACGGGACCTCATGACCAGGCAGGGGTGATGCAGGCGTTGCACGAACACCTCCCGCAGCGTCATGATCCCTTCACCAGCTTGATTCCGCCCCAGGGGATCAAGTTGACCCCGGCGCATTACGCCTACCTCAAGATTTCCGAGGGGTGCAATCATCGCTGCACGTTCTGCATCATTCCTTCCCTGCGTGGGGATCTGGTCAGCCGTCCGCTTGGGGAAGTGCTGCAGGAGGCCGAGCATCTGGTCCAGGCCGGGGTTCGGGAGTTGTTGGTGATTTCTCAGGACACCAGTGCCTACGGGGTGGATGTGCGGTACCGAACAGGCTTCTGGCAGGGGCGTCCCCTGCGTACCCGGATGACGGAACTGGCCCGTGCCCTGGGCCAGATGGGGGCCTGGGTGCGCCTGCATTATGTTTATCCGTACCCCCATGTGGACGAGTTGATTCCCCTCATGGCCGAGGGGTTGGTTCTGCCTTATCTGGATGTTCCTCTGCAGCATGCCAGTCCGCGTATTCTGCGCGCCATGAAACGGCCGGGAGATGTGGAACGGACCTTGGAACGCATCCAGTCCTGGCGTCGTGATTGTCCCGATCTGACCTTGCGCAGTACCTTCATTGCGGGGTTTCCCGGTGAAACGGAAGAGGATTTCCGGCAATTACTGGATTTTCTGGAGGAAGCCCAACTGGACCGGGTGGG